>NZ_CP049990.1:2700000-3000000 GCF_011388195.1 Pusillimonas sp. DMV24BSW_D | reverse complement strand
CCACTGTGAGTGTTTCCTGGTTTTTCTAAAGGTGCGTATTACGCTGGTTTGCGTGTCGATGTGAGTTCTTCGTAACGCTCAAGAAGCTGTTCACGGCTTTCACGCCAGTCGGGGTGAATTTCTATACATTCAACGGGGCAAACAACCTGGCACTGTGGTTCTTCAAAATGTCCGACGCATTCGGTGCATTTCGCCGGGTTGATTTCGTAAATTTCTTCACCCATGTATATTGCTTCGTTCGGGCATTGCGGCTCGCAAACGTCGCAGTTTATACACTCTTGGGTAATGTACAGTGCCATATTAAATCGGTTTATTTAGCCTGAGCAGCTTCGCGCCGGGCGGCAGACTTGCTGTGCAGCCAGCGCTCAACCGACGGAAAAACAAACTTGCTGACATCGCCGCCCAGAAGCGCGATTTCGCGCACAATGGTTCCAGAGATGAATTGATATTGATCGGAAGGGGTCATGAAAAGTGTTTCAACTTCCGGAAGCAAATGTCGGTTCATGCCGGCCATTTGGAATTCATATTCGAAGTCCGACACCGCCCTGAGGCCGCGCACGATCACCCGGGCGTTCTCTTCGCGAACAAAGTCCTTAAGCAAACCGGCGAAGCTTTTAACTTCCACATTGGGGTAGTGCCCCAACACTTCTTGCGCGATTTCAACCCGTTCTTCAACGGTGAAAAAAGGGTTTTTAGCCTGGCTGTGGGCAATTCCGACCACAAGGTGATCGAAAAGGCTGGCCGCGCGGCGCACCAGATCTTCATGACCTCGGGTGAGGGGATCGAATGTTCCGGGGTAGACGGCAGTAATCATGGTGTTCTGTGCGTGTAAATAGTTCAGAATCGAGAGAGAAAGTAAGTTTAAGTACTTAGTGTAACTCAGCCTGGGATTTATTATCGTGCGGTGCAGCAATTGTCAGTAGTGCGTAGTGCACTTGCCCGGCGCGCCCTTCGCGCAGCGTTTCAAAGCTCGGCGGCGGAACGATAGGGCTTTCCGCCTCAACATACACCAGACCATTTTCAGCCAGGACCGCTGGTAGTCTGCTCCAAATACGCTCGAGCCAATTTTGACCAAAAGGAGGATCCAGGAGAATCAGGTCGAATGGATTGGCCGTGCGATCGAGTACGTGCAGGGCGTCGCCTGGGAAAACGCGCACGTTGCCCGCCTTCAGTTTGGTTCTAAGCGCGCGCAAAGCGGAGACTGCCTGCGGGCTTGCCTCAACCATTTGAACATGCGCTGCGCCTCTGGACGCCGCCTCGAAACCCAATGCCCCCGTGCCTGCGAACAAGTCGAGGACGTTTTTGTTTTGGAAATCATTACCCCAGAAATAGCCTATCCAGTTGTACAGTGTTTCCCGGATGCGGTCGGGTGTCGGGCGCAAGCCCGGCGCGTTAATGACCGGGATTGGTGTTCGTCGGTAGACACCGCCTACAATACGGATATTGTGTTTTTTCATGGTTGTTCATGCGCTTGAAAAAGGCGGCGTGAGCTGCCTGCCCGCGGGCGAATCGCTCGCCAACTTGGAATAGTGTAAAGCTTATGTTTAGTTTCTTTAAACGTAAATCAAAAGAAGCCGCGCAGGAATCATCAATTGTAAAAGACGAGGTTGAGGTTTCTCAAGAAGAAACCGGGAGGGCCGCGTCAGTTGAGACGGACACCGACAGTCTGGCCATGGAGGGTGCTGCAGCGGAAGCCGAAGCCGAAGCCGAAGCCGAAGCCGAAGCCGAAGCCGAAGCCGAAGCCGAAGCCGAAGCCGAAGCCGCCTGTGTCAAGGCTGAGGAATCGAGCGTTAAGCAAGAGAACGCGGTCGTTGATGACGAAACGTCTGAGGCTGAAACGCCAGCGGACGAAACGCCCGTGCAGGACGTCGCGACGGCTCAGGTCGAACCCGAGAAAAGATCCTGGTTTTCCCGCCTCCGGCAAGGGCTGTCGCGCACAGGCCAGAATTTGGGCGGCCTGTTCGTCGGCGTTAAAGTGGATGAAAGTCTATTTGAGGAATTGGAAACCGCTTTGATCATGGCGGACGCCGGGATGGACGCCACAACGTCGCTTTTAACTGCTTTGCGGGCACGCGTTAAAAAAGAGCGGCTTACCGATGCACAAGCAGTCAAGGCGGCGTTGCAGGAAATTTTGGCCGAGCATTTACGCCCTCTCGAGAAAACATTTCCAGTGGGGCGGCATAAGCCTTTGGTCATGATGATCGCGGGTGTCAATGGCGCGGGTAAAACGACCTCAATCGGGAAGTTGGCTTATAACTTTCAGCTTCAGGGGCACCGGGTCTTGTTGGCGGCCGGCGATACCTTTCGCGCGGCTGCACGTGAGCAATTAATGGCTTGGGGCGAGCGCAACAATGTGACCGTTATTGCGCAAGACGGTGGTGATCCGGCCGCAGTTGCATTCGACGCCGTGAATGCAGGGCGTGCGCGCGACACTGATATTGTGATGGTGGATACGGCCGGTCGCTTACCGACCCAATTGCACCTCATGGAAGAACTAAAAAAAATCAAACGTGTGATCGGCAAAGCGGATGCGCAAGCGCCTCATGAAGTGTTGTTGGTGGTGGATGGCAACACGGGTCAGAATGCGATTGCGCAAATTCGCGCTTTTGATGCGGCCATCGGCCTTACCGGACTGGTTGTGACCAAACTCGACGGCACGGCAAAAGGTGGAACGCTGGCGGCGGTGGCCGCCGGTGCGCAGGGCGTGCGCCCGGTACCAGTGTATTGGATCGGCGTAGGTGAAGGTTTGGAAGACTTGCAACCTTTTGTCGCGTCGGAGTTTGCGGCCGCCTTACTGGGTAGTGAGTAAGTGGTAAAGCTATTGTCTTTTATTTTTTACCGGCCAGGCGGGGTGCCTTTTTTAATAACCTGAAATGCGATTCGGCGTCTTTTTGTTTTTGTGTTTGCATGGCTTTTAACCACCCGATCGCGAACCAGGCTTGGGGCTGTTTTTGGGCTATATCATGAAATAGTGTTTCAGCGGTGTAGTAGTCGTTCAGCTCTCCCAGGTCTTCTTGGGCCTGTTCAAGCGCGGGGCGCAGTTTCGACAAGAGGTTTTTATCCTGCACACCGGAACACATTTCCAGACAATAGCGCAGTCGTTTAACGTCTTTGCGCACATTGTGCTGCTCTTCGATAGGCAGGCTGGTAAATTTCCCCCCCTTTTTTACAATCGCCCGAAGCCATGCGTCCAGGTATTTGGGCAAGGGGTTGCCGCCCTGTTTTTTGGCGCCACTCTCTGATTGTGCTTCCAATTGCAGCGTGTCTCCGAAAATAACCAGCGTTTCAAGCACATCAAGTAATGCGTTCTGAAATGAAGGACTGCTGGTAAGGGAAGCCGGTGCGGTCTGGTTTGCACTAACGCGCGGCATGCGTATGTCGGGCATCCCCGCCAATTTCAGCCGAGGCGCGATCACTGTTCTGAGCACGTCGATATCACGTCGGGCACCCAGTTGGTTGAATGTGTTGCTGATTTTTTCCAGCGCGTCGTCGGGCAGTTTCGGTGCCCACTCACTAAACAGTTTTTGGCATGATTTGAGCCGGCGAATACCAACGCGCAACTGGTGCACATATTCCATGTGCGTGCTGCTGTTGGCGTGCGCTGTGTCGATACCGGCTGTATAAGCGGCATTCTGGGCAATCTGGGTCAGGCATTCGTGGGCGCACTTCAGGTAGGCGCAGGCAGGTGTTAATTTGTTGGTTAGTTTTGGTGGTTTGGCCCGGCAGGGTTTGAATAAGTGATGGTTATTCGGCCGACTCACCGAGGTCACGATGGCTTCACCTGTTCTGGAGGTTTGTACCGATAGCGCAAGGCTTGCCAGTGTGTCACCCCGTTCAGCCTTGCTTCTGGGGTCAAGCATCAGACCGAAGTCAAGCGTCCATTGTTTTGCGACCTCGAACAGCGTTGTTGGCGAACCTTCCACTAATTCGAATTCGACTTCGCAAATCGGCAACTCACGCTCGCCGGCAAACAAAGCGCCCTCGTCAAAAGCAATTTCAATCGTGGTGTTGTCAACGTGGTGTTCATATTGCAGGCGAACCACTTTTGTTTCATAGCGCAATGAAAGTGGGCTGGAAAGGGTGTTTAATACAGTCTGGATTGAGGTATTGTCATAAAGCGCCAGATCAAGGTTGCCGTCGGGCCTGAGATGATTCAGTTCAAGCCGTGACACGGGGTCGGGCCCGGGCGCTTTTACCGTTTGCATCCAACGGCGGCCTTCTTTGCGCATGCGTAATGCGATGCCGGAATCGGCAAGCTCGCGTTCGGGGGTATCGTAGTAACGCGCGTGCAAGGACACCCTGCGTGCTTTGGCGCTGCGAAGGCGTTTTATGATGTCCGCCCGGGCGTGGGTAGGTACATGCAGTTTAAGCTCGCGTTCTATCATTGCGGTTCCGGTTTAGGGTAAGAGTGCCGTTATGATACGCAGTGAGCACGCAAAATATTATGACAAGCGTCAAACTTTTTATGTTTGGCCGTGATCGAACCCACTTTTCAGGCAAACTGCCGATTGCGGCTACAGCTTGCCCCGCACGCGTTAAAATGGACGAAACTTCAAAGAGCTTACCTTTATGACGCAACCCACTTCCATTGATCATGCCCACGAACTTGCGGGCATTTCACCCATTGCAGAGATTATTGCCGAGCTGCGCGCCGGCCGCATGGTTATCCTGGTCGACGAAGAAGACCGCGAAAACGAGGGCGATTTGGTCCTGGCAGCCGATTACGTTACGCCGGACGCCATTAATTTCATGGTCACACACGCACGCGGGCTGGTATGTTTAACTTTAACGGAAGAACGGTGCCGGCAGCTTGATCTACCTCTTATGGCCAGTCGCAACGGTGCGCGGTTTGGTACTAATTTCACCATGTCCATCGAGGCGGCGGAAGGGGTGGAAACCGGCATTTCAGCCGCCGATCGCGCTCGCACCATTCAGGTTGCCGTGGCGCGCGACGCCAAGCCCACCGATGTAGTGCAACCGGGTCATATCTTTCCGGTACAGGCGGTTCGCGGCGGGGTGTTGGTGCGTGCCGGCCATACCGAGGCGGGGTGCGATTTAACCGCGCTGGCGGGCTTAACACCTGCCGCCGTTATTTGCGAGATTCTTAAACCCGATGGCACGATGGCGCGTTTGCCCGATTTGCAAGCGTTTGCCAAGCAGCATAATTTGAAAATCGGCACCATTGAAGATTTAATTCAGTATCGCAGTCAGCACGAATCCATGGTTGAGCGAACCGGGGCGCGTGTCATGCAAACCCCCTGGGGCGAGTTCAATGTGGTTGCTTACCGCGACAAAGCGTTTGGAGCGCCACACTTGGCCTTGTCGCACGGCACAATCGAGTCCGATCAGGAAACGCTGGTTCGGGTGCACGAACCCACAACCATTGTCGATATGCTGGCCGAAGACGGCGCGGGGCATAGCTGGACGGTTGCCGATGCACTGCGCAAAATCAAGGCCGCACCGTCCGGGATTATGGTCTTGCTTAACTGCCATAGCTCGGCCGAGCAGTTTTTCAAGCAAACTGAGTCGTGGGGGGCTCCGCCACCCGAGAAAAAAGTACGCGATGAAAACCGGTTTGATTTGCTCACTTATGGCATTGGCGCACAGATATTGCGTGATCACAATGTCGGTAAGGCCAAGTTGTTGGCCAAGCCCAGAAAAATGCCGAGCATGGCCGGGTTTAACCTGACCATTACCGGTTACGATAACGACCCTGTTACCCACCCCTGAAAGGACTTTTCTCATGAATCCATACACTATGACACCTGATTTAAATGGGGAAGGCCTGCACATCGGCATCGTTCGCGCCCGATTTAATGAAGATATCGGCTTGGCGGAACTGGAGGCATGCCTGAGTGAGCTTGAGGCTTTGGGCGTTGATGAGCGTGACGTCATGGTCGTTTCCGTACCCGGCGCACTTGAGCTGGGTCTGACGCTGGCCCAAATGGCTGAAACTTACGAGTTCGATGCGTTGATCGCGTTGGGGGCGGTGATTCGCGGTGAAACCTATCATTTCGAGCTTGTCAGTAACGAGAGCGCCGCAGCGATGACCCGTGTTGCGCTTGAAACCGCGATTCCTGTCATTAATGGTGTTCTAACAACCGATACCGACGAACAGGCAGAAGTTCGTGCAGCCGGTAAAGGCCAGGATTGCGCGCGTGCTGCAGTTGAAATGGCGAATCTTGCCGCAGCCTTAGAGCCTGAGTCGGAAGACGACTTTGATGAGGAAGACGACGAGGAAGAGGACGAAGACCTTGACGACGAGTAAATCCGAAAAAGGCGCAAGCGCCCCTCGTAACAACCGAAGCGCGCGTCGCCGCGCGCGTGAATTTGCTTTGCAGGGTATCTATGCCTGGTTGCTTAGGGGCGACGAAGGCTTGCAAGAGGCCGGGGCGATAGACGCGCACCTGCGCGATGATGAAACCTTTCCTGAGGCCGACGCGTTATGGTTTAAAACATTGCTGCACGGCGTGTTGCGAGAGGCGGAAAGTTTGCGCAACGCTTTTGCTCCCTATCTCGATCGTTCCGTTGAAGAGCTTTCGCCTATTGAGCACGGCATTTTGCTTCTGGGAAGCTACGAACTGGTGCACCATATCGAAGTACCTTACAAAGTTGCTATTAATGAGTCCGTTGAGTTGGCTAAATCTTTTGGTGGAACCGATGGCTTCAAGTTTGTGAACGGCGTACTCGATAAGGTGGCGGCTGATGTCAGGGCAGTTGAAGTTAATGCAGCAGCGCGTCGGTAAACGCCTGACAATCGGCATTTCATGGAGTGGCGTTGGGGGAGTTTGATTTAATCGCCCGGTATTTCAGCAGGCCGGTTCCCGAAGGGTATTTGGGGGCCGGAGATGATTGCGCGTTATTGCCGTTAAGGCCCGGCAGGCAGTGCGTAGTGAGTACCGATGCACTTATCGAGGGCCGCCATTTCCTGCCCGAAGTGGATCCTTTGACGCTTGGGCATAAATCGCTTGCCGTTAATTTGTCGGATCTGGCCGCAATGGGTGCAACGCCTTCAGGCTGTGTGTTGGCGCTTGCGTTACCCGAGGTTGATGAGCGTTGGCTAAGTCAGTTTTCAGAAGGCTTTTATCGTGTCGCCAATGAGTTTGATTGTCCCCTGATAGGGGGCGATACAACCGGCACCGACCACGGCATTATGATTTGCGTCACGGTGTTTGGGCACGTTACGCCGGGAACCGCGTTGTTACGCAGTGCGGCTCAAAGTGGGGACGATATATGGATAACCGGCTCGCTCGGCGCTGCTCATATTGCACTGAAATTATTGCAGGGGGCGCTGCCGCAGAATGATTCATTGCTGGCGAAAACGCGCCCCATACTTGAGCAGCCCCGCCCACCAGGCTTGTTTGCCGCTCAATTGCCGGGTTTGGCGCACGCCGCATTGGATATATCCGATGGGTTTTTGCAAGATCTTGGCCATATCATTAAGGCCAGTCAATGTGGTGCCCATATTATTTTTGATCACTTGCCCATTGATCCGGCCATTCGCAGTCTACCCGAAGAAACAATACAAGAGGCTGTTTTATCAGGTGGCGATGTTTATCAGTTGTGCTTTACCGCACCCCCAAAACATCGCGACGCCATTGAAACTCTGGCTCAACAGTTTCACACCGAGGTTTCGCGCGTCGGCTCTATAACGGGCGGTGGCGGGCTATTGGTGGAAACGCTGGATGGCCGGCGCCTTACCTGCGCTAACATGGGCTACCAGCACTTTTAGTACAACGGATCATGACTCAACAGCCTGCCCAAGCGCCTTCTGAAAGCACGATTAGTTTGTCATGGGTTTATCGCAAGCCTGATCGTTTCCTGGTAATGGGTTTGGGTAGTGGGTTGCTTCGACCCGCCCCGGGAACATGGGGAACCTTACTTGCCTGGCTGATCTGGCTTGCCGCCTTTTCGCGGCTCAATGATGCTGCTGTCGCACTTGTGTTGCTGGTTGGATTTATTTATGGGTGCTGGGCGTGTCAGCGTGTCGGCAAAGAGCTCAAGCGTCCTGATGACAGCCGAATGGTGTGGGATGAAATGGTGGCGTTCTGGCTGGTGTTGTGGCTTACGCCGCCGGGCTTCTTTGCGCAAATGGCCGCCTTTTTGTTGTTCCGTTTATTTGATATTGTCAAACCACCACCAATCGGCTGGTTTGATGCCCGTTTAAAGAACGGGTTTGGTGTGATGTGGGACGACATTGTGGCCGCGCTGTATGCGCTTTTGGTGCTGGCCTTGTTATTTCAAGTCGGGGTCATTTAGTTCGTGTCGTTGCCGGGGAGATCCTGAATGTACACAGATCAGCAGTTTGATAAATTGGTGGAGTCGGTCGGCGAGCAGTGCCTGCGTCGTGGCTGGATGCTGGTATGCGCAGAGTCTTGTACCGGCGGACTTTTAAGTGCTTCGCTGACGGATATTCCTGGTTCCAGCGGTTGGTTTGAACGGGGCTACGTGACGTACAGCAATGAGGCTAAAGTTGAGCTTCTTCAGGTGGGTGCCGATACGCTTGAGCGATTTGGCGCCGTGAGTGAAGAAACGGCGATGGAAATGGCTGCGGGTGCGCTGGCCAACACCGAAAACGCGCATTTTGCGGTTTCCACAACCGGAATTGCCGGCCCCGGCGGCGCAACATCGGGTAAGCCTGTCGGCATGGTTTGTTTTGGCTTCGCTCATCGCGCCGGGGATGGCATTTCCACTCAGGCCGTAACGCATATATTCGACGGAAACCGCGCGCAAATCCGCCAAAGCGCGGTTGAATTCGCCCTGCAGAAACTGCAAAGATTTATGTCACAGCGTTAATCGCGTTGCGGGTTTCAAGTGCGGCCTGGGCCGCCGCGTCGCGCCAGTTGTCATCGGTGCTTGCATACAGAATGGCGCGAGATGAATTGATCATCATGCCTTTTCCTGCACTGTTTCGACCCGCTTTAACGGTTTGTTCAATATCGCCACCCTGAGCGCCGATGCCCGGAATGAGCAGAGGCATATCGCCGACCCGTTGCCGTACTTTGGCGATCTCCTCGGGGAATGTCGCGCCCACCACGAGGGCGCATTGCCCGTTTTGGTTCCATTTGTCGGCGACCAGGCCGGCTACATGCATATAAACGGGCGTGTGTTGTTCCGTTTGGATAAATTGCAGGTCGGAACCACCTGGGTTAGAGGTGCGACATAGAATAATGACGCCTTTTTCTTCCCATTCAAGATACGGTTTGATCGAGTCAAAGCCCATGTATGGGCTAACGGTGACCGCGTCCGCGTTATAGCGCTCGTACGCCTCAAGCGCATAGTGTTCTGCAGTCGATCCAATATCCCCCCGTTTTGCATCCAACACAATAGGAAGTTGTGGATACTGTTCTCTGATGTATTGGCATAGCGCCTCCAACTGCGTTTCGGCGCGCTGCGATGCAAAATACGCAATTTGCGGTTTAACACCGCAAATATGCGGTGCGGTGCTGTCGACAATAGCTTTGCAGAATTCATAAATGGCATCGGGTTTGCCTTGTAGCTCGGCAGGAAAGCGACGCGGGTCGGGATCAAGCCCAACCATGAGTTGGGAGTCGGCGTGTTGCCAGGCAGAGTTGAGCTTCTCAGTGAATTTCATTTTGACGCGTTGTTAAAATTACAGAAAATGGCTAATGCCAACGGCAGACCACACAGTAACAGCCAGAATAATGGAAAGCATCACGGCGGCGCTTCCCAAGTCTTTCGCGCGGCCGATGAGCGTGTGATGATCCAGTGTGACGGCATCAGCCAAGGCCTCAAGGGCTGAGTTAATGAGTTCGACAATTAAAACAAAAAAAAGGGCGCCAATAAGCAGCGCTTTTTCGGCGATATTATTACCAAGCCAAAGCGCTACCGGGATCAGCACCACCAGCAAGAAAAGCTCCTGCCTGAAGGCGGCTTCGTGTTCAAAGGCGGCTTTGAAGCCACGAGCGGAATAACGCAACGCGTTGGCTAGTCGTCGCATGCCCCGTTTGCTTTTGAAGGGGGAGTTCGGAATCATGTACGTAATATATGGATTGCTTGGGTGGCATTGTAAACGCGACAGGCATAAAAAAACCCTCTTCAACGCATGATGAAGAGGGTTTTGCCTGCAGGGCACCTGGAAGCAAGCGTGCCCTGTGCTGGCAGACCGATGGAGGGAGATTAGAAACCGCCCATGCCACCCATGCCGCCCATGCCGCCCATATCGGGCATCGCAGGAGCAGGTTTGTCTTCAGCAATTTCGGCAATCGCAGCTTCTGTTGTCAGGAGCAGTGATGCAACCGAAGCAGCATTTTGCAAGGCAGTGCGTGTGACTTTGGTTGGGTCAAGTACGCCTTGCTCAACCAAATCACCGTACTCGCCGGTAGAGGCGTTGTAACCATAGTTACCTTTGCCTTTGGCAACTTCGTTAACGACCACGCTGGGTTCGTCGCCGGAGTTGGCTACGATGGTGCGCAGAGGTGCTTCGATAGCACGCAGAATCAGCTTGACACCGGCGTCTTGGTCGATGTTTTCACCCTTGACTTTGGCTACAGCGTCTTTCACGCGAATCAGTGCAACGCCACCGCCGGGAACGATGCCTTCTTCAACTGCAGCGCGGGTTGCGTGCAGTGCGTCTTCAACACGTGCCTTCTTCTCTTTCATTTCCACTTCGGTCGCGGCACCAACGCGGATGACAGCAACACCGCCTGCCAGTTTGGCAACGCGTTCCTGCAGTTTTTCACGATCATAGTCGGAAGTGGCTTCTTCGATTTGAACGCGGATTTGCTTAACGCGTGCTTCGATGGACTTGGAGTCGCCAGCACCGTCGATAACCGTGGTATTTTCTTTACCCACTTCAACGCGCTTGGCTTGACCCAGATCTTCAAGCGTGGCGTTTTCCAGCGAACCACCGGTTTCTTCCGAGATAACGGTACCGCCGGTAAGAACCGCGATGTCTTCCAGCATGGCTTTACGACGGTCACCAAAACCAGGTGCTTTAACAGCAGTGGTTTTCAGGATGCCGCGCATGTTGTTAACAACCAGCGTAGCCAGTGCTTCACCTTCAACGTCTTCTGCAATGATCAGCAAAGGACGGCTGGATTTGGCAACTTGCTCCAGTGTAGGCAGAAGGTCGCGGATGTTGCTGATCTTCTTGTCGTAGATCAGAACATAGGGGTCTTCCAAAATAGCGGTTTGCTTTTCGGGGGTGTTGATGAAGTAGGGTGATAGGTAGCCACGGTCGAATTGCATCCCTTCAACGATGTCGAGTTCGTTGTCGAGTGACTTGCCGTCTTCAACAGTGATAACACCTTCTTTACCCACTTTGTCCATTGCGTCAGCAATGATTTTGCCGATGGAGGCATCACTGTTTGCGGAAATGGAACCTACCTGAGCAATTTCCTTGCTGGTGGTGCAGGGGCGTGACAATTTAGCCAGCTCTGCAACAGCTGCGGTAACAGCCTTGTCGATACCGCGCTTCAGGTCCATTGGGTTGATGCCGGCGGTAACGTATTTGATGCCTTCTTCAACGATGGACTGAGCCAGAACGGTAGCCGTAGTGGTGCCGTCGCCGGCGGTGTCGGAGGTTTTGGAAGCCACTTCCTTAACCAACTGAGCACCAATGTTTTCAAACTTGTCTTTGAGTTCGATTTCTTTGGCGACCGATACACCGTCTTTAGTAACGGTAGGGGCGCCGAAAGAGCGCTCAAGTACCACGTTACGGCCTTTGGGGCCCAGGGTGGTTTTAACTGCGTTGGCCAGAACGTTTACGCCACGAACAATGCGTGAGCGGGCGTCGTCGCCGAATTGAACTTGTTTAGCTGCCATGTTGTTTAATTCCTTGCTGTATTCTGTGTTGCGGATTACTGAATCACGGCGAGGATTTCATCCTCACGGATTACGAGCAGTTCTTCGCCGTCAACCTTGACGCTTTGGCCGGCGTATTTGCCGAACAGAACCTTGTCGCCTGCTTTAACGTCAACAGCAATCAGTTTGCCGTCTTCGGTTTTTTTGCCGGGCCCTACAGCGATAACTTCGCCTTGGTCGGGTTTTTCAGCGGCGCTTTCAGGGATAACGATACCCGAAGCGGTTTTACGCTCGTTGTCCAAACGTTTGACGATCACGCGATCGTGCAAAGGACGCAGTGCCATGAAGGAACTCCTGTTTCAAGAAATGTTGGAAAATTTCAATTCCGGGGGCGCTTGTTAGCACTCACCCCCATCGAGTGCTAATTATAAGGATGAAGTGGCAGACTTCAAGGGGTGGGGTGGAGATTGTTACATTTTCGATGGATGTTCTTTGGGTGTCGATTGTCAGTGAGTTTGGAATTTACGTCACTGAGTTTGGAACTCATGGAAACGTGTAAATCTAAGTTGGGTGCAGCTTGCGTGTGTTTTCTGGGTTAGAGATGGGTTTTTTAATTCCCGGATAAGTTGTAAAGCTAAGGTTCCCAACAACGTTCATGTTGCGGCGAACTGGGGTGCGATTTTTATTCAAGTAGGAATTCGCCTACTGTCGTCGATTCCCATTGGTGAAGGGAAGATACTGATTTGTTCGGTTGTCTGCTGACGGCCAAGAGCAGTCGTTCATCTACCATCTATAGAAAAACATAACCGCTTAGACTAAAAGAATCTTGAGGTACTGTTTATATAGCTCAAGGGAAGGCGATGACGCCGAGGCGCACCTCCCCTAAACGATCTTATGTGGACTTCACAATGCATCCAGCAATAAGCGGCAGAGCTCAAAATTAATATGACAGGTAGCTAAAGTATGGATAAAAACCCTTGGGATACCCTCGGCTGGCGGGCTCTCAGCAGAGAGTCCAAACTAGTTCGACACTTACTAGGCTCAGGAGTGACTGCCTTAGGTAGAGCGAATTATGCAGATCAGACTGGTGAATATTACACCGCATTTTTCGGGCTTTCCGTTGGGGTAGAGAGGCTTGCTAAGTTAATTTTGGTAGCTGATTACGCCTTATCTAATCGAGGGAGGTTGCCGACACAGAGCGAAGTTAAGAAGTATGGTCACAACATTAAGAGTTTATTGATGTTGATCAGTGTAATTGCAGAAAAACACTCGATCAAGTTACAGTATTCAAAGCCAACCACAATAATTAGCGAGAAAATCGTAGAGTGCCTGGATGCCTTTGCCGATGCAAGCCGGGGAAGATATGCCAATTTCACCGCACTAGGTGATCCGAACATTGAGGGACAGTTTGAGCCAATCCGAAAATGGTGGACCGAGGTCGCCGAGCTAATTTTGCAAGAGCACTACTACGGGAAAAAAAAGGCACAAATCCGAGTGGCGAGCAATGCAAAGATAGTCGATGCAATGATAGGGAACTTTTCAGCAGTACTTCATTTTGATGAAGCTGGTGGGGTTATGAGTGATGTCATATCTGCATCAGTTCGTACGGGACAGACAAAATATGTTCAAAAGTATGGTAGATACCACGCCTTGACAGTGATTCGATGGATGTCAGATATATTTTGTGAGCTTTGCAGAAAAGCGTGCTATGAATTTCAAATAGTTGAATTTTTTGGCCATCACGAACTTTTCTGGACGTACACGGTTGACGATACTTTTCTGAAAAATCGAAAGGTGTGGCCGTTGAGTTGATATCTTGGACTACCTGATGATACCCGAAGGAGAGTTATGCATATCCCACTTTCTCGTGATCCCTCTAGGTCAATGTCCGTAGATCCGCACAGGACAATGTCCATTGATCCACGGCGAACCATGTCTATTGATCCGAATCGGACGATGTCCATTGATCCACACAGGACAATGTCAATCGATCCACGGCGAACTATGTCTATTGACCCGAACCGAACAATGTCTAGCGATCCGCACAGGACGATGTCCATTGATCCGCGACGAACCATGTCAATCGATCCTGTTAGGACCATGAGCATCGATCCGACTCGCTCGTTAAATATTAAAGGGAAATATATTTTTGATTTGGGGCGCAATCCCGTAGGGTTCTCGGTAACCGCAAATGACAGAGTAATTCTTGTCTTTGATGCGAACCGGAATTGGACAGCCTTCGCTGTATCTAACAATAGTGGAGGATTCAATCAGTTCAATACTGATAGAAACTGGGTCGCTTTTTGGGTTCCGTCGGGGGCTGGTAATTTCAACATATTCAATACTGACGGGCGTTGGACGCATTTCACTACTTAGGCTATAAATTTAAACCGACACTGCTTCGCGAGGCGGCGTGGCTCAGGTGTTAATTTTCCTCAATCGTCTTTTTAATACTCTGACAGTCTCCTTTGGGTCGATATGCGACAGACGCAATTCGGCCTGCAGCGGTAGATGGCGTCCACTGAAAACAGCGTCTCTGTCAGCGGCGATACGCCTTGCTGGGTGTGTTGTTAATGCCCGTTGTCCTTGACCTCATGGGCTGGACGAAGCGGTCGCTAGACCTAGACGACTCCGCCGGCGCACCCTCCCGGGCCCGCAATCTGGAAGGGGATGCCCCCTTCCGGAGGGCACAGGGGTGGCAGTGGGGAGCGTCCCTTATCGTCAGGTGGCGGCTTGGGCGCTCTGAACGCTCGAGCCGACCCCAATGCTCTTGCTCCGAGAGTTTGCCAATTCACTGACAGCCGCTTCGAAAACGGCAAGCAATTGACGCCGTGGCTTGCAGTCGGCATAACCCCGCTCGACGATGGCCTGCGCCATCGAGAGCATTTCCACAAGCTCGGCCTCCGAATTGCCGACTATCATGCGGCCGCCATAGTAGATGTCGTACGCGTCATCGCCCAACTGGTCCTTGTGCTCCATGAGTGACCAGTCCTCTAGATCAGACCGCGCGCTCGATAAATTTCGATGAACGCGGCGGGAAAAAATTGTAGAAGAAGCTAGCCCTTGCACCAGCGGTCCCAACTGCTGGTGCAGGTCGAAGGGCATCGCCTTTGCTGGGCGCCAGCTTGAGGGGATACCCGGTTGACCACCATAGGGCGTGGCGCCGTTGCGTTCACCCCAGGACGGGCCTGGGCGGCGCCGACGTGGCTTTGCATCCGCTTGGCGTTTGGGACTGACGAAATCGTCGTTGCATATCCCTGTCTCGTGCGGCCAAGGCTCTGGTTTAATAATGGCTTTAATCTTGGCCAGCGCGCCAGCGACACGGTGCAGCAGTGCTCCATCAGGGCTGATTAGGCAGGGCGTACACTCACCAGCGTAGTAAATGCCCTCCCAGCCTGGAGGCATGATCATCTTCAAGCCATTGCGTTCAAGCCAGCGCTCTCGTTCCGCTGTGCGGTTTTCAATTGCACGCGCATAGGGTTCATCGAGACACACATAGCTTTCGGTCGCTGGGACGAACCAATCTGACATATGGTCGCGCCCTGGCAACTTCGTCAGCGCTTGTTCGATAGCGTCGTACCTCTTTGTCGACACTGGCTGCAGGCCCGTCGCTTCCATAAATCGGAGGCTCCGCACCGCCGAAAGCAAACGTTCGCGTGCTACATTCTGCCCATCCACATTGGTCCGGTATTCCAAATGGTCTTCGTACTCCATTCGAAATCCATGCAGACCACGTCCACGGCCAACGCGGTGTTTGGCCACGATATCGGGCAGCGGCCGGGAGAGATTTACACTGAAGATCTCGCGACCGGCCCATATCTCCCCGGGGCGGCGTTCGCCGCGACGTGGACGCGGCGCATACCAATGTACAGAGAGAAAAACGGGAAATCGTTCTGACTCGACCTTGCGAGCGAGATTACGCTTCGCATGCACGAAGTTTGCGAACCCTGCCTGGCGGCTGGCTTCATCGAGCGCGCGAGTGTGAGGGATATTGTGCTCGCGGCAGATTTTCTTAGCGAGCTGCTTAATGCCGTCCACAGAAGACGGCCGAATGCTGGCGATATTCATGCGATTCAATCCTCAAAGCCTAATGCACAGCGTCACCGTCGCCACTGCATAGGCCGGAAATGAAGGCATCGGCCAAAGAGAATCAATAAGCACTGCTCGAGGAGCTTCGTGAGACGGTGTCGCGCGCGTGCCAGCGCTTAATAAGCTTACCCGGTTGTACGCGCCGACGTCAACCAGTAGGCTCGTTCAAACCCACACGGCTCCGCCTAAGCTCTGGTTGAGCGGGCCCGGCTTGCTCCAGCGTAGCAGCATGGGCTCTTCCCTACGGTTGACTGTCGTGCGGCGAATTCGAACTGAGATGTCGCTAAAAAGTGACATGGCGCCGGCAGACACAGCGTTAGAAGCGTTAGCTGGACTTCTTTGGGCCTCAAATTAACGGTCCTCCGTCGTTAGCCGCGCGCCGCCTCAACCTACACACCCTTTACAGGCTAACGTGAGCGAACTAAATCTCAAGTTGAATGAGATTCCACAACCTCCGCCCTCTTGTGAGCGTCGATCAGGAGTCCGTACGCCGGAGCACATGGGTGCTCATCACTCGAGCACGTTGTGACAGGCTGCTTATGGCCGAACCGGCCATCAGGAAAGCTCACAAACTGGCAACTTAAGTCGTGAAGTCGCCTACTTATAGTTAGCTAGCACGCACATGCGCATATTTGTAAGCTATAGTCACGAAGACAAGCGAATAGCCGACGTCATCGTCAACAGGCTGAACAAGCGGACGGCTATGCCACTTCTCAATTCCAACGTTATGTCTCTTGTTGTGTTACGGAGCGTCTGATTTGAAGGGAAAGAGCCACAGCATTCTTCGCGGGGTAAGAGCTTTCAGTCCACTGCTACAGGCCTATGAGGCCGGCCATACGATAGAAGAGATCACGAGCAGTGTTATCGAAGCGCTAGCCCCATATTTTGAAAATGCTGAGATGCTTGACCGGTATAGCGTCGACTTGCTAACTGCTGAAGCTGTAAACGTCGCGAAGATACGCAGTGCAGATTGGGCATCGAGTTTGTTCGATCAATGCCTACGCATCCGTCGACAATGCTTAGTCAATGACCCAGACGATTGTGCTAAAACCTGCGCCTCATGGGAAGAGGCTATTGGAAAAGCACTGTCGCTTTATTGGAGCGCAGTACGTCTCGAGCATGAAAAGGCGGATTTGCCACTTGATGAATTCGCCTACGAGCTGTTCCGTAACATTGGCGGCCTGATTGAAGGAACGCTCCAAGTCTATCTAAAAGAATTACTTCACCTCGCTCAGCGCTCGCAAGGTGAGTCCGTAACGTTTGCCGAGATTGAGACCCTAGACTTAGGGGCGACGATTCGGTTAGTTGGCGAAAAGGCCGATATCGCCCCGTATCTGACTTTGCACCCTTGGAACGTTCCACTAAACCAGTGGCGAAACATAGCTCAGCATTACTCCATGGACTCGAGTGGCTCTTCGATTTTCTGTCGCTATGGGGCAAGGCGTCAGCATAGTATTACGCTGACGAGAGCAGAGCTGATGGAGGTTGCGCGGGATCTATTCTTGCTGTTTTCCACAATACGAACCGCGCAGACATTATTTGTACTCGACCACGCTGATGCGCTTGTTGTGCATTGCAAGGGATTTGTGCGTAAAGAGGCCGACATGCAGTTTCAGTTTGCGGTCGGCGCAGCTTCGCAAGGCTTCGAGGTTGTTGAGTTAGACGTTTCGGAAGATTACGCCAGGGCGGTGTTGGCTGATCTCACAGTACAGGATCCAGATGCCCGCTCAATTCATGCCTCGCAATTTGTCTACCCACTATGGAGCGCCACTCGCTCTCAACGACTCATCATCGACTACAGGGCCAAGTCGGGCAATGTCACGCTTCGAGCAACCGCTACAGCAGAAGATTGCAGGAAGGTATATGACTACACTGAAGACTTCGCCTATCTAGCAAAGGTCGTTTGTCTTGAGCTTAATCCCGCGACATAACATGCCGCTCAACCAGCCGCTATTCAGTTTTTTCGTGCTCGGAAACGATAAGAGCACACTTGAAAATGAGCTATAACAGGATTTTTCACACAGCCTCGAGCAGAAGCCGAGGGTACAGGCTATCGCGGACAGCCGAAATTTGGCCTTGCATTTTTAATGTTTGTCTAACTTTACTGGCTTTTAGAAACACCCATGAGTAGCCAAGAAGACTCCTTTTATCTAACATACAGTAACGCTTTGGCTGTCATCTAGATTTAGCAGAGCATCACCTACAACTCAGGAGCCTCCCTAATGGCACGACCAGAAATTCCCGGCATGCGCACATGGCCGCGAAATCTCAGCACATCTCAAGGCGGGGGCCTCTCAACGTCGCAGTATGGTGGGATGTCAACTTCGCAGCACGGTGGCGCGTCGACATCGCAGTATGGTGGTCTCTCCACCTCCCAGTACGGAGGGATGTCTACCTCCCAATATGGTGGGCTATCTACCTCTCAGTACGGAGGTCTGTCGACGTCGCAATATGGTGGGCTATCTACCTCTCAATATGGTGGCCTTTCCACTTCTCAATACGGAGGTTTATCTACGTCCCAGGGCGGCGGAATGTCTACGTCTTCGGGCTTGGTCTACAAGAGCAATATTCCACCTTGGCCATACTTTGTGCGAGAGCTAGAGGCTCGAGGTTATCAGGCGCAGGCGAACCTAATCCGCCAGTATCTACCGAGGTTCCTTTGGCCCGAGAACTTCTTCTAGACTTATCTGGAGCGGTGTAACGCCTGCCGCTTCTTCAAGCGGATGCTTCACGAGAACACACATGCCGACTGCAAATAACTTCAGCAAATCACCCAGCTGTTTGATCGTAACCACTCATCGATCCAGCGGATTCTTGCGGAGACTGTTTGGTTAAAGTAAAACAGGTTCCGCAGCGGGAGCCGCGAACTATCTATAGTAGCGCTCTTCGGCCTCGGCCGGTGGCACATGGCCAATCGATCAGAGCAACGTTTGAATCGGCCAGCTTTTTAGAATACCTGAGGTTTCACCTAGAGCATCGGTAGTCGAAGCCTGGACATTGATAGAAACCGCAGCGATTAAAAATGGATTAACCTCTGGAACTGCAATTCAACGCACCAACCCAAAGATGATAGTAGAGTACCTAATTAACTCAGGTAAATTTCATCTGAAAGTATCAATTTAATTGAGCAGTTACGAAGAATAAGAAATCAAGCATCGCATATGCCGGATTTCGCAATAAGTCAAAATGAGGCAGAAAGGTATGTGGATTTAGCTGTTCAAAGTGCTGGAGTAATCAATGCAGCCAAAAGCTAACAAGGTAATTAAAAATCGCCTACAAAAAGCGTGGACTGGACTCGCTAGCCCTCGCCTTTTATTGCGGCGTTAAATCATAAACCAAGGAAATCAGCTTGAACCAGAAAATCTCCGAACGATTCACAAATTTGATTGAAGAGATCGATGCTATAGAAGCCTCTAAAACTAGTTCCTCTGGAGGTTTTGGTGACGGCTGGAAAATCGATAGCGATGCTTTTCTTGCTTGGCGCGTGAAGGCAAAAAATATAATCCTCCAAGTATGCGGTGAAAAGTCCCAACATTTTATTGAGTTCACTCAGTCTGAGAAGGTTGGCGGCTTGGGGGATGGCTATCACAGTGCCCTAAAACGAACGCGAGCCGTATTCAGCGCCGCGAAAGATTGAATCGGCCAGGGTTTACTAGACGCTTTTTAGCCTCATAATACTCACTGAGGAGATGATTATGAGCACGGCCCGATTTACGGAAGAATTCAAGCTTGAAGCGGTCAAACAAGTGACCGAACAACAACGACCAGTGGCTGAGGTTGCTGGCCGGCTTGGTGTATCGACCCACAGTATTTACGCTTGGGTTAAGCGTTACAGCAAATCAGAACATCAACGCGACCAAGATGACGCACAGACGGCGGAGTTAAAGCGGCTTCGGGCTGAGGTCAATCGATTGACAGAAGAGCGAGATATCTTAAAAAAGGCCGCCGCGTACTTTGCCAAGCAATCCGGCTAAAGTACGCGTTTATTCAGCAATACTCGACCCAATACTCCGTGCGCCGCCTGTGCCAAGTGCTTGATGTTCACGTAAGCGGCTACTACGCCTGGCGACGCAAACCCCATGGTCCCAGACATCATGAAGATCAGCGATTACTGGCCTTAGTTAAGCCGTCCTGGCTTGAGAGTGGACGCGTATATGGCTATCGCAAAGTGCACCATGACTTACGTGCTTTGGGAGAGTCATGTAGCCGTCATCGGGTTGCACGCTTAATGCGCAATCAAGGATGGCGTGCCCAGGTTGGGTACCGCCGCCGACCTGGCTTTTATGGCGGCCCCGTTCATAACGTAGCAAGCAATCTGCTTGATCGACAATTCGATGTGACAGCGCCAAACACGGCCTGGGTAACAGACATCACATATATCCGCACCTACGAAGGGTGGTTGTATTTGGCTGTCGTCGTGGACTTGTTTTCGCGTCAGGTTGTGGGCTGGTCGATGGATTCGCGCATGAGCAAAGACCTGGTTTTACAGGCTCTGCTTGCAGCGGTATGGCGACGCAAGCCCAAGCAAACTGTCATGGTGCATTCGGATCAAGGCAGCCAATTTACAAGTTATGAATGGGCCGCTTTTCTGGCTGCCCATAACTTGCAGCCTAGCATGAGTCGACGAGGCAAC
Source organism: Pusillimonas sp. DMV24BSW_D (assembly GCF_011388195.1). NCBI lineage: Bacteria > Pseudomonadati > Pseudomonadota > Betaproteobacteria > Burkholderiales > Alcaligenaceae > Neopusillimonas > Neopusillimonas aestuarii. The sequence goes on along the minus strand of NZ_CP049990.1, from coordinate 2,979,512 downwards.
TGCCACGACAATGCGGTTGCCGAAAGCTTTTTCCAATTGCTTAAACGCGAACGCATCAAACGTAGAATCTATAGCAACAGGGAGTTGGCACGCCAAGATATCTTCGATTACATAGAAATGTTTTACAACCCGATTCGGCGCCATGGTTATGCCGCCAACCTTTCGCCGGTAAACTACGAACGGCAATATTTTTCTGAGGCAAAAAATAGTCTATAAAAGGCTGGCCGATTCAGGGATGACAAGCCTGGGGGAGCGAATTTTTAACTCGAAGGCTGCTACCCACAGCCAAGCTTGATTGGTAGAATTGGTCATGGCGTTCGAACCTCAGTCCCCCGACCTATTGCTCACTGCGCTTGGCCGAACATGGCTCGAGCAGTTTACTAAGGAACACCATCCCCTTATTCGCCAGTTAACAGATGCGCTTGCTTTGGTTTCTACACAGGAGTTCGAACGGACGCTGCAGCGCTCAATCGAAAAACTTGTGAAAGATTGCGATGGGCCTGTGGCTCTGTATGCCGCGAGAGAGGTTCCAAGTAATTCGAAACTAGACTTTCGAGAAGGCGGCTCTGGACTAAATTCCGTCTACACAGGAAGTGATTTGGGAAGCGAGGCGCGTGTTGCTAGTCTTTTGCGTCAGCTTTGCAGGACGCAAAAGGGGCATCTGCTTCGACAACCAAGTATCGAATCACTGCTCCAGCATCGGGTCCACGATGTCATCATCGTCGACGACGTCATAGGCTCTGGGCGCAGGATCTGGGGCTATCTAGACCAGCTTTGGAATGATTCAACGACAAAGTCTTGGTGGTCGTATAAAAAAATTCGCTTTACGGTACTTGCATACGCTGGAACAACTCATGGTGTCAACCGTGTGAGCAGACACCCCTGCAAGCCCAACGTACAGGTACACCGTTATTGTCCAACCGTGGAGGGGCTACCTTGGCCACGAAAGCAGTTAAGTGTAACCAAGCAGCTTTGCAGAAGCTACTCTGAAAAGTATGCGCTCCGAGCAAGCCATCTCGGTTTTGGGAATACTGCGGCTTTGCTAGTTTTTGAGCATGGATGTCCGAATAACGTGCCCAATATCTTTTGGGCAGACTCAAAGCGGGCGGATATGGGTTGGCAGCCGCTCTTTCCAGGACGAGCCGCAGTAGCAGAAACGGCTAGTGTGTTTCCTACAGAACTAGCAGCTCGTACCCCTGTCAGTGTCTTGCTTGCCGCACGACAGGAGCGTGTAGCAGGAACTCTGTCTTCTGTTATGCAGCGGCCTCTACCGCAAAACATTATTATTACTTTGGCACTGCTAGGTAGAGGGATCCATCGAGTGGAAGCTATCGCGCATGCAACTAACCTGAGTGTTGACGAATGCAAGCTATTATTGGAAACATGCGTTGCCCAGGGTCTGATATCTCCTCGACGGCGGTTGACGGATGCGGGTGTGGCTGAGCTCAAAGGGATAGCGACCGCAGTTAAGCCTCGCATGAACGATGTTTTAAAACTCGGTGAGGACTGCTATTATCCTAAGTCGTTGAGGGACCGCAGTGTTGGTTAGCGTTTACCTTGGCCTATGTTTTCAGCGGCATGGGTTGGGGCGCGGATTGCCGCTGCCCTCTGGAATAGCCCAAGCTTTGGCGGATGTTAGAGGCGACTCTTCCATCCTTCGGAGCCTCGGGTCAGACTCGCCTCTCACTTCCGCTCTGCGTAATTGAAGTAGCTGACAATGTGGTCTTCTCAACACTATCTTGCTCAAGGAAAACAGCTTCAGCACAACAATGAAGTCTTGCAAGAAGCCTTGAAGCAAAGTCGAAGGCTAGTGCAACATCGCCCGCAGCCGTTGCCAGTCATATTGACACTTTTCCATCTAGCAAAGCGCACCGGAGTTCCATATTCCGCACTGCACGCATATGTTGGACGCCAAGCAATTGAACCTTATCGCCGTTTTCGAATTCGTAAACGTTCTGGTGGGATTCGTCGCATTTGTGTGGCTGAACCAAGGCTAGGTTCGATTCAAGCGTGGATCGCTGAGAATATTCTTCAGCGAGCTGAAGTGCACCCAGCGAGTCATGCCTTTAGGAAGGGCGACAGTATCTCGCGGTGTGCTGAAGTGCATGCCGGAGCTCGGTGGCTAGTAAAAATGGACATCGCCGATTTCTTTGGAAGCATCAGCGAGATTGATGTTTTCAGGGTTTTCAAATCCTTGGGATACAACCCTCTAGTGTCCTTTGAGCTGGCTCGCATCTGTACTGAACTGCCCGCGAAGTCTGCCAAGTACCTTCTTCCATCATGGCAGCTTCACCATACCAGGCGTCAAATCCCTGGCTACAGTCAGAAGCATGTGGGCCGTTTGCCGCAGGGGGCCTCAAGCAGTCCAATGCTAGCCAATCTATCAATGATTCGTACAGACCAAACATTGTCTGAAATTGCGAACAGCTTTGGCTTGAAATACACAAGGTATAGCGATGACCTAACTTTCTCAACTGCCGGTGACTTTGACAAAGCCAGCGCTTATGCGCTTATTGAACAAGTGGCGAATGTGCTGAAAAGGCGCAACTTGTTTCCAAATAGGGCAAAAACTAGTGTTGTGCATCCCGGTGCACGTCGAGTTGTTCTGGGTTTGCTAGTGGATGGAGATGTGCCCCGTTTAACTCGGACATTTCGCGACCGACTCCGACAGCACCTTTATTACTTGGAGAAGCACGGTATAGTGGCTCACGTTCAAGCTCGTGCATTCGAGTCTGCTGGAGGTCTTTATCGTCATCTGCGTGGGCTAATTGATTATGCGAACTCAGTCGACCCTGCTTATGCTGCCCCTCTGTTGGCACGTTTGGAGGCCCTCCCGTGGCGGTCCTGAGTCACGAATACGGGCTGAAAAAACGGACAGGTCACTTGGGCGTGCCCCTTTCTTTCGGTCGCTCTCTCGTGTAATAGTGGTGAGCTGATCCAATACCAAGACCGAGGAATACAACTAGCAAGCTACCTAAGATGATTAGTATTGAGCTAGACATGGCGTTTTCTCAAGTAAATATAGGACTAGGGAGTCAGTTTAATCAATCTTGTCCACCACACCCTAACGTTCCATAACTATCCATTTCTAGACTGCCCAATGTCTTGCTCCAGGCATAAATCGTCGCTTACACCGTGGCGCTTGGCGACCTCGCGTGCTGTGTCCTCGTCAGTTTCGTGCAGGATTCGAACAATTTGTTTGTCGTTGTATCTGGTCTTCTTCATGTGCCTCCCACTGTACAAGAGGCCATTGTCTCAAGTCGCCGTGGGTCGAAAAAGCCCGGACAGGTCACGGACTCAACAGGAACAATCGGATAAAGCGCCGCTACCAGTGTGGCGGATTGCCAATCCTTTAAGTTACCAGCTATGACTAATGACTCAAGGTCGCTCTCGCCAAAAATCCCGACTCGACGAGAGCCTTGCGCGGGACAGTCTGACATAACCAATACCTGTCCCGTTTGTGTATACCGATCCATTTGCGCGAATGGAAATTTGACTTGGCCAGATTCCGGGGTGAGGGTGTATGACTTGTGAATGCAGGATCGCTTCTTTTGTCTCATCTCGTGCTTCCGGCGGTATCACAACATAGCGAGTGTGACTGAGGTCGTTACTGTCAAGCTGAGCGTAGTGGATAACGTGTCGTTCTTTTGGTCGCGTAGCCTCTATATCCGAATAGTGTTTGAACAAGTCGTTTGCGTGGGCGGTGTCGTGTACATAAACGTTGGCCGTGCATTGAAGGAATTGGTGCCGATTTAGTGCAATGGCATCGCGGGGGTTCTTAAGTTTGATCACGCCACGCTCGTTTGGGACGCTGTATACGTCGCCGTCGTAACCCAACAGCAATAGCTTCGGAGTTAGAGGAAGGATTACTAGCACACCTGCGGATCCCACTCCAAAAGAGAGCCCGGGGGACTTGTCTTGATCGAGCCGCCACTTATTGGTAAGCACTGCGGGGTTATCTGAGGTTATGAAAGGTACGCCTGTACTATTTTTTATTACACAAAATTTTAGGTCGTCCAATTCATGCATGGTGCCGACAAATCCCCGACAAGCAATCTGTACAGCCTCTTTGATGCTAAGTGAGAACTCAGTCGGCGATAGGTCTACTAGCTTTCTTGTCGACTCCATCAGTTGGACGGCTCTTATTGCAGCAGCTTCGGTCCGAAGGTGTTGGAACAACCAAAATTTACTGAAAACTGTCTTATTTGCTTCGGACAGAAACCGACTATTGCTCACGAGATCCTTCAGGGCGCGGCCATACCCTGATTCGATTAGCTGTATTGCGCTTTCCAGCTTTTCATCAGATCCGTAGAAGTAGTCCTTAGAGCATTGACTTTTGACAGGAGCATTAGGGATCAGTACTTTTCGATCAAGATTGATTAAGCTAATAGCCAGACCAGCAGCTCCCAACGTGAATGGACGTAAGTGACAGCGAGGAACAAAGTGCTGGTTTTTGTTGGTTGCCATTGGCTCGCGTCTCCGGCTTGCAGGCCTAATAATTAAAAGGTGCGTGAATGCACAGTGTTTTGTGCATCATATTGTATGAATCGGTGGCCGGTCAGCAGTTGCCTGTTATTCGGCTGATTAGGGCATGGACCCGCGCCTGGCCGATGCTGTGTGAAAACTCCGCCAAGTAAGATATAAGGGGGACTTCTCATAATTACTTGCGTCAAGAAAAATCCATGCAGAGCTGCCATCAATGGGTTCGGAAAATTCCAAACTCAGTGACGCAGAGTACGGAAAATTCCAAACTGAACGACGAACGGATACTAAACTCAATAAGTAAGAGTTCGGTAAGTTATTGATATTCAATGAGCGGCATTTCCAAACTCACTGACAATCGACAGCAAGCAGCAGGCGTTTGCGGTTCCGCGTCTGGGAAACTACCATATGCCATTGAACAGAAAATAAAGTCCAGACAACCGTGCAACCCCTATCACGTAAGCCCGAACCCGCACTCTTTTTTATCGTTAATGGCGGTTCGGGGCGACGAAATGTAGACGCTACGCGCCAGGCGATTGAATTCGCCATGAGTTCGACGGGGCGCAAGCATCGCATATTTGTCATCGAAAACGTTAACAGCATGGAAACCACGGTTCAGGAAGCCATTCGAGCGGCCCAAGAGGAACACGGCGCTGTGGTGGCGGTTGGTGGAGACGGGACAATTAATTTCGTGGCGGCCGCCGCCTTGGCAAGTCGTTGTTTGTTCGGGGCCGTGCCGCAAGGCACGTTCAATTACTTTGGTCGCACGCACGGTATCCCCGAAGAGATCACCGAAGCGCTCGACGATTTACTGCATGGCGCCCCTGTGCCGGTACAGGTTGGTTCGGTGAACGACCATATTTTTCTCGTCAACGCCAGCGTGGGCCTGTATCCGGAATTGCTGGAAGATCGTGAGAAATTCAAGCAGCGGTATGGGCGCAGCAGGCTGGTGGCGCTTTGGTCGGCCGTGGTGACGGCATTTCGGCATCATCGATATCTGGACATGGCGTTGGAGCAAAACGGCACGCAAACACAGTTTCGAACCATGACGCTTTTCATTGGAAATAATCGCCTTCAGCTTGAGCAGGTTGGTATGCCGCAGGCAGAGTCAACAAAGCAAGGCCAACTGGCGGCAATCGCGGTTAAGCCTGTAGGAACGATGGCGATGTTGTGGCTGGCTGCGTGCGGCGCGTTGGGACGATTGTCCGACGCAGAAAATGTCAAGGGTTTCAGTTTTCCCAGTCTCACCGTTGTTCCGTTGGGAGTGTGGCGAAATGCGCGTAAGCGTCGCATTAAGGTTGCGACAGATGGTGAGATTATTTGGCTGCACGCACCGCTGAAGTTTCGTGTGGCGCCCGAACCCCTGCTATTAATTAAACGTCGTCGCGAATCAAGATTGGACGCGCCATGAGGGTGCTGCTGCATATTTCGGACCCCCATTTCGGCACCGAGCGGCCGCAAGTCGTTAAGGCACTGGAACGCCTGGCACATGCCCAGGCGCCTGAATTGGTGATTTTGTCTGGAGATATTACCCAGCGTGCGCGCAAGGCTGAGTTCGCTGCGGCCGGCGCCTTTATGGACCGGCTGGCAGTGCCTTCCCGACTGGTTATTGCCGGTAATCATGATATCCCGCTGTTCGACCTGGTTACCCGCATTTTCGGACCTTATTCGCGCTACAGGCGGGTCTTTGGTTCCGACCTTGAGCCCGTTCATGATGCACCGGAATTGCTGGTTATCGGTGTGCGGACAACGCGCCGTTATCGGCATATTGAAGGCGAGGTTTCGGCAAGGCAGATCGAACATGTGGCCCGACGCTTGGAACAGGCTGATGAAAGCCAATTGCGCATTGTCGTCACGCACCAACCTGTTTATGTCATTCACGCTGAGGATGAGGAGCATCTGCTGCGCGGTCACCAGAAAGCCGTTGCCGAGTGGGCGCAGGCCGGAGCCGATCTGATACTGGGTGGCCACATTCATCGTCCGTTTATTTCAGGGCTGCACGACACCCTTAGCAGCCTGCAGCGGCCGGTGTGGGTTGTTCAGGCCGGCACTGCCGTGTCGACCCGTATCCGGCATGACTCAAACAACTCCGTCTATCTGATCCGGCATGGCTTGGCGGGTGGAGCACGCCAATGTGAGATTGAACGTTGGGACTATGACGAGGATTTCAATGAGTTTGCCATGATACAAAGCAAGGCTTTGCGAATTGCATAATGCCAATGGCCCGCCTTTTGCACTGACGCGTACTTTTTTTATTATTCTTCCAGGCTCTTCAAACGATGTCTCCAACGTCGTTTGGCATAACGGCGCATGCTGGGTATGTCGTCGGTTTCATCCATAATTGGCTTGCCCAGAATTGTTTCGATGACGTCTTCCAGTGTGACCAGCCCTTGCCAACTGCCATATTCGTCATACACAAGGAACATATGCTGTCGTTCCTGAATGAATTGGCTCATGGCGTTCTCGACACTCATTTTCTCGTTAACAACGGTGACCGGCTTCATCAGCGTTGAAATATTGGCGTCGGGGTCGGCATCGATGACGTCGTAACGGAATAAAAGGCCCAGCGGGTTCTCGTCCTTGTCGATAACGGGATAACGCGAAAACTGGCTTTCCTGAACGTGGCGGGTGAACTGGCCAATGGTCATGTCGGGTGAAATATATTCACAAACGGTGCGCGGCGTCATGATTTCGTGAATCCGCATATCGTGCAAATCCAGGATGTTGGCGATCACGCGCTGCTCGTCTTCATCCAGTTTGTTCATTTCGCGCCCTAATATCGACAACGCTTTAATTTCCTGGCGTACATCGTGCTCGGGGGCGGGGCCGCCGAATAGGTCCATAATTCGGTCGGATAACCAAATAAATGGTTTCAGGATAAAAATCATCTTGTTCAGTGTTCCGGGCAGGTAAGGGGCAATTGCCGGCCAATACCGCGCACCCATTGATTTGGGCAGAATTTCAGACAAGATTAGGATGAGGATGGTCATTACGGCCGAGGCAATACCCAGATAACCGTTGCCGAATACAACGGTAACCTGCGCGCCCACGCCTGTGGCCCCGACTGTGTGTGCGATAGTGTTGAGCGTAAGAATGGCGGCCAAGGGTTGGTCGATGCGGTCTTTCAAAACCCTCAGCTTCTCGTGTAATTTGGGCTTGGTCAGTTTGAGTTGGGCGATATAGCTTGGCGTGATGGATAAAAGTGCAGCTTCTAGTATTGAACAAAGGAATGAAATGGCAATAGACAGTACAGCAAATGCTATAAGAAGACTCATGTCGAGCGTATGACCTGAAAAATGAAGTAGTCTAATGTTAAGGTTTATGTCAGCTTGAGCGCAAACCGCGTTAAGTGCTCAAAACAATCAAATGGCGTCAATGATGAGTTTTTCAAATCAATCGCTGGTTCGGCGTTTGAAATTGCAGCAATTGGCTGTTTTTGAACGGGTGCTAAGTTGCGGCTCATTGTTGGCTGCGTCTCGTGAATTGCACATGACGCAACCGGCTATTACCAAAATCATTCAGGAACTTGAGGAGCATTTCGGGCAAATATTATTGGTACGATCCCGGCGCGGCGTGCAGCCCACAGATTTTGGCCTGATGCTGCGCAATCACTGCCGCACGCTCATGGCCGACTTACGTTATCTGGCCGATGATTTGAATTCCTGGAGTGCGGGCGTATCCGGCCAGGTTGTCGTTGGAACGTTACTGGCGGCGTCTGCTCAACTGTTACCTGGCGCCGTACGTCGTCTGCGTGAAATGGCACCCAATGTCGTGGTTCAGGTCAGGGTCGGAGTCAACGACAAAATGTTTCCTGAGCTGGCAAGGGGTGAGCTTGATGTGGTCGTGGGGTTAATTCCCTTGCATGAAAAGAACCCCGACTATGAGCACGTTCCGCTTTACGCCGAAACGCTTTGCGCGGTGGTAGGGCGCCAACATCCTTTGGCCGCAAGTCGCACGATTTCGGTTGCACAACTTGAGTCCTGGGACTGGATTTTACCGACGTCCGAATCTGAGGCCTCGCATTCGGTTGACCACTTTTTTGAAACCTTGAAGATGCGCAAGCCAACCCGTATTGTTGAGTCGGTTTCAATCATGACGAACCTGGGTTTGTTAGTGGACTCCGACATGATCGCCATCATGCCTTACAAAGTCGCCGCTAAATTTGTTCATCTTGGTTTATTAAGCGTTTTACCTGTGGGGCAGGATATCCCGTTTGGCTATGTTGGTTATACCTTGGCAAAAGGTCGAACTGCGTCGCCCGCCACCCAACGTTTGCTTTTAAGCCTGCACGACGTGGCTTCGCAAATATCGCCTTAAGTTTCGTTACGCGTTTCCCCGGCTGGGCAGGTTACCTGATATTCCATTTGCTTATACCTGGGCCCAAAGAATTTATTATTCACGTTCAGTTGTGTTCGCTACAGTAGGCAAATAACAGGAGACTTACATGAGCAGTAAAGAATCAGCGGTTATTGGTGGGAAAGCCAAGCCGCGGGGCCGCTTTCCGCATTATCGGCGCGCCGGCGATTTCATTTTTGTTTCGGGCACCAGTTCGCGTCGGCCTGACAACTCCTTCGAAGGTGTCGAGGTCGATCCCATGGGGGTGACCAATCTGGATATTCGTGCTCAGACTCGCGCCGTGATCCAGAACATCGCCGATATTCTTCAGCATGCAGGTGCAGACCTCGAAGATCTTGTTGAAGTTCAGGTGTTTCTGGTGAATATGAATGATTTCGGCGGCTTTAATGAGGTCTGGGCCGAGTTTTTCGATCATGACGGACCAACGCGCACAACGGTGGCTGTGCATCAATTGCCTCATCCTCACCTGTTGGTTGAGATGCGGGCAACGGCATACAAACCGCTTTCAGATCAGGAGTGAGCGATGAATTTTAAATATGGTTATCCACTCAATTTCAAAACCTGGCTCGATGAGCATGCGCATTTACTAAAACCCCCCGTTGGTAACCAGCAAATCTGGCAGGACAGCGATTTTATGGTGACGGTTGTCGGTGGGCCGAATCAGCGTTCCGATTTCCACGATGACCCGGTCGAGGAGTTTTTTTACCAGTTCAAAGGTAACGCGCAACTTTTAATGTGGGAGAACGGTGAGTACGAACGTGTTCATTTGAAAGAAGGTGACATATTCCTGATGTCGCCGCATGTGCTTCATTCGCCGCAGCGACCTGAAGCAGGAAGCTTGTGTCTTGTTATTGAGCGTCAGCGCCCAACGGGTGAAAAAGATGCGTTTCAGTGGAGTTGTGCACGATGTGGCCATGTACTGCAGCGTTATGAGCTTGAACTGAAGAATATTGTGAAAGACCTTCCTCCAACCTATGAGCGTTTCTACAGTACCAACGAGGCTGAACGCACCTGTACCAAATGTGGGGAAGTGCACCCCGGTCGGGATTTTGAGTCGTGGCACGCGACCTTGAAAGCCTCTCACCCTAATTTATAAGCTTGCTTGAAGTTTCCGGCATGGACATTACAGAATGATCGATATTCACTCTCATTTTTTTCCGCTTATTGGTAAAGACGTCGCCCATAAGGTGGACGCTGAAAAAGCAGCATGGCTGCGTGTGGACGAAGGCGGCCAGAAAGGCCATATTATGCTTGGGGATCAACCTTTTCGGCCTGTGTACCGCGCGTTGTGGGATCCGGCCTATCGCGTGAAGGAGCTCGATGAACAGGGCGTTGATACCCAATTGGTGTGCTCAACCCCAGTCATGTTTGGTTATACGTGGGACCCAGCCAAAGCCGCAGATTGGGCGGCACAAATGAATGAGCAGGCAATTGCATTTTGCGCAGATCACCCCACTCGTTTAAAGGCTTTGTCGCAAGTGCCTTTGCAAGATGTCAAGCTTGCTTGCGCCGAGGCCTCCCGGGCGCAGGCTGCCGGATGTGTGGGCGTGCAAATTGGTAATCATGTGGGTGAAAAAGACCTTGATCACCCGGATTTGGTTGATTTTCTTATTCATTGTGCCAATGAAAATATTCCGGTTTTTGTTCACCCATGGGACATGATGGGTGGGCCGGGCCGCATGAAGCAATGGATGTTGCCGTGGCTTGTTTCCATGCCCGCGGAAACGCAGTTGGGCATGTTGTCGTTGATTTTGTCGGGCGCTATGGAGCGTATTCCTGAATCGTTAAAAATTTGTTTCGCCCATGGTGGAGGCAGTTTTGCCTATTTGCTGGGTCGCGTCGACAATGCCTGGAAATATCGCGATATTGTGCGAAAAGATTGCCCTCGTCCACCTTCTGAATACGCGCGTCGTTTTTATTGCGATGCCACCATTTTTGACCAGGGGTCACTGCGTTTGCTGGCCGACGTACACGGTGTCGATCGCCTCATGATGGGGTCGGACTACCCGTATCCGCTAGGTGAGCAGCCTATTGGTTCTTTGGTGCAGGCATCATCGTTTTCTTCAAACGAAAAGCAACAAATTCTGCACGACAATGCTATAACTTTTTTTAATCTGGCTTAAGTCGCCAGTTTCAAGAGAATGGGCTTATTAAATGAGTCCTTTCAACATCGAGGAGACAGCAATGAAAATACGAAAAATTGGAACTTTAATCGCGGCGGTGGCGGGCGTGTGCGCTTTCAGTGCACCGGCGTTGGCCAAAGATTTCCGTATGGGCCTTATTACACCTCCCCCGCATATCTGGACGCAGCAGGCTAACGGCTTTGCGGAAGATCTTAAAGAAGCCAGCGGTGGCAAACATACCGTGTCAGTTTTTCCGGCCGGCCAATTGGGTAGTGAGGCGCAAATGCTTCAGCAAATGCAAACCGGCGCCCTTGATATGGCATTTCTTACCATCGCCGAAGCGTCTAACCGGGTAGAGAACCTGGGGGCGTTGTACGCACCTTATCTGGTTCGTAATGTCGACGAAGCGGCTGAAATTTTGAAAACGCCGGCGGCAACCAATTTGTTGAAAGAGCTGCCGGCCAAAGCGGGTGTTGTGGGCATCGGCTACGGTATGGCCGGGATGCGCCAAATCTTAACGGCCAAGCCGGTTGAGACCGCCGACGACTTAAGTGGCATGAAGCTGCGTATTACGCCGTTAGATCCGATTCGTGATTTTTATATCGACTTGGGCGCCGCACCGACACCGTTACCATTGCCTGCTGTATACGATGCGTTGGCTAACGGGCAGGTCGACGGCATCGATATGGACCTCGAGCTGATTTGGGCTTTGAAGTTTTGGGAAAAGGCCGATACGATTCTTGTTTCCAATCACATGATGTTCCCGATGGTGGGCGTTGTCTCAGCGCGGGTGTGGAAAGACATGAGCGAGGAAGATCGTAAAATGATTACCGATCTCATGAGCAAGCGCCTGGATATGGTGATGGCTGAGTACAAAGCAAAAGAATCGGGTTGGGAAGAAAAAGTGCGTGGCACGGGCAAAACCATTAAAGATGTCGGCCCCGAGTTTTTCGAGGAAGAGATTGTGGAATGGGAAGACACCTGGTCCAAGCGTACACCGGAAGCGCTTTCCAGCCTGCGTGAAGCTGCCAAGAATATTAAAAAATAAAGTTTTCTCAAGTTAGTGAAGGTGCCCGCTATGTTGCAGCGATTATCAACCCGGCTCGCCCAAATCGAGCTGGTGTTGGCAGGTTTTTTTGCGTTGTTGGTAACGATTCTTATCATATACAACGTGATTACCCGCGCCATGAATAACTCTCAGTTTTGGGTTGATGAGGCCGCTATTTTTGCCATGATCTGGATGTTGTTTCTGGGAACAGCCGTATTGTTGAAACAACGCCAGGCGGTAGCAGTGACCGCGCTGGTAGACGTGCTACCCAGGAAGTGGCGGCGCATAGTGGGTGTCTTTGTTGATTTAAGTGTTTTGCTGTTCGGTATTTTGCTTTTGGTGTTTTGCTGGAAATGGTATGCCCCCCTAGACATGATCCAGGCGGGCTTTGATAAAGACGCATTCAGCGCGGAAACGTTTAACTTCATGTACCAGCAAAAGGCGGTAACGCTGCCCATGTTCAAGTTTTGGGCATGGTTGATTGTCCCGTACTTTGCGGTGTCGCTTTGCTTTCATACCTTGGTTAATTTAATGAACGACCCGCGTGGCCACTATATGGATGAATCCGAGGGGCAGGCATTATGACGTTTTTCGTGTTTGCCCTCTTATTACTTTTGCAGGTTCCCATAGGCATTTGTCTTTGTTTAACCGCGGTGTTTTATATTTGGTACTCAGGCAACACGGTCTTGTTTGAGTCGTACGCGCAGCAGTTGTTTGGTTCGGTTGAATCATATGGCTTACTTGCTATTCCGTTATTTATTCTGGCCGGCGAGTTAATGAACGAGGGTGGGCTGACTCGCCGTCTCATCAATTTTGCTCGGGTATTTTTCGGTGGCTTTCGCGGTGGCCTGGCGTACATTAATTTGTTGGCAAACATGATGATGGCCTCCATTATGGGTTCGGCCAATGCGCAGATCGCCATCATGTCTCGGGCCATCGTGCCGGAAATGGAGCGCGAGGGGTACGACAAAACATTTTCAACCGCCATTACGGCAGCGGCCGGCCTAATGGGCCCCATTATTCCGCCGTCAATGCTATTCGTTATTTATGGGGTGCTGGCACAGATATCCATTGGTGACATGTTTATCGGCGGGATCATTCCCGGGATATTGATGGGGTTGGCATTTTTCCTGATCGTGGCGGGTTTCGGGTTTATACATACGTACCCGAAAGGTTGCTGGCCCACTGCGAAAGAGGCTGTGCAGTCTGTTATTCAGGTTGTTCCCGCACTGGGTGTGCCCATTATTATTATTGGTGGCATTTTGTCTGGCTTAGCTACGCCTACAGAGTCGGCCGGTTTGGCTTCATTGGCGGCTTTGCTTGCGGGGAAGTATTGTTATGGCGACCTGAAATTGGGCGTTATGCCTGATTTGTTGAAACGCACCGCTTTAAACTCGGCTTTGGTTGTTTTCCTTGTTGCGTCGGCGGGTGTTTTTGGCTGGACCATCACGTTTGAAAAAATCCCTCAAATGGTTGCCGAATGGATTGGCGCCAGTACCTCAAGCCCATTTGTTTTTATGCTGCTGGTGATGGCTCAACTGCTCATTGTGGGTATGCTTATTGAGGGCATTGCCGCGTTAATTCTTGTTGTGCCTATTTTGTTGCCGATAGCGGTTGACCAGTTTGGGATTAGCCCGGTTCATTTTGGCGTGGTTGTGTGTTTGAACCTGGTATTAGGGCTGTTAACGCCACCGGTGGGTACAGGTTTGTTTGTTGCGTCCGCCATGACAGGCATTAGTCCAATGAAAATTGCCAAGGCGCTCATTCCTTTTCTGGTGAGCGTTATTCTTTTATTGATCTGGTTCAGTTACGATCCATGGCCTGTCATGGTCTTATTAGAATAATTTTTAAGGTCTTTGCCGGCCTTTCATAAAATCACACTCTATTCAAAAAGGCGTTACGTTTATAGGCGTAGCGCCTTTTAATTTGGTTATGGGGCTTGCCGGTAACCATTACAATGGCTCGTCACATGCCTGTGATGGCACAAGTTAATGAACGCAACGCTTTGAATTAAAGGCAAGAATGAAAGTAAATATTTTGGGCGGTGGCCCTGCTGGTTTGTATGCTGCTTACCGAATTCGTCGTGACCTGCCCAACTCTGAAGTTCAGGTGTTCGAGCAAAACGATGCGCACACGACCTTTGGCTTTGGGGTAGTGTTTTCCGACAAAGCGCTCGAATTTTTACGAGCCGGCGACTCGGAAACGCTTGATTTGATTACCGCCGGCCTGGAAAGTTGGAGCGACATAGAAATCAATATCCACGGCGAGCGTATCCGAATCGACGGTATTGGGTTTACGGGTATTGCCAGGCTAACGCTGTTAAATATCCTTCGCGAGCAGGCGCTTTCGGTGGGGGCCAAACTGATTAACAGCCATGTGGTTAAAGACCTTGCCCAGCTCGATGATGCGGATCTGGTCATTGGCGCAGACGGCGTCAACTCGTTGGTTCGTAAAACCCATGAAGCCGAATTCGGCACCGAGATCAAACTGCTTGAAAACCGTTTCGCTTGGTTTGGCGCCACCCGGCCTTTTGATGCGCTTACGCAAACGTTCAAACAACATGATGGCGGTTTTTTCAACGCGCACCACTACCGGTACACGCCCGACATGAGCACTTTCCTGGTGGAAGTGGATGCACAAACATTCCAGAAGGCGGGTCTTGAAGACATGTCGGAAGAGCAATCACGTGAGTATTGCGAAAATGTCTTTGCTGATACGCTGGCCGGAGCAAAATTAATTACGAACAAATCGTTGTGGCGTCGCTTTCCTGTTGTCAGCAATAAGAATTGGACAGTAGGCCATCGGGTACTGGTGGGCGATGCATTAAGAACAGCGCACTTTTCCATTGGTTCGGGTACACGTTTGGCGCTGGAAGATGTACAGGCGCTATCGCAGGCCTTGTGTGAGCACCCCGATAATGTGGCTGATGCGTTGGCGGCATACGAAACGCAACGTCGCCCCATTGTTGATAAGCTGGCCGGCGCAGCCACGCGCAGCGCAACGTGGTACGACAACTTCCCTACCCATATGCAGCTGCCTGCGTGGGAGTTTGCGATGAACTACATCAGCCGTTCGGGGCGAATCGACCACGAGCGTTTAAGAGCAATGTCGCCTAAGTTTGTTGCGGGGTATGAAGCGTGGAAGGCATCAGCATGACTAGTTTTTAAATAAGTATTTCTCAGAAATTCGAATCGGTAAGGTGAACGTTAATGTCGAATCCAGTTGTATGGCAGCCGAGCACTCAGCAAGTGCAAACATGTCAATTGTCTCGTTTTATGCAGTTTGTTTCGCAAACCCGACACGACACCCAGAAACAAACTCCAGCGTTTACCCATTACACCGATTTACATCATTGGTCGGTATCCGAACCCCACGCTTTTTGGCGTGCCGTATGGGATTTCTGCGGTTTAACGTCTGTTGAGCCGGCCTCTGCGGAACTGGGCAACAACGCCATGCCCGGCGCGCAATGGTTTCCCGGCATGACTTTGAACTTCGCCCAGAACCTGCTCAGGTTGGCCGAAGGCGAGCAGGCCAACAATGAAGCGGTCGTGGCGTATTGCGAAACCCGTCCGGTATTGCGTCGCACGTATGCGCAGTTAAAGGCAGATGCAGGTGCCCTGGAAGCCTATTTTAAAAGCCAGGGCGTTGTTAAAGGCGATCGGGTTGCCGCTATTGTGACCAATGGCTATGAAGCGCTCGTGGCCATGCTGGCCACGAGCAGTATGGGCGCGATTTTCAGTTCGGCCTCACCCGATTTCGGTGTGGGTGCTATTTTGGATCGGTTCTCGCAAATTGAGCCGGCCATGCTGGTGATCGTGAACGGGTATGGGTACGGTGGCAAGGTGTTTAGCCGCACTGAGGATTTTCAGGCGATCCGCCAGGGTTTGCCAACCCTAAAAGGGGTGGTGGCCATTGAACAGGTACCCGGGCAGGCCATGCCGCAAGGTCCCGGCGTGGTGTCCTGGGAGGCAGCTTTGCAGGCGGGGGCAGGCCAGGCGCCCAGTTATACACCCGTGCCGTTTGATCATCCGGTCTACATTCTGTTTTCTTCCGGTACCACCGGTAAGCCCAAGTGCATTGTGCATGGCACGGGCGGCATCTTGTTGAACCATGCCAAAGAGCTCATGCTGCATGGAGACATCGGGCCGGGCGATAGCCTGATGTATTTCACCACTTGCGGCTGGATGATGTGGAATTGGCAGGCGTCGGGCCTGCTCACGGGCGCGCGCCTGGTGACGGTTGATGGGTCTCCGGGGTATCCGAATTTAAGTTATCTGTGGGAACTGGCCGCGAACGAGGGCGTGACCCACTTTGGGACCAGTGCTCGTTTTATTGCCGGGTGTCGCAAAGCCAATTTAACGCCTACGCAAACCCATACCCTGCAAAAGCTGCGGGTGGTGTTCTCTACGGGCTCCCCGTTGTTGCCTGAAGATTATGACTGGTTTTATGCCGACGGGGTACCGCAGGCATTATTAGGCTCCATTGCGGGTGGCACCGACATTTGCGGCTGCTTTGTCGGGTGTGTGCCCACCTTGTCGGTACGCCGGGGCGAGATTCAGGGCAAGATGTTGGGGGCCGATGTGACGGCATTTGATGACCAGGGTCATGAGGTGCAGGCCGGGCGGGGTGAGCTGGTGTGCAGGCAGCCCTTGCCGTCGATGCCGGTGGCGTTCTGGAACGACCCCGAGGGCAGCCGATATCGCGATGCGTACTTTGATACTTACCCAGGTGTCTGGGCGCATGGTGATTTTATCGAATTCACTGATACGGGCGGCGCCATCATTTATGGTCGTTCCGACGCCACGTTGAACCCCGGCGGGGTGCGCATTGGCACCGCAGAAATCTACCGTCAGGTTGAAACGGTGGATGCTGTAAAAGACAGCTTGGTGGTGGGGCGTCAGGTGGATGGTGATGTGGAAGTGGTGCTACTGATTGTTCCCGCCCCAGGCCATGACTTAAATGATGCCTTGATAAAGGAGTTACGCACCCGTATTCGTGAAGGGGCCAGCCCACGACATGTGCCGCGTCATATTCTGGCCGTGCCCGATATTCCCTACACCCGCAGCGGCAAGAAAGTGGAGTTGGCGGTGGCGCGCCTGGTGAATGGGTCGGCTCGCAGCGACAATCGCGATGCGTTGGCCAATCCGCAGGCACTGGATCAAATTGGTGAATGCCTGTGCGCGAAAGGGCTTATTTCCCCCTGAAGCGTGACAAATCACGGCGGTCGCGTTTGGTAGGTCGCCCCATGCGCAAATCAATAGAGGGCTCCGGCGCAAGCCGCCGCATTTCTGCTGCTTTTTCCCGCGCAGCGATGCTTTCTGCTGTTTCTTCGTAGAGTTCCTGCGCTTTGGGCGCCGGCCCACGAATATTGCTGATGCCCTTTACAGTAATGATGATGGCGGGGTCTTCTTTCCGGACTACGACGGTATCACCCGGCGCTACTTCGCGTGCCGGCTTGGCTGTTTGCCCGTTGACGACAATCCGGCCTTTGTTGATTTCTTGCACGGCCAGGCTACGGGTCTTGTAAAAGCGTGCCGCCCATAACCATTTGTCGATCCGTAATTTATCCATGGTGTCTAGTTAGGAAAAGTCAGTAAAGATGTATCAGAAGAATACGGGCATTCTGATTTTAGGTTTTCAAGAAACATCTCGTTATTTTTAATAACCATAACAAACGCTGAAGTCTTTAAGGTCTCGTTCAGGGTTGTTAGGGTAGAACTTCAATATTAAGTCTTAAGGAGATTCTATGCCTAGCATGTTTAAACGTACCGTTTCCGCCGCTGTTCTGGCAATGGGCTTGGCGTCAGCCCCATTTATGGTGGGAGCTCAACAATCTGGCGCGCCTCAAGGGTCGGTTACGACACAGCCTCAGGCAGTGGATTCCTCGCAGTTTTCTGATTCAGATTTACAAAAGTTTGTGGCAGCGTCGCAGAAAGTTGCGGTCATTTCGCAAGATTATGCGCCTAAATTACAGCAAGCTGAAGATCCCACCGAACAACAGAAGGTGTTGGAAGAGGCTGATCAGAAAATGATTTCCGCAGTTGAAAAAGAAGGCATCAGTGTGGATCAGTTTCTTATGATCAATCAGGCCGCCCAGCAAGACCCGGCGCTGGCTCAGCGAATTCAGGGCGTGGCACAGTAACTTTATTCTCTTGTCTTTCGTTTGTTTGTCTTACGCGGTGCGATCCCTTTGCGGGGCCGCACCGTTTTTTATTTGATTTAGTGTCTCTTCACGGGGGATAATCCAGCTCTAACGTAACGGGCTCGAGTTTGATTCAGTCGCGTCTGTTGGCGGAACAGTTGTTGATGCTGTCGCGGTTGCGGCCACATCCGTGAAATATTGTTAAAGAGACACACATGTTTTATTCCTTGCGCTACCCAGGTGTCATGGCCGTTACATTGGCTGCTGCCGGCATACTCATGGTCACCATGGGTATCAGGCAAACTTTCGGGTTGTTTGTCAGCCCAATTAATGCATCTACCGGAATGAGTATTGCCACCATTAGCCTTGCAATGGCTATTGGTCAGTTCACCTGGGGTGCGATTCAACCCGTTGCCGGGGCAGTCGCAGACCGCTATGGGTCGCAGCGCGTGTTGGTCGTCGGTTTATTGCTTCTCGCTTTAGGGTGCGCCGTAGCCCCCTTCATGAACGAGGGCTTCGGTCTGACTATTGCACTGGGCCTGCTTGCTTCCATTGGTTCAGGTATTGGAAGTTTTTCGGTTTTGATCGGGGCGGCCACGGCGCGACTGCCGGCGGAGTCTCGCGGAACGGCTTCAGGTGTTATTAATGCGGGCGGTTCGTTTGGCCAGTTTGTATTCGCGCCTGTGGTACAAAAGCTGATACAGGCCGTTGGTTGGATGGGCGCGTTATGGGCGATGGCGATAGTGGCGCTGGCAACCCTGCCCTTAATTGGTCGCCTTGTCGGGAAAGGGGGTACCGCTCCGGCGCCACCCGCTATGGGTGAGCAGCGTTTGGGCGAGGCGGTGCGAACGGCTTCGCGCGATCGTAGTTATTGGTTATTGCATCTGGGCTTTTTTACCTGCGGGTTCCATATTGCGTTTTTGGTTACACATCTGCCTGGCGAGGTCGACTTATGTGGACTGCCGCCTTCTGTTGCCAGTTGGTCGTTAGCCATTATTGGTCTTGCGAATATTGTCGGCAGTATTTATGCCGGTAACTGTATTTCCAAATATCGCAGCAAGTACATATTGGCTGCTATGTATGGGTCACGTGCGCTTTTAATTGCGTGGTATTTGATGATGCCCCGAACTGAGTGGGTATTCTATATTTTTGCCGCCGGTCTGGGTTTCACCTGGCTGGCAACCGTACCACCAACCGCGGCCGTCGTGGGTAAGTTGTTTGGTACGCGCTACTTGGCTACGCTTTTCGGGTTAACGCTGTTTTCACATCAACTGGGCGGTTTTTTGGGCGCCTGGCTGGGTGGGTTGGCAATCACGCATTTCGGCGATTTTATGTGGATGTGGTACGCCGACATGGCGTTGGCGGTTTTTGCCGCGCTGGTGAACCTGCCTATTAAAGAAGGGCCGGTTGTGCGTCATCGTTCCGTTACGGTAAACCCCTGAATCATGGTTTTGCTTGCTTAGCTATTGTTTGGGTTCATTAAGCGTCGCAAACTATCGCGTTCAAGTAACCACGACGCAATGACGGCAAAAACCAGACCCCAGAAAGGGGCCCCAATATTGAATATCGGTACGCCCGCTACTGAAACCACGAATGAAACCAGAGCGCCTAATGGACACTCGCCTCGAAAAGCGGTTTGGAAAGTGGTTTGCAATACGCGCATCATTGCCAGGCCGCCGATCAGCCCGATTAAGGAAAGCGGCAGTGCCAGTGCGAATGCCGTGGCCAGCGGGGCGAACAGCGCAAACACGATCATCAGCAAACCTACAATCATGGCGCCAATCCAGTGTTTTTTTGGGTCGCCGCCCGACACAATAATCCCGTTAACCGGACCGGTTAAGCAGGCCGGAACGGATCCGGTTAGTGCCAGAAGAATTGAGCCCCAGCCGGTTGTTGTCGTAATGGTTTTTACAGGTGCTTCGTAACCTGCGTTTTTCAAAATGGCAATGCCCTGAGCGTTTTGAATACCCAGCACGGTTACCATTAACGGAATGACCAGCTCCAACATGGCTTGAATCGAGAATGAAGGAATGTACAGTGTCGGTCGTGCGAAAATTTGAGTGGTTTCAGGTATTGGCGTCATCGCGCCAATAGCCCATGCGGTTATGCCGCCGGCAATAATGGCGGCCAGCACCGGAGGAATGTACCGGCCTAGTGCTGGAACCAGTGTGAATAAAAGAAAGATAAATAGCGTCGCTCCCGCCAGGAACGCATTGTCCGTAAAGGCGGTAATTACCTGAATTCCCAGAGGAAGAAAGACCCCCGCAACCATTCCCATCACAATAGGCATGGGGATGGCACGCATAACGCGCCCGATCAGGCCGCTCCAGCCCAGAATCGCGATGACAATTCCCGTGACCCAATAGGCGCCGATTACCTCGGCAAAGCTTAAGTGGCTCAGGGCGGGGGGCAGTAATAACGCACCGGGGATGGTCCACGCAATTACCAGAGGTTGGCGGTAGCGCCAGCAAATCCAAAGTGTAATAAGGCCGGCAATGCCATAGCCACCAAAAATCCACGACGACATGTCGCTTTCCGACAAGCCGCCGGCCTGTCCCGCTGCAACCAGAATGGCCAGTGGCCCGGTAGTACAGAACAGGTAGGCTGTAATGCTGTTGCTAAAGGTATGGCGATCCGGCAAATAGCCGGCCATACCTGAGCCCTTGGATTGTTTAGCGCAGCCGTCGTCCGACACGGTGTCCCCCCGTTTTTATTGTCCGTGCATATAGTATTTTTGTCAGTACACGCAGTATATTACAAGCAGATAATGGCACGGCTTTTAAAGCGGGATGCTTAAAACGTTTGGGTTAACGTTTTAAGCATTCACCGGTTCAACATGGCTCTGACCTTGTCCATCTTTAACCAAATGCAGTGTTTGGGTGGGAAAGGCAATTTCCGCGTTGTACGTCTCGATAATTTCACCAATTTTCAGCAGGACATCTTGCTTGACTTCATGATAGGTGACCCATACCGTTGTTTTGGTAAATGTATAGATCATCAGGTCCAGTGACGACGGGCCGTACTGCAGGAAGTTCACAATCAGCGTTTGATCCTGGTCGATTTCCGGATGGTTGCGCAACATCTCCTTGATGTCATTAACAATCGCGCCAACGTGTGCGAAGTCGTCATAACGCACGCCAATTGTTTCGCTGATACGGCGATTCGTCATGCGTGAAGGGTTTTCCACAGCGATTTGGGTAAAGATTCCGTTGGGGACGTAAAGTGGTCGTTTGTCGAAGGTGCGAATACGCGTCAGCCGCCAACCAATTTCTTCTACTGTCCCTTCTATTTCACGATCGTTTGAGCGTACCCAATCGCCCACAGCGAAAGGCCGGTCGAGGTAGATCATCAGGCCACCGAAAAAGTTGGCCAGCAAATCCTTAGCTGCAAAACTAACCGCCAGCCCGCCGATGCCGCCAAACGCCAATAAGCCGGAAATGGAAAAGCCCAGGCTTTGCATGGCGACGAGAACGGCTGTGATCAGGACGGAAATACGTAGCAGCTTGCCAATGGCGTCGACGGTTGTGACGTCGATGGGTTCATTCTTGGCCTGTTTCTGGGCAATAATACCTTTTTCAACATTGTTGATGAAACGGACAACAAACCAGGTAATGCAACCCACGACCCCGATAATTCGAACAGGGTCGATAAAATCGAGCAGAGTGACTTCAGTTTCAACCTGAAGAATTTCAATGGCAAAAGAGAGGCCGATGATCCAGGCAACAATGGTTACGGGTTTGCGCGCGGCTTCAATCAGCGCATTGTCCCAATAGGTTTTGGTTTTTTTGCTGCGCGACTCAAGTTTGTTCAAGACGCGACGCAGGAAAAAGTTCGCGACGACGACCGCCAAGACGACCAGGAAAACCTGAATGGTCAGGGCGACCATTTCTCCACTGCCGGTCCAGGCAGATATTTGTTTGGAAACGTCGGCAAGAATATCTTCTTCCATTATGTAAATCCCTTGTTGCAAAACGCGTTATTGTAGCGAGCGTGGTTTTGCCTGGCCAATGACCCGGAAAATAATAGGGAAAGGCGTTTATTTTGCTGTACCGGGCTTGACGCGGTTGGCGGCTTTGCGGGCGTTTTCGCGGGCTTGATCCAGGTGGTCGTGATAGGCCACGGCAACGCCCATACGACGCCGACGAAAGCTTTCCGGTTTGCCGAACAGGCGCAATTCTGTTTGAGGGACTTGCAGCGCTTTGTCGACGTCGTTGAAAACAATTCCTTGCGCGTCCACGCCGCCGTAAATCACGGCGCTGGCACCCGGGCTGCGCAGTTTGGTGTCCACTGGAAGACCAAGAATCGCGCGCGCGTGTAATTCAAATTCATTTTGCCATTGCGTGACAAGCGTCACCAAGCCGGTGTCATGGGGGCGTGGGCTGACCTCGCTGAACCAGACGTTGTCACCTTTAACGAAAAGTTCCACCCCAAATAAGCCCAAACCACCCAGGTTCTCGGTAATTGCATGACTCACTTCTTGAGCCCGTTGTTTGGCCGTGGCGCTCATAGGTTGCGGTTGCCAGCTCTCAATGTAATCACCTTGTTCCTGCAAATGGCCTATTGGTTCGCAGAAATAGGTTTTGACTGCGCCTGTGTCATTCAAGGCGCGCACGGTCAGCAGCGTAATTTCATAATCGAACTCAACAAAACCCTCAACAATCACGCGATTTTTATTCACCCGGCTGCCCGACATCGCATAGTTCCAGGCTTTTTCAATGTCGTCGACATGATCGATTCTGCTCTGGCCTTTGCCTGAGCTGCTCATAACCGGTTTGACGATACACGGATAGCCGATATGCTCGGTTACCGCTTGTTTTAATTCCGTCAATGAGTCACAGAATTGATACGGACTGGTTGGAAGTTGAAGTGTTTCGGCAGCCAGGCGTCGGATACCCTCGCGATCCATGGTCAGACGGGTTGCACGGGCGGTGGGTACCACTCTGACCTTACCTTCAGCCTCCAGTTTTTCCAGGGCGGTCGTAGCAATCGCCTCGATTTCAGGCATAACCACGTCCGGCTGCTCTGATTCGATGAGTGCCTGCAACTGTTCAGGGTCACTCATCACCAATGTTCTTGCATGGTGTGCGACCTGATGTCCCGGCGCATGTGGGTAACGATCAACTGCAATGGTTTCAACCCCCAGGCGTTGCAGGGCAATGATGACTTCTTTGCCAAGCTCGCCCGAACCGAGCAGCATGACTTTGGTGGCAGTGGCGGATAAAGGGGTACCGAGCGTGGTCATGAGGACGTTCCTGCTAAGGATGCAACGGACGCTATTGTATCGATTTCTTATTGGGCCGACCTTAGTGCCGATTCGACATCAATTTAAGAAATATATAAAATACATCTTATTGTTTGGCAGCATGCTGAGCAATCCGTCATAAAGGCGGTCTTTTTTAGCCTAAAAGATCGATATTAAATATATTAAATGGAGTTGTTACATGTTATCGGAAGCTGCACGTCCGTATATTCAAGCTAGTGTGCCTGTTCTGCGCGAACAAGGTGTCACCATTACAAAGACTTTCTATAAAAATATGTTTTCCGAGCATCCGGAACTTACTCGTATTTTCAATATGGGAAATCAGGCCAGCGGTGCTCAGCAACAGTCTCTGGCGGCGGCGGTGTTTGCCTACGCCGATAATATCGATCAACCCGAGGCGCTGACGCCGGTTGTCAGCCGGATCGTTCATAAACATGCTTCAGTTGGAATTCGTGCCGAGCACTATCCCATTGTCGGTCGTCATCTTTTGGGTGCCATCCAGGAAACGTTAGGTGAGGCGGCCACGCCGGATCTGCTGTCGGCCTGGGAAGAGGCTTATGGTTTGTTAGCGAATGCTTTTATTGAAGAGGAGCGCAAGCTATACGCCGCCGCAGAAACCGAACCGGGACAATTATTGAATATGACAGTGCAAGAGGTTCAGGATCAGAGCCTTAATGTGCGTTCCTTTTTGTTAACGCCTGAAGCCGGCGCGCCACTGCCGTCTTTTATGCCGGGTCAATACATTTCCGTTGAGGCCTTGTTGCCCGGCGGTATGCGTCAGTTACGTCAATATAGTTTGTCGGACGCACCAGGAAAGACGCATTTCAGGATTTCGGTTAAGCGCGAGGCCGCGGGAAAAGAAACACCTGCTGGTCGCGTTTCCAATTGGTTGCACGATACGGTGAAGGCCGGCGACACATTGCGCATCAGTCCGCCGTTCGGCGATTTTACGCCTGATACGAATACAACGGAGCCTATCGTATTACTATCGGCGGGGGTAGGGGTGACGCCGATGATAAGTGCCCTGAACGATATTGCTCAACGCCATCCTGGCCGCCGCGTTATTTTTGGCCACGCGGCGCGCAGTCCCGCGTTCCATGCACATAGGGATGAGTTGGCACATGCCATTGAATTGATGCCGAATCTTGTATGTACCGTATTTTATGAAGATGTAGACGGAGATCATTCGGGCAATAGCTGGAGTAATCATGCCGTGACGGTTCAGAGCGGTCGAATGGAGGTGTCTGCATTGCCTGAGTGGGATTTGAATGAAGCATCCGTTTATATGTGCGGGCCGATGCCCTTTATGCAGGCTCAGTGGAAGGCGTTGGTTGCAAAAGGGGTACCAGCCAGTCGGATTCATCAGGAGGTCTTTGGCCCCGGTTTGCTCGATCATCTACGCTAGATCCGTTGAAGTTCGTATACTTTGGGGTTGAGTTAATGAGTGGATATCGGAATTATGTCTGTTCCCGTCGACCCCAAAGTGGTGTCTCAAGTTACTTTGGGGCATTACCAGCGCCATGCCTCTCGCTTCCAGGAAGGCACCCAGGATCATGACGTCAGTCAAAACATTGATGCTTTATTAAGGCATATCCCGGTCACCGCGCCTTGTCGCATCCTTGATTTTGGTTGCGGTCCAGGGCGCGATCTCGTCAGGTTTCGGCGTTTGGGTCATGAACCGGTTGGCCTGGATGGTGCACCGGCTTTTGTGGAAATGGCGCGCGCCAATAGCGGTTGCGAGGTATGGCAACAGGATTTTCTGGCATTGTCGTTGCCGGAAGCGTATTTCGACGGTGTGTTTGCCAATGCTTCCTTGTTTCATGTTCCCTTGGTGCATCTCGGGCAAGTGTTAAAGCATCTTAGGGGCACACTGAAGCCAGGCGGGGTGTTGTTCTGCTCAAATCCCCGTGGAGAGAATCAGGAAGGTTGGAACGGTGAGCGTTATGCCGTTTATCACGACTACGAGTCATGGCATGCCTTGTTAACTCAGGCGGGCTTTATTGAACTTGAGCATTATTTTCGGCCGCCAGGGTTGCCGCGAGACCAACAACCCTGGTTGGCCACGGTTTGGCGCAAATCGGACGTTGCCTGACGATGACGGGTTTTTTGTTCGATGATGTCGCCTTTTCCGCTGGGCCAAATGAAAGGCTCAGCAACGATGCTATGGTTTTACGTGGTTTTGCGTTGGCTCAAGATGCTGCACTATGGCGCGCGATACAGGAGGTTCTGGCGCGATCCCCATTGCGTCGCATGAAAACCCCAGGTGGAAGAGTGATGTCGGCTAAACAGACAAACTGCGGCCAATGGGGCTGGGTTACCGACAAAGCGGGCTACCGTTATGCGGATCGTGATCCTTTAACAGGCGTTGCATGGCCCGCGATGCCGCTCTTGTTCCGACAGATTGCGCAGACAGCGGCCGAACAGGCCGGTTACGCGCGCTTCGAGCCGGATGCGTGCTTAATTAATTGTTATGGGCCTGGAGCCCGTATGGCTTTGCACCAGGACAAAGACGAGGCCGATTTGGGTGCGCCGATTGTGTCTGTTTCGTTAGGGCTCACGACCCAGTTCCTGTTTGGTGGTTTGCAACGCACCGATTCGGTGCGAAAGGTTTTATTGGTGCATGGCGATGTCGTTGTTTGGGGCGGCCAGGATCGTTTGCGCTTTCACGGTGTCGCTGCACCAGTAAAAGGTGAACACCGCCTGTGTGGAAGCCAACGTTTCAATCTTACATTTCGACAGGCGAAAGCTTGAGGCGTCGACCCTTCATGGTAATTGGCATGAAAATTGCTTTAGTTGAAAAGACAGTTTTATTACCTGTCTTTTCTTTTGAAGGAGTGACTCATGGCCGTACTAAAAAAGAAGGCGCTTGCATTCGCTGCGCTGATTGCACTTGCCCAGCCTGTTGCAGCACAAACGGCGTCGTCTGAAACGACGATGTCTGAATTCGAAATTAGCGCCAACATGACCGCAACAAGCCAATATCGTTTTCGCGGCTTGATGCAGTCGAACAATAAGCCGGCAATTCAAGGCGGATTCGATATCAGCCATAGCAGCGGTTTTTATGTTGGTAACTGGAACTCCAGCATTAGTTGGCTCGGCGATGCGGATCCGAATGTTTCAGCGCCGGTTGAAATGGACTTTTATGCCGGCTATAGCGCACCACTTTACGGGGATTGGACGATCGACACGGGGGTATTGCAATATTATTATCCTGGCGATTATCCCGATGGCTTCACCAGCCCTAATACGACAGAGCTCTACCTCGGTATTGGCTATGGTCCGGTATCCTTTACTTATTCACATGCGTTAACCAATTTATTCGGATGGGCCGATAGTAAAAATAGTCAATACTATGATTTGTCGGGCCAATTTGATACAGGTGTTTGGGGCCTGATGTTGGACGCCCATGTGGGCTATCAGCGCGTTCGCAACGTAACCGATGGCTCCTACACAGATTGGTCGTTGGGTTTAAGCAAAACATGGGATAACGGTATAACGGCTTCACTTGCTTATGTGGACACCAATGCCGAACGCCAGGTTTATACCAATCGTGATGGACGTAACATGGGGCGAGCCGCAGCCGTTTTTTCACTTAGTGCCGCTTTTTGAGTGGCTCTTTAGCGAGTTAGTCGAAGTTTAAATCCCCGAGCTGGATGTGCAATTGGTTCGGGGAGTATCTTGCGAGCGGGCTTGTGTAACAACACAGCCGGCAGGTACGTCTTCTGTTAGCCAGACATTACCGCCAATGACACAGCCTTTGCCAAGTGTTACCCGACCCAGAATAGTTGCACCGGCATAAATAACGACATCGTCTTCTACAATCGGGTGACGGGGTAGCCCTTTTTGCAAACTTCCTTCGTTATCTGTGGGGAAGCTTTTCGCACCAAGTGTCACGGCCTGGTAGATTCGGACGCGTTCCCCTATGACAGCAGTTTCTCCGATGACAACTCCGGTGCCGTGGTCGATGAAGAAGCTCGGCCCGATTGTGGCGCCGGGGTGAATATCAATACCCGTTTGCGAATGAGCCATTTCAGCTGCAATGCGAGCCAATAAAGGGAGGTCGCGGGTATAGAGTTCGTGGGCTATGCGATGGTAAATCATGGCCAGTACACCCGGATAGCACAGTAATACTTCGTCGACAGTTTGTGCTGCCGGGTCGCCCCGG
Organism: Pusillimonas sp. DMV24BSW_D; assembly: GCF_011388195.1. NCBI lineage: Bacteria > Pseudomonadati > Pseudomonadota > Betaproteobacteria > Burkholderiales > Alcaligenaceae > Neopusillimonas > Neopusillimonas aestuarii. The sequence continues at coordinate 2,951,936 of NZ_CP049990.1, read as the reverse complement.
TAGGCTGCCAGAACATCGCTGTCGAGCATGCTGCGTATATGGGGCAAACTATTGGCCAGGCCGGTTATGGTCTCAACTGCACGTTGCTCAACTTCTGTTTCAGTGATGGCTTGGTGACGATGTTGATAGCGAATTTCCAGGCGCGCTTGGGCAAGCAAGGTGTGCAACGCGGTGTCTAATGTATGACCGACGTAAAAGTCTTCACTCTCATGACGTAGGTCGGTTGGCCCCAAACGCATTGGAAAAAGGGCGCCTTTAAGTGCATCCATGACCTCAGCGAGCGCGTCTCGTGATGGAAACTCACGGCCGCCGGGTTCGCGAGACCGCTTTTGGGACGCGCGCCATTCCTTGCGGATTTCACTTAATGATTGAACAATGGTATCGATTTCAAAGGACGCCATAATGTCGTTCGGACGATGTCAGGATTGAGTCTGGATAATTGCGAATGTTAACACTCATCATGGTTGTACAACTGCACAGGTTCCGCGGTGGGCGGAGCGCAGCCGCCGGGTTTTAATCTTGCGCCACACCTTTTCGTGAAGAGGTAGTAACGCGACATTGCATATTGGTTCAACCAAGGCTGCCAATCCTCCTGTCATGATCGAACCTGTCATGGCATACGTAACGGCAAAGGCGACACCCATGTGCAAAAAGACCTGGCTGGTTTTTTCAATAATGAACATGACGTTTCCCCTAGATTTAATAGGTAAATGATAGTCATTCTCATTTATTTAAACAATTTGATTGTTTAAATCCGTTTAATAGGTTTTTGCTATTTCACGTCATGTGGTGCAGCGTGAGCACGTCGCATTAGTGTTACGGCCAAAAACAAAAGCTGGACTATGTCCAGCTTTTGTCATCTCTTAACAGGTTAGGGATCAGGTAATGGTTCTGCATTGATTCCGGGAAATTAAAATTCTTCCCAATCGTCTTCCTTGGATGTTTCAGGTTTACGTTTTTGGGAACCGTTAGCTTGGCTAAGATCCGGACGGCGCAATTCGCGATTGCTGTGTTGTCGCGTGTCGTTTTCTTCGTTTTTCGGTGTTGCACCGTTCTGCGGTTTGGATTGGTTATGGTTGTGAATCGTCTCTCGTTGTTTTTTTTCGTCATGCGGTAACTCGTGGGATGACGATTTCTGTTTGCGCCCCGACGGTAGCGCGGCTGCGGAAGAGGTTGTTTGGTGCGTGTCTTCGGCCGTTTCACGCGCAATTTCACGTGCCTGGACATCGATGTACTCTTGTCCAACGTCAAACAGGTTGACCACTTCAACAAGCCGGTTGGCTTGAGCCTTGAGGCTGTCTGACGCTGCGGCGGATTCCTGCACCAGTGCTGCGTTCTGCTGGGTCACGTCGCTAAGCTGGAGAATGGCATCGTTAATTTGGTTAATGCCTGAGGTTTGCTCGGTTGTGGCAGCGCTGATTTCATTGATCAGGTCGGTGACACGTTTGACTTGATTAACGATGTCTTGCATTGCCGTGCCGGCCTCATCGACCAACTGGCTGCCCGCATCGACTTTTTTCACGCTATTGTCGATGAGGTTCTTGATATCTTTTGCCGCCGAAGCACTTTTTTGTGCGAGGCCGCGAACCTCGCTGGCTACAACGGCAAACCCGCGTCCTTGCTCGCCCGCGCGCGCAGCTTCAACGGCAGCATTCAACGCCAGAATATTGGTTTGGAAAGCGATGCTGTCGATGACTGAAATAATATCAACGATTTGTCGCGACGACGTGTTGATATCCTGCATGGTGGTCACCACGTTCTGCACCACGTCGCCACCCTCTGTGGCCGATTTGCTGGCCGAGGTAGCCATGTGTGCGGCTTGCTGGGCTACTTCGGCGTTGCTTTTAACTGTGTTGGCCAGTTCTTCCATGGCGGCTGCCGTTTCCGTAAGGTTGGCAGCTTGTTCTTCAGTGCGTTGTGATAAGTCTGCGTTGCCTGCGGCAATTTGAGTGGTGCCGGTGGCGATGTGATCGCTACTGATGCGAACCGCACCCACGACCTTGCGCAACGACTCTTGCATAAGGTGCATGGCATGCATAATGCTGCCCTGGGCGCGCTTGGGAACTTTAATCGTGTTGTTTAAGTTGCCTTTGGCGATTGAGCCCGCTATGCGGGCAACTTCGGTGGGTTCGCCACCCAGTTGACGGGTAAAGCCCCGTGTAATCAGCAGCCCCAATGCAATGGCGATCAGAACGCCGATAGCAGTTAAAACCACCATAAAAACCAAGGTTTGTTGGAAAATGTTTTGGATTTCCCGGGTGGCGGATTCGGCATCATCTTGCTGATCGAACACAATTCGCTTGATCAGACTTTCAGCCTCGTCTCCCATGGGGCGCATTTCCGTGAAAACCCGTTCGATGGTATCCAGCCGGCCCAGACTAACCGAAGGATCGTCGCTCACCACATCGCGCGCGACCTCCATATAGGCTTGCAGCGCTTCCTGGGCGTCGCGAACCCGTTTTTTGCCTTCTTCCGAAACGGCGGTTTTAGCCAAGTCTTCCAAAGCCAGACGCGCCGACATGAAGTGGTTGTTGATGGAGAAGTATTCGCTGCGATAGTCGTCGGCGGTGCTTGTTAGCAGTGTACTTCTAAGCGCACGCCCAGCGGCGACCAATTGCCGGTCAGCCTCGCTGGCATGGCGCAGACCGATGAACTCCTCATCGTATAGCGTTTGTGTTAACTGGTTGATTTGCTGCATCGATCGCATGCCAATGACGCCGATAACGGCGGCTATGGCGGCGACAATCAGAAAGCCACCAATCAGTTTGGTTCGTACTTTCAGGTTGCGAAGCCCTTTCATGTTGTCTCCGGGTGAGAACTTTAGACAATACCGAAACCTTTTAACGGCTGGCTTTTGGATAACTTTAGTGATCGTATGACCGACTGTTGTCCAATAAGGGCGAGAATAAGCGATGATTTTCGGTCTTTTTCCAATTCCACAGAGCAGGGAGCTGAAGGAAAAGCGGTTAAACTTCGCACAACAGACACTAGAGGAAAATGCAATGAAAGTAGTTAGATTGGCGGCGGCGATTGGGCTGCAAAGTGTTTTGGTTGCTTCTGTATGGGCTGCGTCGCATGGCGATCACATGGGACAGGGGCACGGCCATAATGCCGCAATCCAAAAAATGTCCGGCACGATTCATAATATGCCCCTGGCAGATAACGTGGCTGTTAATAATTGTTGGCTGCGGTTATTGCCTGCTTCAGCACCGTCGGCCGGTTATTTTCTCTTGCAGAATAATCGTCCCGACAATATTGTGGTGGTGGGTGCCGCCGCTGACGCTTTTGACGATGTGATGGTTCACCAAACCAAGCAAGAGAATGGTTTGAGTCGAATGGCGATGGTCTCCGAGGTGGTTGTGCAAGCAGACCAAAAGCTGGAGTTCAAGCCGGGTGGGTACCACCTTATGCTGGAAAAGCCGAATCGACAGGTTCAGGTCGGTGATACGGTCGGCCTGTCACTTGTGCTGAAATCGGGCGAGAAAGTGGCGGCAAAGTGTGAAGTTAAGCCGGCTGCCACCGTATCACCCGCCGCTCACATGTCGCATTAGGCACCGGACTCTGCGTTTGATACATCCTCCCAGAACGCCAGAGCTTGTTTATTGAACGCTTTCGGGTTGGCCAGGTTCATGCCATGGGTGGCCAGTGGAATTGTTGCGCGGCGCACGTCGGGCAGGAGTAGCTCCAGAATATCCAGAATGTGTTTATAGCGTGCAGGGCTCTCGGCGCCACCTAGTAGTAAGGTTGGGCATTTCAGTTTCGAGACGCGGTTTAAGTCGTATTCTTTGTCTGCTTCCAAAACCTGCGATATTATCGTGTCGGCGTTCTCGCGTACCATCGACTTAAACCATCCGGTGGTGCGTGCCCAGGTGTTCTCCCCGCTTACCGAGTCAATAAACAGCGCCAGCCCCCCCTCGACATCTCCTTGTTTAAGGCGGTCGGCTGCTTCTAGTTGAAAACCATGGCTGGGAGGAAGTGAGCTTGAATGAAAGCCGGGGTCAGCCAATATTAATGACCGCACCCGTTCCGGGGCCAGTTCTGCCAACTCCATTGCCACCAGAGCCCCCCGAGAGTGTCCCAATATGTGGATAGGGTGGGTTGGCGAGAGCGTTTCGATCAGTGCCCGCATGTCAAGTGCGTGCTGCTGCACTGAGAAGTCAGGGTTGGGGTGGGAGCTCGTTTCAGGCCAATAGCCGCGCAAACTAGGGGAAAGGGTGCACACCGACGATGCGAACGCAGGTAATTGCCAGCGCCAATAGCGGTAATCGCATAATGAACCATGGATCAGTAAAACCTCCGGCTCGTCTTCTCCTGTTTTCAGGTAATGGTATGTGTCATTGTTAATGTGGCAGGTTTGTTCGGCAAAATTGGGTGCTAGGGTAGGCATGAAGTTTTTTTACAACTGTTTGACGGCAGGGCCATCGATAAATATAAAAGGTTGACCATGGCTGCAATGTTCCAGGCGGGTTTGCACACCAAAAACGTCGGCTATGCGACTTGAATTCAATACTGACTCAGGCGTGCCGTAACTGTTTAGGCCGCCATTCTTCATGAGCAGCACAACGTTCGCGTTGCGTAAAGCGAAGTTAAGGTCGTGTGTCACAAAAATTGTGATGAGCTGTTGCCTTGCTGTGAGGTTTTTCAGCAAACTCATTACTTTATAGGTATGTGCCATATCCAACGCAGCAAAGGGTTCATCCAACAGCAGGATACGGGGTTTTCGGCATAGTAGTTGGCCAAGCGCGAGTAACTGTTTTTGTCCGCCCGATAGCTGGTCGGCGCGGGCGTTGGCCAGCGGCAATATGCTTAGTTCCTCAAGTATTGATTCTGCTTCTTCAAATAGCCTGCTTTTCGAAGCCGTAGTGGAATTTGCCTGAGCTACCAAAAGCGCCTCCATAACCGTGAGATTTGGTCCTTCTGGCAGATATTGAGGCAAATATCCGAATAGAGGCTGAGGTAAGTGCTTTTCATTTTTCGGTACTAGTCTGTCGGTGTAGGTTAGCGTCTTGATTTTGCATTTAACGAGACCTGCCAAACTTTTTAACAAAGTAGATTTTCCACAGCCGTTCGGACCCATCAGGGCGCACAATTGCCCGGTTTCTACATCGGGCAGGTTAAGCTCCGACAAAACCGTTTTATCGTTCAAGTGCGTTGTAATGCCAGCGGCCCTAAAGGTGGAAGCCATAAATGAATGTATTCAGGATTGTTTGCGCAAGACGATCCAGGCAAAAACGGGTACGCCCACAAAAGTTGTGACGATTCCTACAGGTAACAGTGTGTCCGTGACCAACATTTTTGACAAGCCGGAGGCGCTTATTAGAAGAAGCGCACCTGTTAAAGCACTGGTAGGCAGAAACCAGCGATGGTCTTCCCCTACCAGCCGACGGGCGATATGAGGAGCGACCAATCCAATGAAGCCGATCACCCCGGTGAGTGATACGGAAACTGCTGTCAGGATGCCAACGCGGAACAGGCTGCGCCTTCTTAACGCGTGGGTGTCAACACCCAGAGTACGAGCTCTTTCGTCGCCGTAGCGCAAAGCGGTCAGTTGCCAGGCTTGGCGCATGGCCAGGAATAGAACGCCAAGCAGCACAACAGATACCACAGCAACGCCGGCCATGTTGCTGCGAGCAAGGCTGCCCATCATCCAGAATATTAATAGTTGAAGCGACGATGCACTCACCAGATATTGCATCAGAGCCAACAAGGCATTGAAGCTGAATATCAATGCGATACCGAATAAAACAATATTATTTGCGTTCGCACCTTGTCGCGATGCAACGCGATCAAGCAAGGCGGTACATGCCAAAGCCACAACCATGGCACTGCCTACGAGTCCGATTTCAGCAGGTAACCCGGGAATGGTTAAATTAAAGCTCAAGGCGAGAGCAGCACCTAAAGCCGCTGCCGAAGAGACGCCTAGTGTAAAAGGGCTGGCTAGCGGGTTGTCGAGCACTGTTTGCATTTCCGCGCCTGCAATACCCAGCGCGGCGCCAACCGTAAGCGCCATCAACGACTGTGGAACGCGTAGCTGCCAGATAACGGCGACGTCCAAACTATTCGATTGCGCCGGCCATAACAGTGTTTCGACAACACCCGAAATTCCAATATCGGCAGGACCGATCGCCAAATCGATAAGGATTGTCGCGACAACCAGGAAGACGAGAAACAGGAGTAGCCATAGCTTCCTAAGCTGTTGCCTCCGGTATGCGACAAGAACGCCGGAGGTTTTCTTTACAGACATTATTGCAGGAGCTTCAAGCGTTCCTGTGCGGTTTGCGCTGCATTACTTTGTGGGTATTTTTCAGTAATTCGTTGCAGCGTGTCGCGTGCACCCGACAAGTTGTTTTGTTCGATTTGCGCAGCCGCAACAATAAGCAATGCGTCGGGGGCCCGGGCGTGCTCGGGGTGGTTTTGCTCCATGGCTTGGAGCTCGGTGACCGCAGGGCCGAAACTTTTTGATGCGTACAGGCTACTGCCTCGGTAAAACCGCGCATCGGCATTCAATTGGCTGTTGGGGTAATTATTGGCGAATGTACCAAAGCTTTCAGCGGCTTCCTTATATTGGCCTGCGCGAAAAAAATTCATTGCTTGATCGAATGCGGCCTGCTCTTGAGGATTGCTGACTTGAGGGGTGTCTTGATTCAAGCCCAAGCCTCTACCATCTTTAACATCGAGCTCAAAACGCATTCGCTCGATTTGGCCACGAAGACTCGCGACTTCCTGCTGTAAAGTTTCGATACGGTCGGCCAACTGCAGTCGGGCTTGCTGGTTTCGCTCGGTCATTTGCCGAATCTGTTCGCGAAGCTCCAGAATGGCGCGGCGGGCCTCGTCGTCGGCAAAGGCAGAAGCGGTGGTGGAAAAAAACAACAAACTGGTTGCGGCAGCGGTTGCCAGGAAGGTGCGCGATTTGATTAGGACATTCATATGGCCGTTACCTGTTCTTGAAAAAAACGCCGTAGCGATTTCGCGCTACGGCGTGCGCTTTTTACTTGAAGCTACTTACTAGCGCTGGTAATTGAAGTCTGCGCGACGGTTTTCCGCGTAGTCTGCTTCGGTGTTACCCATTGCGCGAGGACGCTCTTTCCCGAAACTGATTGTTTCAATTTGCTCGGCGCGAACACCCAGCAACTGCATCATTCTTGCAACAGCATCCGAGCGTCGCTGACCCAGCGCGAGGTTGTATTCTGACCCCCCGCGTGCATCGGCATGACCTTCAATACGCACTTTTTGCTGACCATTATTGGATAGGTAGGATGAGTGCATTTCAACAACGCTGCGGTATTGATCCGGTACAACGTAGCTATCGTACTCGAAATAAACCGACTTTTGCTGTGCCAAAGGGCTTTGCGGGTTGAAGGGGTCCATGATCTGGCCGGTCGATGCGCCGTCGCCTCCGGTACCAGAACCTGATCCGGTCTGATCCAGGGGGACGGAGCTGCAAGCTGCCAAAGAGGCGGCCAGGGCAGCGATACTGAGGCTTTTTGTAATGCGCGAGCTCATTTAAGTTCCTTTAAAGAGAAGAGTCACACTGAAAAAATTAGTTAGTAAACGGGCCCCAAGTGGGTTCTTGTACTTTGCCCTCAAGCGTGGAGAGTGTTTGCCGAACACGACCATCGGTGGAAACCACCGCCAGAACACTGCGACCATTTTGAACAGCGCTGTACAAAACTTGCATGCCGTTAGGAGCAAAGCTGGGAGACTGGTCATCGGGTCCATCAGTAAGAATTTGTTCGGATCCCGTTGCCATGTTCTGCATTGCAATACGGTATGCCCCGTCTCTGCGTGTAACGTACACTAAATTGTTACTGTCGGGCGAGAGTGCCGGTGAGATGTTGTAACTTCCGTTAAAAGTTATTCTACGCGCCTCCCCTCCGTTTACGGGAACTTGGTAGATTTGTGGGCTGCCGCTGCGGTCACTTGTAAATACAATAGAGTTGCCGTCGGGTGAGAAGTGCGGTTCGGTATCGATAAGTGGTGAACGCATCACCCGACGCAAATTCGAACCGTCATTGTCAATGACATAAATTTGGGAAATGCCATCGCGAGACAACGCTACGGCCATTTTGTCTCCGTTGGGCGACCATGCCGGAGCGCTGTTATTGCCTTTAAAGTTTGCAATCGGTACGCGCTGGCCTGTAGCCAATGTTTGTACGTACACAACGGGCTTGCCAAGCTCAAAACTGACGTAAGCCAGTTTTTTGCCGTCGGGCGACCATGCCGGAGAAATGATTGAATGCTTGGAACGTAACATGACTTGCGGGTTTTGCCCGTCGGCGTCGGCAATCTGAAGCTCATAAACATCGCCACGCTTCACAACATAAGCCAGACGGGTTGAGAATACCCCACGAATGCCCGTGATTTTTTCGTAAATGCGGTCGGCGATTTGGTGCGCTATGCGTCGAAGCTCTTTTTCGGAGCCGGCGAAAGCAACACCGTCGAGTTCGGTTTTACGAACCGTATCGGTTAAGCGATAAGTAACGGTGTATTGACCGGCAGCCTGGGAAACTGAACCGTAGGCAATATAGTCAGCACCGCGGCCACGCCAATCGTCGTGTGAAACCGGTGTCTCGGCGGTAAGTGCAGCGCCGGTCGCATTAACAAGTTTGAACTGCCCGGATCGGGTCAAGTCGGCACGGATGACCTCGGCGATCGTCCGCCCTGCAGGGTCTCCCTGCATGTCGGCAATCGCAATTGGGTATTGTGTTGCTCCCACGCCGGAGATATCGACTCGTAGTTGGGCGGTTGCGGTTGTGCCGAACGTCAGATTGGCCGCAGCGGCAATCAAAGCAACCTGGCTTAAACGCCTGAGGTTTCGGACAACACTTTTGGCGAACGTGACAATAGTCATCTCGGCAATCTCCTGTTGGTCATACTATTGATCATACATATAGTAATCCCCGTCGATATAGGCAGGATATCTGCCGGAAGGGGGTTTTGGGAAGGGGTCGCAGGCCCGAATTCCGTTTTCGACTGCACGATCGAAAGCCGGAATGCCGGACGAACGGCTAATTTCAACGCTGCGCACGCGTCCTTCAGGGCTTAGCGTCGCGCGGAACTGAACCCGCGGGTTCGGGCCCGAACGAGGCGGGATGGGGTAGACCACCCTAGGTTGAACACATGCACGGATTTGTGCGGCGTAACCACTATCGGTTCCGCCACCACCACGTTGGTTGCGGTCTGCAGTGCCGCCCTGAATGCCGGCGGCACCCAAAGCATCACCTCGCATGGCCTGTTTAATCGCTTCGCGACGCTTCGCTTCTTCGCGTGCTTTTCGCTCAGCCTCAGCTTTGGCTTTACGTTCAGCCTCTTCACGAGCTTTTCGTTCAGCTTCAGCCTTGGCTTTACGTTCCGCCTCTTCACGAGCTTTTCGTTCAGCTTCAGCCTTGGCTTTACGTTCAGCTTCTTCACGGGCTTTACGTTCAGCCTCTTCTTTGGCCTGACGCTCGGCTTCCTCACGGGCTCGGCGCTCAGCTTCAGCTTTGGCTTGACGCTCGGCTTCTTCGCGGGCTTTTCGTTCAGCTTCTGCTTTGGCCTGACGCTCGGCTTCCTCACGGGCTCGGCGTTCAGCTTCTTCTTTAGCTTGACGCTCAGCTTCCTCACGTTCTTTACGTGCTTTCTCAAGAGCAATGTCGGGGTCGGCGTCTACTGTCGGTTCGGGCGTTGGTTCAGGTTGAGGCTGCGGCTCCGGTTTGGGCTCGGGTTCGGGAGCAGGCTGCGGCTTAGGCTCGGGTTCCGGCGCAGGCTGTGGGTCAGGCTTGGGTTCAAGCGCAGGCTCGGGCTCCGGTTCAGGTTCAGGTTCAAGCTCAGATTGAGGTGTCTGTTCGGTCGTTGGCGCCGTTTCTGGGGTGTTTCCATCCATCCACAGCTCGACTTGCACGGGCGCGGGCGTTTTGGGCGCAGAAGTGAGAACACCTAGCATCAAAACGCCGGCTACCGCCAAGTGCGCCAAAACGGCATAAAGAAAACCTTTGCGCTCGTCTTGCTGTTCAAGCGCGGCGGGGTGTTTTCCGTGTGAGACCGACCCAAAACGTTTCATATGGCTGCGGCAATAACCTAGTTCTGTTCCGCCGGAGGCGTGGATGGTTGGCTTAAAGGAGCATTGTCGGTAACTTCTGATGCGCCTTGATCGACCAGTAGACCAAGGCGCGTAACCCCGTTACTGCGCAGTTGATCCATTACGGCCATGACTTGCTCGTATGGAACTTTGCCATCGGCTGCGATAACAACCGGTGTTTCATTTGAAATACGTGTCCTGACCGCATCGACTAATCCATCTTTGGGAATGTCCTCGAATTCGCTGCCGGCCGACCGGCTTCGTATTGCCAAACTACCATCTTCCTGGATTTGCACCTCGACGGGCTCAACCGGAACGTCAGACGCGCGTCCTACCGTGGGCAGTTCAATCAGTCCTGGCGTAATCATGGGTGCGGTGACCATGAAGATAACCAGCAATACCAGCATGACGTCGATGTAGGGTACGACGTTGATTTCGTTCTTGAGGCGCCGGCTTGGTCGGGATAAGTGACTACGTGAAGACGCCATTAGCGAACCTGTCGTTGCAGAATGTTCAGAAATTCATCAATGAAGCTGTCAAAACGCATTGAAAGGCGATCGATTTCATTGGTGTATCGGTTATACGCGACCACGGCCGGGATGGCCGCAAACAAACCAATGGCAGTGGCGATCAGCGCTTCGGCAATCCCCGGCGCTACCGCAGCCAAAGTGGCCTGTTGCATGGCCGATAGCCCCAGGAAGGCGTGCATAATGCCCCACACTGTTCCTAAAAGGCCAATGTATGGGCTCACAGAACCTGCTGACGCCAGAAAGTTCAAGTGCGATTCGAGGCTATCCATTTCTCGCTGATAGCTCGCCCGCATCGCGCGTCGGGGGCCGTCCAGTAAGGCTTCTGCATTTCCGTTTACTCGCCGGGCTTTAATGAATTCCGTCATGCCTGCGTCGAAAATTCGTGCCAGAGCGCCGTAATCGTCGGGGCTCGATGAGACCGATTTTTGCAAGGCTGCCAGATCACCACCCGCCCAGAAGTCATCTTCGAACAATCGTGTTTGTTCGTGTGCTCGCTTCAAAGTGGCACGCTTACTGAAAATATATGTCCAGGACAGAACGGAAATGCCAATCAGGATCAGCATGACGAGCTGAACCGGGATACTGGCATCAAGGATAAGGGTTATCAACGACAAGTCGCTGGTAGGCTGCATGATTAATCCTGAAGCTGATTCAAAAGGGTTTTGAGAGGGTTGGGTAAAGCGGCCGGCCGCAAACTCTGTGCGTCGACGCAACAAATTTGGATACTACTTTCGCATAAAGGTTCACCATTAAGCTCCGCGACCTGATGAAAATCGATTGAGGCTTTGCCCACACGTGTCACCTTACTGCGAATAGACAGAAGGTCATCGAGGCGGGCGGGCTTCCTATAGCGGATATCCAGCCCTTTCACGACGAAAATCCGGTTTTCTTTCGCTGCCAGATCGGTTTGATTTACGCCCAGCTGACGCAACCACTCGGTTCTTCCACGCTCGAAAAATTTCAAGTAGTTTGCATAGAAAACAACTCCACCGGCGTCAGTGTCTTCGTAATACACGCGAATTGGCAACGTAGAATACACGGTGATCCTGTCATTTGGAACGGGACAGCAATTGTAACTGTTCCAGAACGTAAGTCGTGCCATTTTCGACCGCTACTTTGTGGGTCTGACCTTCGGCCCGAATTTGACACTCAATGAGGCCGTCGTTTAATCCTCTGTCGCCCACTGTGACGCGCAACGGCACCCCAATCAGTTCCCAGTCGGCAAACATCACGCCGGGACGAATGTCGCGGTCATCGAGAATGGCGTCGACGCCTTGTTTCTTTAAGTCTTGATACAGTTTTTCGCAGGCTTGGCGGACCGTTTCACTTTTATGCCAGCCCATTGGGCAGATCACGACCTCGAACGGAGCAATAGCACGTGGCCAAATGATGCCTTTTTCATCATGGTTTTGTTCGATCGCCGCAGCAGAAATGCGGCTGACGCCAATGCCATAACAACCCATTTGCATCACTGCCGGCTTGCCGTCGGTGTCAAGGAACGTGGCTTGTAGTGCTTTGGAGTATTTGTCACCCAGAAAGAAAATGTGCCCCACTTCAATCCCGCGTTGTATCGAGAGAGTCCCGCCGCGCGGGTCGGGGTCGCCCGCGACGACATTACGGATATCTGCAACTTCGGGTTCCGGCAGGTCACGTACCCAATTAACACCGCTCAAGTGGAATCCATTTTCGTTGGCGCCGCAGATGAAGTTGCTCATGTTGGCAACCGTGTGGTCGGCGATGATGGTAACGGGGGCTTTCGGATTCACCGGGCCGATATAACCCGGCGAACAGCCAAAAACGGTTTGTATTTCGTCGTCAGTGGCCATGCGGAACCCGGCTTCGAGTCCTTTAAGTTTGCCGACTTTTATTTCATTAAGCTCATGGTCACCGCGAATCATCAGCAAATAAATTCCCGCGCTTTCATCCTCGTTGGCCGGCTCGGCGGTGACGACAATTGATTTGACGGTATCTGTAAGCGGGCGTTGAAGGTGTTCGGCCACCATTGCACATTTAGGCATCTCGGGTGTGGCTATCTTCTGCATGGCGGCATCCGCGTTGCCTCTTTGGCTGATCAGGCAGGGCGCTTCCGCCAGTTCAATGTTGGCCGCGTATTGTGAGTCGGGGTTGTAAACGATCAAGTCTTCGCCTGTATCTGCGATGACCTGAAATTCATGGCTGCGCGACCCGCCAATTGATCCAGTATCTGCCGCGACAGCGCGAAAGTTCAGGCCCAGGCGTGTGAATATATTCATGTAAGCGTCATACATTCTGTCGTAGCTGGCCTGAGCGTCTTCCTCATTTCGGTCGAAAGAGTAGGCGTCTTTCATGGTGAACTCGCGCCCACGCATCAGCCCAAACCGCGGCCGGCGCTCGTCTCGGAATTTTGTCTGAATATGATAGAAATTCACAGGAAGCTGACGCCAGCTTTGGATTTCGTTTCGGGCGATATCGGTAATCACCTCTTCAGACGTTGGCTGTAAGACAAAATCACGTTGATGGCGGTCTTTTATTCTTAAAAGTTCGGGGCCGTATTCGGTCCATCGCCCCGATTCTTCCCACAGCTCCGCAGGCTGGACAATCGGCATGAGCAACTCTATCGCGCCGGCGCGATCCATCTCTTCGCGCACAATGTTTTCTATTTTTTTTAACACTCTGAGACCCAGCGGCATATACGTGTAAATGCCGCCGGCGATCTTGCGAATCATGCCCGCCCGGGTCATGAGTTGATGGCTGGTGACCTCCGCTTCGGCAGGGGCTTCTTTTAGTGTATTGATGTGATACTGGGATGCACGCATGGTAGGGTTCTCGACAGATACGTATAATCGGACGTAATTGTATTAAATTCGAAGGGGTGGCCTATGTTGGATCGCGAAGGCTACCGCCCTAATGTTGGCATTATCCTCGTTAATCAAAAAAACGAGGTGTTCTGGGGTAAACGCATTCGGGAACATTCATGGCAGTTTCCGCAAGGTGGTATCAAGTACGGCGAGAGTCCGGTGCAGGCGATGTACCGGGAGCTGCGCGAAGAGGTGGGTTTACTACCGGAACATGTCCGCATTTTGGGGCGAACGCGTAATTGGTTGCGATATAACGTACCGGAAGATTTCATCCGGCGTGATTCGCGGGGTATATACAAGGGGCAAAAGCAGATTTGGTTCCTTTTAAGGTTGGTAGGTCGGGATTCCGATGTTAGCTTGCGTGCCACTCGGCATCCCGAGTTCGATGCCTGGCGCTGGAGCCATTATTGGGTTCCGCTTGATGCCGTGATCGAATTCAAGCGCGAAGTGTATACCCAAGCCTTGAATGAGCTGGCAACTATTTTGTTCCGGCGCAGTCAGGATACTCGTTACTTGCGTGCGCGGGGCCAGGGAGCCAGAACTGTACAACGTAAAACAGTTCTGGTGTCTGGCGCTCGCGCAACCACGCCGCAATAATTAAAGGTAGAGGCGGTAGGCGGGCAGGTCAAGGTTGTTCGTCTACCAAATCTTATTTCTGCAGACGGGTGATTAAACTCGACGTATCCCAACGACCACCACCCATGCGTTGGACATCGGCGTAGAACTGGTCGACCAGAGCGGTTACCGGAACACTGCTTCCGTTGTTTTTCGCTTCGTCCAGAACCAGGCCGAGGTCTTTGCGCATCCAGTCTACTGCAAAACCGAAGTCGAACTTGTTGTCGATCATGGTGGTGCCGCGATGGTCTAGTTGCCAGCTTTGCGCGGCGCCTTGGCCGATGACAGTCAGTGCTTTATGCATATCGAGCCCCGCCGTTTTACCAAATGCGACGGCTTCGGAAAGGCCTTGCAACAAGCCGGCAATGCAGATTTGGTTCACCATTTTGCATAATTGGCCTGAACCGGGCGCGCCCATGAGTGTTATTGCCCGGGCGTAGTTCTCAATGATTGGCTTAGCCAGATCAAATGTTTCGGGTTGCGCGCCGCACATAACTGTTAATGCACCGTTTACGGCTCCCGCCTGGCCTCCGGAAACGGGTGCATCAACAAAATCCAAGCCTAGATTTCGGGCGGCTGCGTAAAGTTCCCTTGCAACGTCTGCCGACGCCGTTGTGTGGTCGATGAAAATGGCGTTTTTTCCCATACCTGCAAATGCACCGTCATCCCCCAGTACAACACTGCGCAAATCGTCATCATTTCCAACACAGGCGATAACAAAATCTGCGTTAGCCGCGGCTTCCCTGGGCGTTTTTGCATGATCACCCCTGAATTCGGCGCACCACGCAGTTGCTTTTGCCGTAGTCCGGTTATAAACCGTCACAGCGTAGCCGGCGCGGCTGAGGTGGCCGGCCATTGGGTAGCCCATTACGCCTAACCCAAGAAAAGCCAGTTTCACAGGTGAGCCGGATGTATATTGGCGCTCGCCAATCGAGGTGGACATAGTAGTCTCCTTCTTTGCGGTGGGAATCGGAAATTCGGTTATTCTAACGACTTCGCAATTCATGCCACCAATGGCTTTCGCGTTCGCGAGCCTTGGTTTACGATATCGCTCATGTTGCAAGACTTAGACTTTCTCGCCGCCCGTATCGGGCAACTCGTTGAACTGACAAAGCAATTGCAGTCGGAGCAGGCTGTGCTCGGCGGTCGAGCCGAACAGGCCGAACGAGAGCGAAACCAACTACAAGCGCAATTGGCTCGCCAGGAAAGTGAGTTCAAGGATGTTGCTGCGCAGGCGCAGCGCCACGAGGCTGAAATAGCGCAGATCCGCGCCGCTGCGCAAAATGAGCTCAACGCCTTGCGCACGCAATTACACTCCGAGAGTGCCGACCAGCTGCGCGAGGCTCACGCTGTGCAGGCCCGTTTGGAGTTGGAACTGAACCAGCAGCAAGCTGCTTACAAACAAGTTTTACAAGAGCTTGAGCAAAGTCGTGCTGAGGCCGGCCGTTTGCGTCATGCCGCCGACGATGCCAGGCAGCGCATTGATGCGCTGCTTGAGCGTTTGCCTGGTGCACCGCAGGAGTAACAAACATATGGAACGAGTCGATATATCAATCTTGGGGCGTGAATACTCGTTGGCTTGCGAGCCCGCGGAAAAACAAGCTTTGCTCGACGCGGTCAAATTTGTCGATCAGCGCATGTTGGCAGTAAAAAGCTCTGGTAAAATTTCGAGCAACGAGCGTATTGCCGTAATGGCTTCAATTCAAATTGCGGCTGAAATGCTGTCAATGCGTGCGCCCGATGGTCCATTGGGTAGCGTTGCAGTGGGTGACTTCAAGCGTAAACTTGATGAAATGCACGGCCAACTGAATTTGGTTTTGCCCGAGGCAAAGCCGGAATAAATTTTCGGTCCTGCGATATTTACAAACCGTTTCTTTGTTTGTTTGGGTTTGTACGTTATTGTGGGTCCAACGGTTAGTCCCTGCGGTGTTCGTGACTTGACCTATATTTCTTGAACCAATGCTATGGCATTAGGTTGCTCGATTGACAAGTGGGCGTGAACGCCTTAATTGGTGATCCCGAAGCTTGACTGAAGGCGACCACCTTGAACTTACGGTTCCAGGATGCCGGTCTAGACGGCACATGCGGGGCATTTATTGAAAGCCCGTCTTGTTTAAGACGGGCTTTTTGCTTGTTAGGAGGTGTCTTATGATCTCGTCAGGTAAGAGCATTTGCGTCCGCGCGAAGTTGGCTGGATGCGTTTTCAGTGTTTTTGTTGGTTTGGCCGGGGCGCCTGTTGCAGTCATGGCGGCATCTCACGGTGCCGGCCCAATGGGGCATCCGGAATCATCAAGTGGACATCACGGTGCGCAATATGGGCACCATGCCAAAACGATGGGCGGTCCGCGTTTGCCTCAAGCCAGTTTGCAGGCAGCGGCATCCAGCCAGGTTGCTCAAGATACAGTCACGGTAACGCTGTCGGCACAAATGAACGACGTCAGTCAGCAAGTTGTCAATGCTCAATTAAGCAAGGCACTTGATACGGCCGTGGCGAACGCTAAAAAACAAGATGTCGTGAAGGTTTACTCAGGTAACTTCCGTGTCTGGCCTTTTACCGATGAAGACGGCAAAGTAACGCGTTGGCAGGGCCGGGCCGAGCTTATTCTTGAATCTAAAGATTTTCCTGCCGCCTCGGAGTTGGCGGCAAGTCTGGGCGATCAACTTTCCATCACGAATATTGCTTTTTCCGTCTCTCCGGAAAGTCGTGCCAAAGCCGAAGAGGTCTTGCTCGAAGAGGCGGCTGCGGCTTTCAGGAAGCGTGCTGACGCCTTTGCGGTGGCTTTTGGGTTCCAAAGCTATAGCATCAAGGAGTTGAACCTGGGTGGCGCCGGGGTTGAATATGCCCCCGCGCCGCGAATGATGGCTATGGCTGCTGATAAAGCGTCGGTTCCTCTAGAGGGCAATACAGAAACGGTTACGGTTTCCGTGCAGGGAACGATTTATTTGCAGCGCGAAAATAAATAATCAAACCGATTGCGATCATGGGCAACGATAAAAGTTGTCCCATGGTTAGTGCACCAAGCACCGGACCCAAAAACGCATCGGGTTCGCGTGTATATTCAACAAGAAAGCGGAAAATCCCGTAACCCATCAGGAACACGGCGCTAACTTGTCCGGTGGGTCTGGGAATGCGGGCAAACCACCAAACTATCAAGAAAAGCAGAATGCCTTCCAGGCTCATTTCGTATAGTTGGGAAGGGTGGCGTGCGATATTGTCTTGCAGTTGTGGGAAAAGCATGGCCCAGGGTAAATCGCTTGGGCGTCCCCAAAGTTCGCCATTAATGAAGTTTCCCAACCTGCCGGCAGCTAATCCTAAAGGAATCATGGGGGCTATAAAATCACCCAGTTCCAGCAGTGTTTTATTTTTGCTGCGAGCCAGTAGAAAAAGCATGACGACGACGCCCACTAGCCCACCATGGAATGACATACCGCCTTCCCATAGATAAAAAATTTCCTGTGGATTCGAGAGGTAATAAGCCGGCTTATAAAACAGCACGTAACCAAGGCGTCCCCCTGCTATAACGCCAATCACGCCGTAGAAAATGATGTCTTCAAGGTCTTTCAGGCTGAGATCAGTTTTGCCATGGTTGATTCTCCATCTACCCGCAAGCCATACCAGGCCGAAAGCAATCAGGTACATTAAGCCGTACCAATGGATGGCAATGGGGCCAAGTTGAACTGCGATGGGGTCGAATTGCGGGTGAACAAGCATAAGGATCCTGATTTATGATCGATTTAAGGTTTGTTGGATAATACCGCGAACCTTATTTGTCGTTTCTGTTGATGGGAACGCATTGCATTTGCCGGGCCACATAAAGTGGAAAGCAGTAAACATAATCGTTTTTCAGGGTATATCGTTGGTTGAGTAGTGATGAAAAGGTTGACGACTAAAGTTGGATTGTGGTTCGGGCTGACTCTGGGTATGGGTTTGATCCCCCCCAGTGGTGCCTCAGACGTAGCGAACGAGGTGTCGGCGGGCCCGGGCATGGTTGAAACGTTTAAATGCATTGCTTGTCATCGCGTAGACGACAAGCAGGGTCGCAAACGCCTGGGCCCCGATTTCAATGTTATTGCTGAGCGTTATGCTGGGGAAGGTGGGGACGCGGTTGTTGAGTATCTCGCGACACGTATTCGCCATGGTGCTCGGGGTAGTTGGGGAGCGGTGCCGATGCCCGCGCAATCACATGTAAGCGACGATGAAGCACAAGCTCTGGCGCAGTGGATTCTTTCTTTAGTGGCCGTGGAGCCGCTCGTTGAAAAGTGAGGGATATGGTGAACAGTACACAAATCGAATCAGTTGACGTCTTAACTGAAGAAACGGAAGAGGCGGTTCTGGGTGGAGGGTGTTTTTGGTGCACCGAATCGGTGCTTTCAACGCTGCGAGGCGTGAAAGGTGTTACGCCCGGCTATGCAGGAGGTGACCTTCCTAATCCGACATATGAGGCGGTATGCGAAAAAAATACAGGTCATATCGAGGTTGTTCGGGTTGTGTTCAATCCTGCTGAAATTAGCTATGAAACACTTTTGACGGTTTTTTTTGCCACCCACGACCCCACAACCGTGAATCGTCAGGGAAACGATGTGGGTCCGCAATACGCTTCGGTCATCTTTTATTACTCTGACGAACAGGAAAGGATAGCGAAGCGTGTTATGCAAGAAGTAGAAAATGAACTAGGGCAGGCCGTAGTCACCCAGTTGCGTCCCAAAGCCACATTCTGGCCGGCGGAGGAGGTGCATCATAATTACTATGCTCGTAATCCTATGCAAGGCTATTGCGTTTTTGTTATCTCACCCAAGTTATCGAAATTGCGTTCCCATTTCGGCAATCTGCTTGCAACTAAATGACAGTCATGCTACAGTTCGGTTCCCTTTGGAGACGGCCTCGGGATAACCCTTAATTTAAGGGGATATTTAAGAGGGTGATTTAAAAGGGACAGTCATTAATCAGGCGTGTATTTTGCGGAGCAAGATGCGGGTGTGGTTGATGGGCTGGGCGGGGCCCTGAGGCGGGGTGTTGGGTCAAGAGCGGTTGGAAATAAATTTCTGTCTTCTCATTTGACACTTCTTAAAAACTGCTTCATAATCTCGTTTCTTCGCTGCTTGAACAGCGCTTCACACGGCAAGTTAGTGGTTTTAGCTTGGTGGTGCGGGGCAGTTGGGTTGGGTTAGCGAAATTGCTCTTTAACAACGAAACAACCGATAAGTGTGGGCACTTAAGCTACGTTGCTAAGTAGTGGCGCATCAGGGTTAAATGCCTGAGCCAAAGCAAGTAGTAAGAAGTGCTCGCAAGTGATGAAGTAAGAAGTCAAGGCGGTAGATGCTGGATTTTATCTGGTGTTTACTTTTAAGCCTGTCTTTTTTCTTTTGAGTGAGTACGCGACGTATGACCTGGTCTTTTTGAAGGACAGGAAATATGGCAATTAACAGGAATTAAACTGAAGAGTTTGATCCTGGCTCAGATTGAACGCTAGCGGGATGCTTTACACATGCAAGTCGAACGGCAGCGCGAGGTAAGCTTGCTTACTTTGGCGGCGAGTGGCGAACGGGTGAGTAATGTATCGGAACGTACCCAGTAGCGGGGGATAACTACGCGAAAGCGTGGCTAATACCGCATACGCCCTACGGGGGAAAGGGGGGGATCGCAAGACCTCTCACTATTGGAGCGGCCGATATCGGATTAGCTAGTTGGTGAGGTAAAGGCTCACCAAGGCTGCGATCCGTAGCTGGTTTGAGAGGACGACCAGCCACACTGGGACTGAGACACGGCCCAGACTCCTACGGGAGGCAGCAGTGGGGAATTTTGGACAATGGGGGCAACCCTGATCCAGCCATCCCGCGTGTGCGATGAAGGCCTTCGGGTTGTAAAGCACTTTTGGCAGGGAAGAAAGGGCGCTGGTTAATACCTGGCGTTGATGACGGTACCTGCAGAATAAGCACCGGCTAACTACGTGCCAGCAGCCGCGGTAATACGTAGGGTGCAAGCGTTAATCGGAATTACTGGGCGTAAAGGGTGCGTCGGCGGTTTGGCAAGAAAGGTGTGAAATCCCAGGGCTTAACCTTGGAACTGCACTTTTAACTGCCAGGCTAGAGTACGTCAGAGGGGGGTAGAATTCCACGTGTAGCAGTGAAATGCGTAGAGATGTGGAGGAATACCGATGGCGAAGGCAGCCCCCTGGGATGATACTGACGCTCAGGCACGAAAGCGTGGGGAGCAAACAGGATTAGATACCCTGGTAGTCCACGCCCTAAACGATGTCAACTAGCTGTTGGGGCCGTTAGGCTTTAGTAGCGCAGCTAACGCGTGAAGTTGACCGCCTGGGGAGTACGGTCGCAAGATTAAAACTCAAAGGAATTGACGGGGACCCGCACAAGCGGTGGATGATGTGGATTAATTCGATGCAACGCGAAAAACCTTACCTACCCTTGACATGTCTGGAAGGCCGAAGAGATTTGGCTGTGCTCGCAAGAGAACCGGAACACAGGTGCTGCATGGCTGTCGTCAGCTCGTGTCGTGAGATGTTGGGTTAAGTCCCGCAACGAGCGCAACCCTTGTCATTAGTTGCTACGAAAGGGCACTCTAGTGAGACTGCCGGTGACAAACCGGAGGAAGGTGGGGATGACGTCAAGTCCTCATGGCCCTTATGGGTAGGGCTTCACACGTCATACAATGGTCGGGACAGAGGGTTGCCAACCCGCGAGGGGGAGCCAATCTCAGAAACCCGATCGTAGTCCGGATTGCAGGCTGCAACTCGCCTGCATGAAGTCGGAATCGCTAGTAATCGCGGATCAGCATGTCGCGGTGAATACGTTCCCGGGTCTTGTACACACCGCCCGTCACACCATGGGAGTGGGTTTCACCAGAAGTAGGTAGCCTAACCGTAAGGGGGGCGCTTACCACGGTGGGATTCATGACTGGGGTGAAGTCGTAACAAGGTAGCCGTATCGGAAGGTGCGGCTGGATCACCTCCTTTAAGAGAAGTGCTTGGGGTTTGGTCTTGGTGGGCTGTTATTTGGTGGTAGTTTGAGTGTTCACGCTTATCGGTTGTTTTAGAGTTAGGGCAGATACAAGGGCTTGGGTCAGTAGCTCAGTCGGTTAGAGCACCGTCTTGATAAGGCGGGGGTCGTTGGTTCGATTCCAACTTGACCCACCACGTGCTTTACGGGGGGGATTAGCTCAGCTGGGAGAGCACCTGCTTTGCAAGCAGGGGGTCGTCGGTTCGATCCCGTCATCCTCCACCAACGAAGCTGTGGTTGTGCAGGTAGTGGTTGTGAAGGTAGTGGTTGTGTTCAGTGAACAGGGTCTTGGGTGAAGTTAAGGAGATTTAGCTTAATTCATCAGGATGTTGTGCACTGGTCATAGCGATATGGCTAGGTAGTATAAGTAGTACCCGTAGTATTTGTTCTTTAACAATGAGGAAGAAGCAACAATGACAAGTAGCTGTAAGTGGGCTGCGTGTTCTGGGGTGTATGTTTTACATATATTCGCCAGGGACAGGCAGACTGATTATAGATACGGGTTGTGATTGCATTGCAAATAAGTTCTGACTCAAGAGCGGAGTTGATTGGGCGACGTTATTCTTAGGGATGATGTGGTTTGATTGATTCAGTCTTTTGGAAGTGATGAACGGCATGAACACGTAAACTCAAGTTAGGAACCTATAGCCTTTGTGGTTATAGGATCAAGTGACTAAGTGCACATGGTGGATGCCTTGGCGATTACAGGCGAAGAAGGACGTGGTAGCCTGCGAAAAGCGGCGGGGAGCTGGCAAACGAGCTTTGATCCGCTGATGTCCGAATGGGGAAACCCACTGCGCGAGCAGTATCCTGCACTGAATACATAGGTGCAGAGAAGCGAACCGAGTGAACTGAAACATCTAAGTAGCTCGAGGAAAAGAAATCAACCGAGATTCCGGCAGTAGCGGCGAGCGAGCCCGGAGCAGCCTTGACGATTTAGCATTGCATATAGCCGAACGCTCTGGAAAGGGCGACCGTAGCGGGTGATAGTCCCGTAGGCGAAATGTGCGGTGTGGAACTAGGCGTCAGACAAGTAGGGCGGGACACGTGAAATCCTGTCTGAAGATGGGGGGACCATCCTCCAAGGCTAAATACTCGTAATCGACCGATAGTGAACCAGTACCGTGAGGGAAAGGCGAAAAGAACCCCGGAAGGGGAGTGAAATAGATCCTGAAACCGTGTGCATACAAACAGTAGGAGCCTCTTTATGGGGTGACTGCGTACCTTTTGTATAATGGGTCAGCGACTTACATTCAGTGGCAAGCTTAACCGAATAGGGAAGGCGTAGCGAAAGCGAGTCCGAACAGGGCGTTTGAGTCGCTGGGTGTAGACCCGAAACCAGGCGATCTATCCATGGTCAGGTTGAAGGCACGGTAACACGTGCTGGAGGACCGAACCCACTAATGTTGAAAAATTAGGGGATGAACTGTGGATAGGGGTGAAAGGCTAAACAAGCCTGGAAATAGCTGGTTCTCTCCGAAAACTATTTAGGTAGTGCCTCGCGTATTGCTGCTGGG
Source organism: Pusillimonas sp. DMV24BSW_D (assembly GCF_011388195.1). NCBI lineage: Bacteria > Pseudomonadati > Pseudomonadota > Betaproteobacteria > Burkholderiales > Alcaligenaceae > Neopusillimonas > Neopusillimonas aestuarii. The sequence goes on along the minus strand of NZ_CP049990.1, from coordinate 2,929,366 downwards.
GGTAGAGCACTGTTATGGCTAGGGGGTCATGGCGATTTACCAAACCATGGCAAACTCCGAATACCAGCAAGTATGAGCGCGGGAGACAGAGCACCGGGTGCTAACGTCCGGACTCAAGAGGGAAACAACCCAGACCGCCAGCTAAGGTCCCCAAAATTGGCTAAGTGGGAAACGAAGTGGGAAGGCGAAGACAGTCAGGAGGTTGGCTTAGAAGCAGCCATCCTTTAAAGAAAGCGTAATAGCTCACTGATCGAGTCGTCCTGCGCGGAAGATGTAACGGGGCTAAGCCAGTTACCGAAGCTGCGGGTGTGTATCGTAAGATATACGCGGTAGGAGAGCGTTCTGTAAGCCTGTGAAGGTGGCTTGTAAAGGCTGCTGGAGGTATCAGAAGTGCGAATGCTGACATGAGTAGCGATAAAGGGGGTGAAAAGCCCCCTCGCCGTAAGTCCAAGGTTTCCTGCGCAACGTTCATCGGCGCAGGGTGAGTCGGCCCCTAAGGCGAGGCAGAGATGCGTAGCTGATGGGAAGCTGGTTAATATTCCAGCACCGTCGTACAGTGCGATGGGGGGACGGATTGCGAAAGGTCATCGGGGTGTTGGAAGTCCCCGTTGCTGCACTATAGAAGGCGCTTTAGGCAAATCCGGGCGCGAAATTCAAGGGTGTGGCTGGATAAGACTACGGTCTTAAACTGATTGGAAGTGGTCCCAAGAAAAGCCTCTAAGCTCTAGCTGTACGAGACCGTACCGCAAACCGACACAGGTGGACGGGATGAATATTCCAAGGCGCTTGAGAGAACTCAGGAGAAGGAACTCGGCAAATTGATACCGTAACTTCGGGAGAAGGTATACCCTGGTAGTGTGAAGCGCCTGCGCGCTGAGCATGACGGGGTCGCAGAGAATCGGTGGCTGCGACTGTTTATTAAAAACACAGCACTCTGCTAACACGAAAGTGGACGTATAGGGTGTGACGCCTGCCCGGTGCCGGAAGGTTAAGTGATGGGGTGCAAGCTCTTGATCGAAGCCCCGGTAAACGGCGGCCGTAACTATAACGGTCCTAAGGTAGCGAAATTCCTTGTCGGGTAAGTTCCGACCTGCACGAATGGCGTAACGATGGCCACACTGTCTCCTCCTGAGACTCAGCGAAGTTGAAGTGTTTGTGATGATGCAATCTACCCGCGGCTAGACGGAAAGACCCCATGAACCTTTACTGTAGCTTTGCATTGAACTGTGAACCGGCTTGTGTAGGATAGGTGGGAGGCGCAGAAGAGTGGTCGCTAGACTGCTTGGAGCCGACCTTGAAATACCACCCTGGTCTGTTTGCGGTTCTAACCTTGGCCCGTTATCCGGGTTGGGGACAGTGCATGGTGGGCAGTTTGACTGGGGCGGTCTCCTCCCAAAGCGTAACGGAGGAGTTCGAAGGTACGCTAGGCACGGTCGGAAATCGTGCTGATAGTGCAATGGCATAAGCGTGCTTGACTGTGAGACTGACACGTCGAACAGGTGCGAAAGCAGGACATAGTGATCCGGTGGTTCTGAATGGAAGGGCCATCGCTCAACGGATAAAAGGTACTCTGGGGATAACAGGCTGATACCGCCCAAGAGTTCATATCGACGGCGGTGTTTGGCACCTCGATGTCGGCTCATCTCATCCTGGGGCTGTAGCCGGTCCCAAGGGTATGGCTGTTCGCCATTTAAAGAGGTACGTGAGCTGGGTTTAAAACGTCGTGAGACAGTTTGGTCCCTATCTGCCGTGGGCGTTGGATACTTGACGGAGCCTGCTCCTAGTACGAGAGGACCGGAGTGGACGTACCGCTGGTGTATCGGTTGTCATGCCAATGGCATTGCCGAGTAGCTAAGTACGGAAGAGATAACCGCTGAAGGCATCTAAGCGGGAAACTCGTCTGAAGATAAGGTATCCCGGGGGCTTGACCCCCCTGAAGGGTCGTTCGAGACCAGGACGTTGATAGGCTGGGTGTGTAAGCGCAGTAATGTGTTTAGCTAACCAGTACTAATTGCCCGTGCGGCTTGATCCTATAACCATGCAGGTTATGCATACAAGGTTTAGGTGTTAAGCATGCCGCTAAATGACATAAAGTCAAAAATCAATGGTCAAAACCAACGCAACGCACACAACCAAATAATCAAACCCGCAACAGCATACAAAGCACGGTTGCTTCTGACCTCATTGGCGCTTCAAGGGCCAGGACCTCAAAACCCATACCCTTGAAGCGCAACCCTTTACGCTTGACGACCATAGCAAGGTGGTCCCACGCCTTCCCATCCCGAACAGGACCGTGAAACGCCTTTGCGCCGATGATAGTGGATGTACATCTGTGAAAGTAGGTCATCGTCAGGCTCTTATACCAAAACGCCCCAACATCAAACATGTTGGGGCGTTTTACTTTGTTAGGACGAAAAAACGGTAAAATTGCCTGAATAAACCGCAAACTTATAAAGCCAGGAGGTAATTCATGTCGGACGCGTTACAACCAGAAGAGAATAACGGGGTGTCGTTGCGTACGCTTACTCACATCGTTTATGGGCTTTTTGCCTTGGGTTTGATTAGTGCGGGTTTTCTGGGTGTTGCCTCGATAGCAGCAATTGTTCTTGCGTATCTGAAACGAAGTGACGCAGCGGGTACTTTATATGCCAGCCACTTCGATTGGGTCATACGTACTTTTTGGTGGGGTTTGTTGTGGCTCGTACTTAGCGCAATAGCAACGTGGATCTTTATTGGCTGGTTAACTGGGTTGGTTGCTATCGTTTGGGTGGTATACCGCATTGCCAAAGGTTGGTTGGCGTTGTTATCGGGTGTAGCGCCAAGCCCCGAACTTTAAGCAAAGTACAGAACAATAAAAAAGCTGCCATTGGCAGCTTTTTTGTTATGTCTTGGATTCACTTCAAATGGTTGCTAACCAGTTTGGTTAATTCGAACATAGACACTTGCTCTTTGCCAAATAAAGGGCGCAGTTTGTCGTCGGCATTGATGTTGCGACGGTTTTTTGGATCTTGTAGGTCGTGCTTCTTAATGTACTCCCAGATTTTCTTGGTGACTTCCGTGCGGGGAACCGCTTCAGGACCAATGATTGCCGCTAATGTGGGGCTTGGAGTAAGGGGCTTCATAAACGCGGCATTGGGTTTACGGGTCGTTTTTGTAGTCGTTGCCATATGTGGTTCGCTCCAGTGAAATTAAAAATCTTGTTTTCCCTGAGTACTGCGAATATGAAATACCCGGGCAAACTGTCTTGTACTCTATTTTTCCAGAATCTGCATCGGTGCAAATCTGAGTTGCGTTCCCGCAGTCGCGCTAGACCGTATAAGAACTGCGTACCATCTGCGATTGAAAAGGAAACACGTTAACATATTGCGATTAACTTTATTCTTAAACCGGCTGTATAAAATTTGTGACTTTTTCTATGGATATTTCAATAAACAGCTTAACTCTCACTCAGCCGGACGATTGGCATTTGCATTTACGCGACGGTGATATTTTGCACTCAGTGCTTCGAGGCTCTGTAGGTCAATTTGGGCGGGCTATCGTCATGCCGAACCTAACGCCACCGGTTGTCAAGGTTGAGCAAGCCGCTGCGTATCGCAATCGAATTCTACAAGCATTGAATGACACTGCCGGAGAGACACGAGAGTTTGAACCATTAATGACACTGTATCTTACAGACGACACCCCGCCTGATGAGATTTATAAAGCGGCGGAAAGCGGATTTATTTATGGCGTTAAGTTGTATCCAGCTGGTGCGACGACGAATTCCGCTGCCGGGGTGACGGATTTGCTGGGTCGTTGTTTATCAACGTTAGAGGCGATGCAGAAAGTTGGGATGCCATTATTGATGCATGGCGAAGTTACAGACCCAAAAATTGATATTTTTGATCGAGAGGCTGTTTTTATCGATCGCGTAATGAAACCGCTCAGGGATGCTCTGCCCGAGCTGAAGGTGGTGTTTGAACATTTGACTACACGTCAGGGCGCAGAGTACGTGCGGGACGCCGCCGGGCCAATAGCGGCCACAATTACCCCTCATCATTTGCTGTATAACCGCAATGCTTTGTTTAATGGAGGAATCCGTCCGCATATGTATTGCCTGCCGGTCTTGAAACGTGAGGTTCACAGGCAAGCTTTGCTTGAGGCGGCAACAGGTGGAAGTGGCCGGTTTTTCCTTGGCACTGATAGCGCCCCGCACCTAAGGGGGATGAAAGAGAGCGCGTGTGGCTGCGCAGGCTGCTATACGGCCCCTTATGCAATGGCGCTTTATGCGACCGCATTTGAATCGGTGGGTAAGCTTGATCAACTTGAGGCCTTTGCCAGTTTGAATGGACCCAAGTTTTATGGCCTTCCGGTAAACAAGCGAAAAATCACGTTGGAACGTGCTCCTTACACGATTCCCGATGCCCTTAGTGTGGGCGATGATGAACTGGTGCCGTTGGCGGCTGGTGAAACTTTACCCTGGCGTTTTGCTGGCGCAGAATACATCTGATTCGGCGTTGGCTACTGCGTGCCGGCTTTTTTCGATTCCAGCTCTTCCCAGCGTTCGAACAGTCGGCTTAACTGATCGTCGATTTCAGTAATTTCGTTATTGATGCCGATGGCAATGTCCGGCGTACTCTCATAGGTTTTGGGGTCACTTAAAGTGTTCCCCAGTTCCGCTTGGCGTGCTTCAAGTTTGGCGATTTTTTCTGGGATCCCTTCGAGTTCTTGTTCTTCCCAGGCAGTGAATCGACTGGCTCGATTTGCGGCTGGTTTCTTCCCGGGCGGTTTGCCTTCGCGACCATGCGGGTTCGAGTCGTCAGCGGTTTGCGTTTGCGACTTGACGGCTGGCTGCGATGAGTTCTTTGATGCGCTAACGTTGCTTTGCACCAACCAATCGTCGTATCCCCCGGCATATTCCTGCCAATGGCCGTCCGGCTCACTGACGATTGTTTGCGTGACGACATTGTTTAGAAAAACACGGTCGTGGCTGACCAGAAGCACCGTACCGGGGTAGTCCTGCAGAAGTTCTTCCAGCAGTTCGAGCGTTTCGATGTCGAGGTCGTTGGTGGGTTCGTCGAGAACCAGGACGTTTGACGGGGTTGCGAAAAGTCGCGCCAGCACCAGCCGTGCTCGCTCGCCGCCCGAAAGGCTGCTAACCGGCGATCGTGCGCGAGCCGGGGGAAACAGGAAGTCTTCCAGATACGACATGATGTGTTTGCGTTGATCCCCAATTTCAACCCATTCGCTTCCCGGACTAATGGTGTCGGCCACGGTTGCGGTTTCGTCGAGTTGTCCCCGCATTTGATCGAAGTAAGCGATGTTCAGGTTTGTGCCTGATTTCACGCTGCCTTGATCAGGTTTGAGTTCACCCAGAAGAATGCGCAGCAAAGTTGTTTTACCCGCACCATTTGGCCCAATGATGCCAATTCGGTCCTTGCGCAAAATGACTGTGGACAGGTTGTTGATTAAGGTACGCCCGTGGTAACCGTGAGTAACGTGTTCAAGTTCGGCCACAATTTTTCCGGAGCGCTGGCCTTCGGAAATGGCCAGGTTAACGTTTCCAGTGCGTTCACGACGGGCCGCACGTTCCCGTCGCAGTTGTTCGAGTCGTCGCACGCGTCCTTCGTTGCGTGTACGGCGGGCTTCAATGCCTTTTCTGATCCATACCTCTTCCTGCGCCAACAGCTTGTCGAACTTGGCATTCTGTTGCATTTCGGCTTCAAGCCATTCTGCTTTACGTTCTTGCCATTGGGTGAAATTGCCCGGAAAGCTGATGAGTTTGCCTCGATCGAGCTCGACAATGCGCGTTGTTACGGTGTCAAGAAATCGACGGTCGTGCGTTATTAGCACAATGCTGAAGGCAGCGCGTTTCAAGCGTTGCTCCAGCCAGGTAATGCCTTCGAAGTCCAAGTGATTAGTAGGCTCATCTAAAAGCAACAAGTCGGGTTCAAGTGTCATGGCTCGGGCTAGCGCGATGCGCTTTCTGGTCCCGCCCGAAAGGCCGTCTATGAGTGCTGACTCTTGCAAGCCTAGTTCGCTGATCAGCGCCTTGGCGCGAGCAGGACGGGCCCAGTCTTCGTCTCGTTCAAATTCACCACAGATTTCATCTAATACGGTTTTATGTTCGCCAAGTTCGGGCTCTTGCTCAACGGTTGCAATTCTTAACCCGCCGAGGCGCTGAATTTCGCCGTCGTCGGGCTGGGCGCGACCGTCGAGGAGTTTCAGCAAAGAAGATTTACCGGCGCCGTTTCTGCCGATAAGACCAATACGCTCTCCTTGATGAATGGTGAGTTCGGCATGGTCAAGTAGTGCATGATGGCCATAAGCGAGTTGCAGATTGGCGAGTGTAATGAGTGTTGCTGTCATGAGTAGGGTGATACGGTTTGCAGGCGCCGCATTGTTCACGTTGTTGTAATGCGCGCAGGTTTTTAACGATATAAACACTATTGTCGCAGGTTGCGAGGCTTTATTCAGTATTACAATGGGGGTGCGGGGCAGATCGGGTAGTCGCGGTAATTTTTTATCGAGGAAGGTCCGGACTCCACAGGGCAGGGTAGCGGCTAACAGCCGTCCGGTAACGACGGCCGCTTAGGCGGTTGTAATAACCGAGGAACAGGGCCACAGAGACGAGTCTGTTACGTGGGCGTGTTTCGGCGCGCACTGACACGGTGAATCCGTGTGGCGTACCTTGTATTGCAAGGTACAACGTAGCAGGGTGAAACGCGGTAACCTCTATCCGGAGCAACACCAAATAGGCATGCGCATGGCCTTTGCGGCCATACGGGCGGCCCGTCCGTGCATGCGGGTAGGTGGCTAGAGTTGGTTAGTAATAGCCAACCCAGAGGAATGATTGCCCATCGATATTCTCGATGTACAGAATCCGGCCTATAGATCTGTTCCGCACCTTTTTACGCGTGTTCATACGCCCTCTTGTGTCTTTCTCTTATTTTAAGCGCCGGCAAACATTGTTTCGGCGCTTTTTTCGTGCGGCCTCCTTTCGTGATTCCCCCGGATTTGATGGTTTTCCCTGCGCGTGATGAAAGGAACTTCACGCACGCCTCACTATTTTTTTGTTGTAACGCGATGGCTTGTCAGAGTGGGTCTCTTATTGAATAAAGCACTTCCAGTTGTTTTTGCAACGTATTGATTTATTGACATAAATTTTTTTAAAAGTTTGGTGGGTTCGTTTGTAAGTACTTGTTGTCATTGAAAAAAATGCGATTTAGCGCTTGACCCGGTTTAACTGATGCCTTAGAGTGGGGAAAAGTAGGAAAAAGTGCAAAAAAGTGGGGTAAAAAGTGTTTCAAGGTTGCAGCGCACTCACGCTCGATGCGAAAGGGAGGGTCACCATACCCACCCGGCATCGTGACGCGCTGACATCGGCCGATCAGGGGCGTTTGACCCTTACGCGGCATCCTGACGGCTGTTTGCTGGTTTATCCCCGCTCCGTCTGGGAAGATCGACGTGAGCAAATTGCACGATTCCCCATGTCTGCACGTCCTTTGCAGCGCCTCTTGCTGGGTAATGCACTCGACGTCGATATGGACGGTTCGGGACGTATTCTTGTGTCGCCTGAGTTACGTCAGGCGGCCGGACTGGCTCGGGAGGTCATGCTGTTGGGGATGGGGAGTCACTTCGAATTGTGGGATGCCGCCGAGTGGGCGCGTCGGGAAGCGGAAGACTTGTCCAAGGGCATGTCGGACGCACTCGAGAATTTTTCTTTCTGAGTGCAATGATGGAAAAAGCCCACCTGCCCGTGCTTCTTGAACCCACGGTTAATGCCCTCGTTGATCCGTCCTTTGGCGTTAGGGTTCGTCGCAAATCTGTTCCCGAGGCGTCGAAGCCAAATTTGAACGGGGTGTTTGTAGACGGCACATTTGGTCGTGGCGGACATAGCCGCTTGCTCTTGTCGAAATTAGGCCCGAAGGCCACTTTAGTGGTTTTTGATAAGGATCCTCAGGCAATTTCCGCGGCGTATGCGCTGCAAGCGCAAGATGCCCGCGTCAAGGTTGTGCACCAAGGCTTTGCCGGGATGACGCAGGCCTTGGCTGATTTTGGTGTTGAGCATATCGATGGGGTGATGCTCGATTTGGGGGTGTCATCTCCGCAAATCGATGAGGCTCAACGAGGTTTTTCTTTTATGCGCGATGGTCCGCTTGACATGCGCATGGACACCAGCAGGGGTTTAACCGCTGCGCAATGGCTGGCGCAAGCCAGTGTTGATGAAATTAGGGAGGTCATAGCGAAATATGGCGAAGAACGGTTTGCTCTCCAGATTGCAAAGGCGGTTATTGCTCGCCGCGAATCCAGGCCGCTGTGCACAACGCTCGACCTCGCCGAGCTCGTCGCCAGTGTCGTCCGCACGCGCGAAAAGGGTCAACATCCGGCCACTCGCACCTTTCAGGCTATACGGATTTACATCAATGAAGAGCTCGAGGAACTCGCGCGCGCCCTCGAGGCAGTTTTAACGTTGTTGAATCCCGGAGGGCGCCTGGCCGTGATCAGCTTTCATTCTCTGGAAGATCGGATGGTGAAGCAGTGTATCGCGGCCGCTTCACGTCCGACGGAAGCAACGGCCCGGCTGCCCATCCCCGAGAAAGATATGCCCAAGCCACTGTTGCGCTCATTGGGTAAGGTATTGCCGGGGCAAGAAGACGTCGAGGCAAACCCCCGTGCCCGTTCAGCGGTGTTGCGTGCGGCGGAACGCACTTCGACGCCGTTACCGTCAGGGGGGGTGGCCTCTTTCGTGCGGGGGCTTCCGTTAGGAGCGGCTTCCGGTAAACCCGCAAAAACGGGCAGGAGGCAGCGATGAGCCGTCTATGCCTGGTTTTCGCGTGCGTTTTAATGCTGTCGGCGTTTTCGCTCGTAACGGCGCGTTATCAGTCGCGTTTGTTATTTGTTTCCTCAGAGCGCATGGCGGCCAAGACTCAGGAACTGGACGTCGAGTGGCGTCGATTGCAACTTGAGCGGGCTGAGTTGGCGCGTAATGCGCGTGTTGATCAGATTGCACGTCAAGAATTGAAAATGGTGGTGCCAACGCCCGCTCAGACCGTTTACATGAAAAATGGGCAAATCGTTTCAGGTCCGGCGGCAGTGATGCAAGGGGGCGAGCAATGAAGCGTTTTCGTTTTCATGATAGCCCCGTACTTAACGTTCAAATGCCGTTATGGCGTTCACGTCTTGTATTGGTGTTGATGCTGCTGGGGTTCCTGGCAATTGTGGCAAAAGCGTTGTACTTGCAGGGGTTGTCAAACGATTTTCTGCAGCAGCAAGGGGAGCGGCGCTACGAAAAAACATTGGTACTGCCCGCAACCAGGGGCAAAATATTTGACCGTACCGGGCAAGTGGTTTTGGCTTCCAGTGTGCCGGCCCGTGCTATCTGGACGGTGCCCGAGGATGCGCAAAAAGCAACCCCTGAACAGTTGGGTGAGTTGGCACGTTTGCTCGAGATGCCGCTTGAGGACATTCGTGCCCGACTCGCGAACTTAAGTCGCAATTTCGTTTATATCAAGCGGCAGGTTTCGGTTGATACGGCGCAGAAAATCGCCAAGTTGAAGATACCCGGTATCCATCAGCAAGCAGAGGTGCGTCGCTTCTACCCAGAAGGTGGGATGACGGCCCATATAGTCGGTTTCACCAATATTGAAGATCGTGGTATTGAGGGTGTTGAGCTGGCATTTGATCATTTGCTGTCGGGAGAGCCAGGTACCCGGCGTGTTATTCGAGACCGTTTAGGTCGCGTGGTCGAGGATGTACAGGCGGCCATCCCACCGGTTCATGGTAAAGATTTGTACCTGTCGATTGACGCCGGTGTGCAGTACGATTTGTTCTCCGCCTTGGAGAGTGCACGGGTCAAAAATAAGGCTGCGGCCGCTGCAGGCGTCGTTATCGATGTGAAAACCGGGGAAATTCTGGCGTTGGCCAATTTGCCCACCTACGATCCCAACGAGAGTGCTAATCGACAAGGCAAAGCCCTGCGAAACAGGGCGATGGTCGATACTTTCGAGCCCGGATCAATCATGAAGCCGTTTACAGTGGCATTGGCTTTGGATCTCGGTCGGGTGCGGCCGGATACTAAGTTCGACACTGGTAACGGCAAATACCGCTATCAGGGCGCTGTGATTTCTGACGTGTCGCGCAATGGCGTTGTCGATGTCGGCGGAATTCTGCGTCGTTCAAGCAATATAGGCATGACCATGATTTCCGAGCGCCTGACGTCGCAGGAAATGTGGACAAAGTTTACCGAGCTTGGTTTTGGGCGTGCACCCAATGCCAATTTTCCTGGTGTTGCGGAAGGGCGTTTGCGTCCTTGGGAGCGTTGGCGCCCCATTGAGCGTGCAACCATGGCGTATGGCTATGGTTTGTCGGCTTCCTTACTTCAGGTCGCACATGCTTACACTGCGTTTGCGCGTGATGGTGATATGGTTTCCCTGACGCTGGTGCGCCGTCAGGGAAAGCCGACAAGTGTGCAGGTTTTTTCGCCTCAGATAGCTGCAACAGTGCGTGCGATGCTTGATGAGGCGGCGGGTCGTCATGGTACTGAACTGGCACAGGTTCAAGCCTATCGCGTTGCGGGAAAAAGTGGAACAGCCCGAAAATTGGTGAATGGGAAGTACAGCACGAAACAATATCGCAGCTCCTTTGTCGGATTCGCTCCTGTCTCAGATCCCAGGATCGTCGTTGCAATTTCAATCGATGAGCCTCATGGGGGCGTGTATTACGGTGGGCGCGTGGCGGCACCGGTATTTTCTGAAGTGGTCGCCAGTAGCTTGCGTCGTTTGGGGGTTCAGCCTGATGCGCCGTTGGAGCCAGTATTAGCGGCCGGGCCAGATGACGGGGTGCCGCGATGACTGCAAATCAAGTCTTGAATTGGTTGAAAGAGCACGTCGACCCTCAGTCTGACTTGTGGCTTGACTCACGCCAGGTAAACTCGGGCGATGTGTTCTTTGCTTGCCCGGGTTATGAGGGTGATGGTCGAGACTATATCGCGCAAGCGGTGGCTAAGGGGGCGTCGGCTGTTGTAACTGAGCCCTTGTCGGACATCGCTGTCGCTGCTTCGATATCGGTGCCAGTGCTTGAAGTTGAGTCGCTGCGACAGTTATTGGGACAGGTTGCACACGAGTGGTACGGGTGTGTCTCAACAATGATATCGGTTATTGCAGTTACCGGCACCAACGGTAAAACGTCAACTGTGCATTGGATTGCTCAAGCCTTGAACGGTGCGGGGGTGCCATGCGGGACAATCGGAACGCTTGGGGTTGCCCTGCCGGACGGTACGTTACTTGAAGGCCGGTTAACTACGCCTGATGTGTTGTCAGTACATCAGGCGTTGGCGACGATTTATCGCTCCGGTGCGCGAGCGGTAGCGCTTGAGGCGTCGTCGATTGGTCTTGATCAAGGTCGTCTCGACGGCGTGGAAATCACGATCGCCGGGTTCACAAATCTTAGCCACGACCATCTTGATTACCATGGCTCGTTGGATCAATACGAAACGGCAAAACTAACACTGTTCAATAGACCGTCTGTCCGGCAGGTCGTAACAAATTTCGACGATATTGTTGGCCGCAAGGTGCCTGCTGCTGCCCACCGTGGTACTCAGGTGCTTGGTTACTCCACGGCTTTATATGAAGGGGCCGCGGTACGTGCGGGCGAGATTCATGCCGGATCACATGGGTTGGTTTTTAATTTGGTATTGCCCGATGGAGCGGCCCAAATTGTGACACGCCTGGTTGGTCAGCATACCGTGTCGAATTTGTTGTTGGTCGCAGGGGTGCTGCATTTTCTGGGTTGGTCGGTTGTAAAAGTGGGGCGTGCATTGGGGCAACTGACTTCTGTACCTGGGCGGATGGACGTCGTTGAACCTACTGGCGGCAGTGTCGAGTCTGTCAGGCAGCCGATGGTTGTTGTGGACTACGCACATACGCCGGATGCGTTGGAGCGCGCGTTAGAAGCGCTTCGCGGTTTGGCCGAGGCGCGCAGTGGTCGTTTGCATTGTGTGTTTGGTTGCGGCGGTAATCGAGACCGCGGTAAGCGTGCAATGATGGGAGAAATTGCCGGGCGTTTGGCCGATAGGGTGGTATTGACCAGCGATAATCCTCGTGGTGAGTCCCCGCAAGCGATTCTTGAAGATATTGTGGTTGGCTTGTCTGGTCTGGATTATCAAATTGTTGTGGATCGCTCGGAAGCGATTCTGCAAACAGTTTGGTCTGCTGCGGCGGAAGACGTGGTGCTTCTTGCTGGAAAAGGTCATGAAACGTATCAAGAGATTCATGGCGAAAGATTGCCTTTTGATGATCGTGAGTGGGCTCGAGCGGCACTCTTATTGTTGACTGAACCTGTGTTAAGCACCGATACCCGTACGTTGGCAAGCGATCAAGTATTTATTGCGTTGAAAGGCGATCGGTTCGATGGGCACCACTATCTCGACACCGCACTTGAGGCAAATGCGCGTGCGGCCCTGGTGGAAAGCCGCACTGATCCATCTGCGCTAACGCAAATTGCCTTGGGCGATACGCGCAAAGCTTTGCAAACGCTCGGACGTGTCTGGCGTAAGCGTTTCGACATACCGCTCGTAGCTGTTACCGGTAGTAATGGCAAAACTACCACTAAAGAGATGATTGCCTCTATCTTTCGGGCGTGGCAGGGCGACAACATGCTCTCTACCGAGGGCAATTTCAATAACGATTTGGGCGTGCCGCTAACGCTTTTGCGTTTGCGCCACCAGCATCGCATCGCCGTGCTGGAGTTGGGGATGAACCATGCAGGGGAAATCCGCTTGTTGGCCGGTATGGCTTCGCCAACCGTTGGTTTGGTAAACAACGCGCAACGAGAACACCAAGAATTCATGCATACGGTTGAAGCGGTGGCCCGCGAGAACGGATCAGTACTGCAGATGCTGTCGCCGGAGGGCGTTGCGGTATTTCCGGGAGACGATGAGTATACGGAGCTTTGGGAAAAGTTATCGGAAGGACGTCGACGCGTTTTATTTGGCTTGGCAGAAGGCATGGATGTAGGGGCTGAATATATTCAGGCAAAGCCAAGTCAAACAGTTTTCGAGCTGAAAACCTCTGTTGGCGAGTCGCTTGTGTGCTTGAATGCGGCAGGGTTACATAACTTGCGCAACGCGCTGGCTGCGACAGCGTGCGCAGTGGCTGCAGGAGTGCCGTTTGACGCGATTGTGGAGGGGCTGGAGCGGTTTAACCCCGTTGCGGGCCGTATGCAGTTTTACCCGCAACAGGATGGTTATCAACTGATCGATGATACTTATAACGCGAACCCCGATTCTGTACGAGCGGCAATTGAAGTGCTGGCCGAGTTGGCGGGGCGCAAAGTGCTTGTGTTGGGCGCGATGGCCGAGGTTGGTGAGCAAGGGCCTCAAATGCATGCGGAAGTGGGGCGTTATGCACGTGCACAAGGTATTGATGTTTTGCTGACGCTAGGTGCTGCGGCTAAGGATTGCGCGGTCGCTTTTGGGGATGGGGCGTACTCTTTTGCTGATATCGATACGTTGCTCTCGGCGTTACGCACTTTGATGCCGGCCCATGTTTTAGTAAAAGGTTCCCGCAGCAGCAAGATGGAGCGCGTGGTTCATGCCATGAAACAAAAACAATCATTGAATGGGGGGGCACACCATGTTGCTTGAATTGGCGCGGTGGTTGTCTGAAGAGCATATTCGTGCTTTTGCTGTTTTTGAATATATTACGTTGCGCGCCGTACTGGCATGCGCAACGGCATTGCTGATTGGCCTGGTCGCAGGGCCGGCGGTTATTCGCAGATTAACGGCATTGAAAATCGGTCAGGCCGTCCGTAGCTATGGTCCTCAAACTCACCTGGTAAAAACAGGCACGCCCACAATGGGTGGGGCGCTGATTCTTATCTCTATCGCCGTCAGCACATTGTTATGGGCGGATTGGACCAATCGTTTCGTTTGGGTTGTGCTGTTGGTTACTTTTGGTTTTGGCTGGATTGGTTGGGTCGATGACTATCGGAAAGTCGTGCATCGTGATCCGGAAGGCATGAAATCGCGTCACAAATTTTTCTGGCAGGCGTTAATTGGTATTGTGGCTGCGGTTTATTTGGCATTTGCAGTGTCTGCGCCGGCTAACGCCGACCTATGGCCGTTATTCACCAACTGGGTTTCAAGCGGTTTTACGATGGCCTTGCCGGAAAGAGCCGACTTGATTGTGCCGTTTTTCAAGAGTGTCAGTTACCCCTTGGGGGTATTTGGATTTGTTGCACTGACCTGGTTTGTCATTGTGGGTTCCAGTAACGCCGTTAACCTGACTGACGGCCTCGATGGTTTGGCCATTATGCCAACCGTCATGGTGGGCAGCGCATTGGGGATTTTTGCCTACGTTGTCGGCAGGGTCGATTACTCCAAATATCTTTTGTTTCCCTATATTCCCGGGGCCTCCGAGCTTATGGTGTTATGCGCCGCGATCGCGGGTGCGGGGTTGGCCTTTTTATGGTTCAACACCTATCCCGCCCAGGTTTTTATGGGTGACGTGGGGGCTTTGGCCTTGGGTGGTGCGTTGGGAACCATTGCCGTGATTGTGCGACAGGAAATAGTGTTGTTCATCATGGGCGGCGTTTTCGTCGTGGAAACCTTGTCGGTCATGATGCAGGTGGCGTACTTCAAGTACACGAAGCGGCGTTATGGCGAAGGACGACGAATATTTCGTATGGCGCCTTTGCACCATCATTTTGAAGTGGGTGGTTGGAAAGAAACACAAGTGGTCGTGCGCTTTTGGATTATCAGCATGATGTTAGTGCTGGTGGGATTGGCAACCTTGAAACTACGGTGAGCAGTTTGGTGGAATATCGCTTCCCTTCTTTTTTAACTGATCGCACGGTTCTGATTCTAGGATTGGGTGAGACAGGCTTGGCCGCAGCGCTATGGTGCGCGCGAGCGGGCGTGCCGTTGCGGGTCGTCGATACGCGCGACAACCCACCCGGCTGGAGTCGGCTGAAGGAAGCAGTGGATGCATCAAACATTGAGTTTTGCTTTGGAGCGAATGCTTTAAGTGAATCTAGTCTGGACTTGGTTGCCAGTGTTGTGATCAGTCCTGGCTTGGAGCCGGGTTCACCCGGCGTGGCGGAGTTTCTTGCCAAGGTGCGTCAGCAGGACATTGAAGTTATTAGTGAAATTGAGCTGTTTGCGCGCGCCTTGCGTGATATGAGTGAGCAGGGTTATACACCTCGGGTACTGGCCGTCACAGGGACAAACGGGAAAACAACGGTTACCGCGATGACGCGCCACTTGATGCAGGGGTGCGGGCTGTCGGCGGTAGCCGCCGGTAATATCAGCCCTGCCGCTCTTGCTGCCTTAACGGCTGCCCTGGACGCTGAAGAGTTGCCCGAAGTATGGGTATTGGAGCTGTCCAGTTTTCAATTGGTTTCAACCCATAGTTTGCGTCCGGATGCAGCAGTGGTTTTGAACATTTCGCAAGATCATCTGGATTGGCACGGTTCGATTCAGGCGTATATACAGGCAAAGGCCAAGCTTCTGCAGTGGGCCGATATGGCCGTGGTTAATCGCGATGATGACACGGTGAGCAAAATGGTAGACGAGCTCGGCGCATTATCGGTACGCAGTTTTGGTTCAGACCTCCCCCGCTTTGTTGGTGACCTGGGGCTGGATGTTGAGCAGGGCGTCAGTTGGTTGTTGGCTGCCGAGCCAGACGATTTTGAGATTCCTCAATCTGTGCGTCGTCGCAAAGAAACCGAGAAGCCCTTGCGAAAATCGGGTCGCGTTGTGCAGCTTATGCCCAGTGATGCGCTGCGTGTGCGTGGGCGCCACAATGCCATGAATGCGCTTGCGGCGCTGTTACTGGCCCGCGCGGTAGGGTTGCCCTGGGCGCCACTGCTGCATGCGATACGTGATTATGTCGGTGAGCCCAATCGCACAGAGTTTGTTCGTTCGATTGCCGGAGTTGATTTCATTAACGACAGCAAGGGAACTAACGTTGGTGCAACTGTGGCGGCGCTTGAAGGCTTGGGGCAGCCGGTTGTATTGATCGCCGGTGGCTTGGGTAAAGGGCAAGACTTCTCTTTGCTGGCGAAGGCGGTTTCCCGTCATGCAGTGGGTGTGGTGTTAATTGGTCACGATGCCGGACTCATTCAAGCGTCGCTCGAGGGCATGGATATGCCCGTTGAGCGCGCAACGGATATGGACTCAGCAGTGACCCGTGCAATGTCTATGGCTAAGCCGGGTCATGCAGTTGTGTTGTCGCCTGCGTGTGCAAGTATGGATATGTTCAGGAATTATGCGCATCGTGCCCAGGCGTTCATTGATGCAGTGAATTCACTGGCACTGGATCACGGGGAGGTGGCATGAGTTTATTTGCGGAACTGACCAGTGGCATCAATGCGGTTAAGCCGGGGCGCACCCGTTTGCCGCTGTTGGACATGAGTGTGTTGATTGTTGCCGTGTCTTTGGTGCTGTTTGGTTTGTTAATGGTTTATTCCGCCTCCATTGCTCTGGCGGATGGACCACGTTACGCAAATTACGGGCGGTATTATTTTGTCTTCCGGCATGCCACTTTTATTACGTTGGGCCTTATCGCGGCGATTTTCGCTTTTAGCATTCCAATGCGTGTATGGGAGAAGCTGGCGGTACCATTGTTTCTCCTTTGTCTGTTGCTTCTTGTCATTGTATTGATTCCGGGGATTGGCCGTGAAGTCAATGGCGCGCGTCGTTGGTTACCCCTTGGGCCGGTGAATTTTCAGCCTTCCGAAATGATGAAACTTGCGATTTGTCTCTATGCCGCCGCGTATACGGTACGCAAACGGGAGCATATGCAAAGTTTTTCCAGAGGCTTTCTGCCTATGGCGTTCGCGTTGGCTGCTGTCGGCAGTGCGGTGCTGCTTGAACCCGATCTGGGCGCATTTATTGTTATTGTTGCCATCGCAGTTGGCTTGCTGTTTATTGGGGGGTTGAACGGGCGCTTGTTTTCAGCATTGATTGGCATTTTGCTTACCAGTTTTGTGTTGTTGATTTGGTTGGCGCCATGGCGTCGTGAACGTCTATTTGCGTACTTGGACCCCTGGA
This sequence comes from Pusillimonas sp. DMV24BSW_D, assembly GCF_011388195.1. NCBI lineage: Bacteria > Pseudomonadati > Pseudomonadota > Betaproteobacteria > Burkholderiales > Alcaligenaceae > Neopusillimonas > Neopusillimonas aestuarii. Next base: position 2,912,334 of record NZ_CP049990.1, on the reverse strand, counting down.
ATCCCGACAACATTTACGGTAGCGCGTATCAACTTTCGCACTCTTTAATTGCGCTGGGGCGCGGCGAGTGGTTTGGTGTCGGTCTCGGTGCCAGTGTTGAGAAGTTGCATTATTTGCCTGAAGCGCATACCGACTTCATTGTTGCGGTAATCGGGGAGGAGCTGGGGTTTGTCGGTGTGGCGGCGGTTGTCGCCGCGTTTCTCCTGTTGATATGGCGGGCCTTCGATATTGGGCGTCAAGCCTTCGCGATGGAGCGGGTCTTTAACGGTTTGGTTGCGCAAGGTGTGGCTTTATGGTTTGGTATTCAGGCTTTTATCAATATAGGTGTATGTGTGGGTTTATTGCCCACCAAAGGCCTGACGTTACCCCTGGTTAGCTATGGCGGATCGGGCATTGTGATGAATATGGCCGCGGTCGCTTTGTTGCTGCGTGTCGACTTCGAGAGCCGCAACATGATGAGGGGGAAACGGACATGAATACCAAAACCCTTTTGGTCATGGCAGGCGGTACCGGCGGTCATATTATGCCGGGTTTGGCTGTTGCCGAAGAAATGCAAACCCGTGGCTGGCGCGTGGTCTGGCTGGGGCATCCAGAAAAGATGGAAGGGCATTTGGTTGCCGCGCGCGGCCTTCCCATGGAGCCGTTACGTTTTTCCGGCTTGCGTGGAAAAGGTGCAGGAGCATTGTTGGCACTGCCGTTTCGTTTGTTTCGTGCCTGCCTGCAGGCGCGCAAAGCTTTGCGTAGAGTTCAGCCTGACGTTGTTTTGGGCATGGGCGGATATGTTGCTTTCCCCGGTGGGTTGATGGCCCGATTGGCCGGTATTCCGCTGTTGGTCCATGAACAGAATGCGATTGCCGGCACGGCAAATCGCTGGCTTGCTCGTATGGCACGTAAAGTGCTGGTGGGGTTTCCGGGTGCTTTGCCGGGCGCATTGATGGTAGGTAATCCGGTCCGCTCGGACGTCATCAGCAGGTTGCCGGCGCAACAACGGTATGGTCAGAGACAAGGGCCTTTGCGTCTTTTGGTTCTTGGAGGAAGTTTGGGCGCGCGTCCGTTGAATCAGGTCGTGCCTGCTGCGCTGGCGCTTTTGTCGCCGCAAGCGCGTCCTATTGTGACGCATCAATCAGGTGAGCAGCATTTGGATAGTGTTCGGCACAGTTATGAAACGCATGAAATAAAAGCAAACTGTGTTGCGTTTATTGAAGATATGGGAGCGGCTTTGGCGCAAGCTGATGTGTTGATTTGTCGTGCCGGCGCGATGACGGTGGCGGAAGTTGCTGCGGCCGGAGTAGCAGCTTTGTTTGTTCCTTTACCGCATGCCATTGATGATCATCAAACCGCTAATGCGCGTTATCTGAGCGATTGTCATGGGGGGTGGCTTCAACCGCAAAGGGCTTTTACTCCGGAGTGGCTAGCAAAATGGCTGGGTGAGCAAACACGCGACGGGCTGGCTATTGTGGCGGGCCATGCACATGAACATGCATTTTTGAACGCGGCGCAAATGATTGCCGATGCATGCGAGAGCGCCGTCAGGAGGTCCGCATGAAGCATCGAATTCAAAGTATTCATTTTGTGGGGATCGGTGGCTCTGGCATGAGCGGTATTGCCGAGGTTCTTTTGAATCTTGGATATGCCATTAGCGGTTCGGATATTCAGGAGTCGGCCGTCACGCGACGTTTAGCGTCTTTAGGCGCGCGTGTCATGATTGGCCATGACGCCGCCAATATCAAAGGCGTGGGCGCGTTGGTCACCTCAACGGCTGTCACATCCGACAATCCCGAGGTCTTGGCAGCCCGGGCTGCGCGAATTCCGGTTGTTCCGCGCGCCTTGATGCTGGCTGAACTGATGCGACTGAAGCGTGGCATCGCGGTGGCAGGGACACATGGAAAAACAACGACCACCAGTTTGGTCGCAAGTGTGTTGGCTGCAGGTGATCTCGATCCCACCTTCGTGATTGGGGGGCGGTTAACGTCTGCAGGTGCAAATGCTCGTTTGGGACAGGGCGACTACATCGTTGTTGAGGCCGATGAGTCTGATGCCTCATTCCTTAATTTGCTACCCGTGATGGCGATCATCACTAATATTGACGTTGACCATATGGATACCTATGGTCACGATGTCGCCCGATTGAAAAGTGCATTCATTGAGTTTACACATCGTTTGCCGTTCTACGGCAGTGCCGTCGTGTGTAGTGATGATGCGTATGTAAAGGAAATTATTCCTTTTATCTCGCGTCCGGTAACAACGTATGGTTTTAATGAAGAAGCGCTGATTCGTGCAGTTAACGTGAAGCCGCGCGAAGCCAGGATGTCATTTGATGTGATGCGACGTACCTCGTCGGGCGAGCTGCCTGTGCTGTCTGTTACCTTGAACTTACCCGGGCGCCACAATGTACAGAACGCCTTGGCGGCTATTGCGGTTGCGACTGAGTTGGGTGTGGAGGATGCCGCGATCGTTTCGGCGCTGGCTGAATTTAATGGCGTTGGGCGGCGTTTTACTCAAGTTGGGAATTTCCCGGTGTCTGCAGCGCACGGTGGTGGGGAATTTACTCTGATCGACGACTATGGCCATCATCCGGTTGAGATGCAGGCAACACTTGAGGCGGCCAGAGGAGCCTGGCCGAATCGTCGTATCGTTCTTGCATTTCAGCCGCATCGATATACCCGCACGCGAGACTGTTTCGAGGATTTTGTAAAAGTATTAAGCCGTGCGGATGCCGTATTGCTAACAGAGGTTTATGCCGCAGGCGAGCCGGCTCTGGTTGCCGCCGATGGTCGTGCGTTAACGCGCGCGGTGCGTGTTGCCGGCAAAGTTGAGCCTGTATTTGTAGAGAACGTTGCCGATATGCCTCAGGCCATTTTGGATTTTGTTGAAGATGGTGACGTCGTGATTGTGATGGGGGCGGGATCAATCAGCAAGGTGCCGTCTAGAGTGGGGGAGTTGGTATGAGTCTTGATTATGGTCGCGTAGGCGTTTTGTACGGTGGCACCTCTGCCGAGCGCGAGGTTTCTCTAATGTCGGGTAAAGGCGTTTATGAGGCTTTACGTAGCCGTGGGGTGGACGCGCATTTGTTTGATACGGGGGAACGTAGCCTCACGGAATTGGTGCAGTCGGGTTTCGACCGTGTTTTTATTGCGCTGCATGGGCGTTACGGTGAAGACGGAACAGTGCAGGGCTTGTTGGAACTCATGGGGGTGCCCTATACCGGAAGTGGAACGATGGCTTCCAGCCTGGCTATGAACAAAATCATGACCAAACGCATTTGGTTGAATGCCGGTTTACCGACGCCAGGTTATGCCGTAGTGCAGTCAGAGGAAGGGTTGGATGAGGCGTTGCAGCACGTTGGAATGCCGTTAATTGTGAAGCCGCCTCATGAAGGGTCGACGCTTGGCATTACCAAGGTGACTGACGAAAGCGAGTTGCTGGCAGCCTATCGTTTGGCTGCTCGTTTCGATACCGAAGTGCTGCTTGAGACATTTGTGGACGGGCGTGAATTGACCGTGCCGGTATTAGGCAAAGGTCGTGAGGTCAGAGCACTGCCGGCCGTTGAAATTATCGCACCGGGTGGTAATTACGATTATGAACATAAATACCTTTCGAATGACACGCGTTATGTGTGTCCGGCGGAAGTGGGTAAAGACTTGACTGTGCAATTGATTCATTTAGCGGAACAGGCTTATATCGAATTGGGTTGCGAAGGCTGGGGGCGTGCCGATTTCATGCTTGACAAACATGGTCAGCCTTGGTTGCTTGAAATGAATACTTCGCCTGGAATGACAAGTCACTCTTTAGTGCCGATGGGGGCTGCAGCGGCAGGACTGGATTATGCCGACTTATGTTTGGCGATACTCGAGACGGCGTCGTGCAAAGTGCAGGCGTCGGATCCCATGAGTCTATAAAAGGAGACATGGTGAACGAGGCCCGGGTAATCAACTTCTTGGCGAACATGCTGGCACTGCTGGCAGTAGTTGCCATGATTGCCGGGTTTGTTGTCTGGTTAGTCCAGCGCCCTTATTTTTCCATCACGCAGATCAAGATTGAACCTATGGAGTCTCAGAGTTTGAGTTACGTTTCGGCCCCAACTGTTCAGGCAACCATTGCGGGACGGCTGGCGGGAAATTTCTTCACCATTGACCTTGATAAGGCGCGCAGCGTTTTTGAGGCAGTGCCATGGGTACGGCACGCCAGTGTGCGGCGGGTGTGGCCCAATACCTTGCAGGTTCGATTTGAAGAGCAACAACCATTGGCAATTTGGAACGATGGCCAAATGATTAATACCTGGGGCGAGGCGTTCAGCGCTAATCAGGGTGAGTTACCCGACAATGCCCGTTTACCCCGATTCTCCGGGCCGGAAGATGCAGAGCGTTTGGTGGTGCAGCGCTATGCCGAATTATTGCGTTGGTTTGCGCCGTTGGGACTCACTGTTGATCAGATTGAACTAAGCCCACGTTATGCGTGGTCTGTGAAGCTGTCGGATGGCTTGCATTTGAATTTAGGTCGCGATCCAGCGGCTGATGTGGCTGATCCGCATGGCCGCTCCGGTGCGGTTTCTTTTGCATCCCGAATTGAAAGGTTTGTTCGAAATTGGCCGGCGTTGGCCGCTCGCCTGCAGGGGCAGGTGGCCAGCGCCGATTTACGTTATCCCGACGGCTTTGCCATTACTTTGGCGCCGGCTACTCAATCATCTGGTGAATAAAAATTATGACTCGTGACATCAAGGACTTGATCGTTGCCCTGGATATCGGTACCAGCAAAGTCGTTGCGGTGGTAGCCGAAATTTTGCCTGAGGGCCGTTTTGAAGTAATCGGACTGGGTCAACACGAATCACAGGGCATGCGTAAAGGCGTGGTGGTCAATATTGAAGCAACCGTTAATTCTATTCAGCGGGCACTCGAAGAGGCAGAGCTGATGGCCGACTGCAAGATTCGAGAGGTTTATACCGGTATTGCGGGCAGCCACATCACCAGTTTTAACTCGAGTGGGATGGTTGCCGTTAAAGACAAGGAAGTGACGCCAACCGATGTGGCGCGTGTCATTGAAACCGCTAAAGCCGTCAATATCCCAACGGATCAACAGGTGTTGCATGTCTTAACCCAAGAGTTCATTGTCGACTCCCAGGAAGATATTCGAGAGCCCATTGGGATGAGTGGTCTACGTCTTGAAGTTCGTGTGCACATCGTGACGGGCGCAGTGAGCGCCGCGCAAAACATCGTGAAGTGCGTCAGGCGTTGTGGTCTTGAGGTGCAGGATTTGATTTTGCAGCCGTTGGCTTCCAGCATGGCTTGCCTGACCTCCGACGAGAAAGAGTTGGGTGTTGTACTGGTTGATATCGGCGGTGGCACGACGGATATCGCCATTTACACAGGCGGGGCGATACGTCATACGGCTGTTATTCCTATCGCCGGTGATCAAATTACCAGCGATATTGCCGCCATGCTGCGTACGCCGACACCGGATGCCGAGGAAATCAAGCTGCGTTACGGGATCGCCAAGCAAATTTTGGTGAATCCGGATGAGCAGATTGAAGTGCCGGGGTTGGGAGATCGACCCAATCGCCAGGTTAAGCGTCAGGCGCTGGGTGCGGTTATCGAGCCCCGCGTGGAAGAGTTGTTTACGTTTGTACAGCAAGTGGTGCGGGAGTCGGGTTATGAAGATTTGCTGGCTTCGGGTGTGGTGCTGACTGGCGGAACAGCGCTGTTGCCGGGCATTGTCGAGCTGGCTGAAGACGTATTTCTGAAACCGGTACGCATTGCGGTTCCATCTTACGAAGGCAGTTTGGTCGATGTGATGCGTAATCCGCGCTTTTCTACGGTTATGGGGTTGTTGACAGAGGCGCGGGTACAGCGCGCCAGGGGAAAGAAAGTGGCGCAACAGAAAGGTAGCGTAAAGACCATTCTTGCCCGAATGAAAGAATGGTTTATGAATTAGGTCTGAGGTACAGGCCTGACGGGTGCGGGGTGGTTGCAAACCGGATCCGGGAAGGCGTTTCAAGTCAGGTGCGAGCCAAATGTTGGCATCTTTTTTGAAGCGATTTCCAAATAGGTAGTTTGGGGACTTTTAAATTTTGCTTAATAACTGTTAATTCAGATTTGTGAGGGAGTCAACATTATGAATTTCGAAATGCTCGATACCAACAATAGCGGAACGGTCATCAAGGTCGTTGGCGTAGGGGGTGCAGGCGGTAATGCGGTTGCACACATGATTCGTTCAGGGATTAGCGGCGTGGAGTTTATTTGCGCCAATACTGATGCCCAGGCACTGGCGGCTACCGAAGCGCCTGTGCAAATTCGTTTGGGCCGCACCGGCCTGGGGGCCGGCGCCAAGCCGGATCAAGGGCGTGCGGCTGCCGAAACAGCGCGTGAAGAAATTCGCGCGGCATTGAACGGCGCCAATATGGTATTCATTACTGCCGGTATGGGTGGCGGTACAGGTACCGGTGCAGGCCCTGTTGTTGCTGAAGTAGCCAAAGAACTGGGTATTCTCACTGTGGGTGTCGTCACCAAGCCATTCTCGTTTGAGGGCTCGCGTCGTCTGAAAATGGCCGAGGAAGGAATTGCGGAGCTGGCCAAGCACGTTCATTCGTTGATCGTCGTTCTGAATGAAAATCTGTACGACCTCATGGACGAGGATGCGACGCAGGAAGACTGCTTCAAGTCGGCTGACGATGTGTTGCATAATGCTTGCGCAGGTATTGCCGAGATCATCAATGTCGAAGGTAATGTGAACGTCGACTTCGAAGACGTCAAGACGATTATGGGTGAACAAGGCCAGGCCATGATGGGTACGGCTATTTCTTCTGGCGCAAATCGCGCACGCGAAGCTGCCGAGCAGGCGATTGCTTGCCCATTGCTTGAGGGTGTCGACCTGAACGGCGCGCGTGGCATTTTGGTCAATATCACGGCCAGCCGTACGCTTAAAATGCGTGAAACTCGCGAGATCATGGAAACGATTCGTGGCTATGCCGCTGAAGATGCAACCGTTATTTACGGAACGGCTTACGATGAGTCCATGGGTGAAAGTCTGCGTGTTACGGTTGTGGCTACTGGCCTGGGCCGCGCGACCAGCCGTCCGCAACTGGTTCAAAACAACCAGGAAGCGCGCAGGACAGGTACGGATGACGCGCCGTTTACGAATGCCGGTCATGATATGCAGAGCGCGGAGGTTCCAACTGTTATCCGCAACCCTCGAAGCCAGGCGTCGGCGCAAGTGCGTGCACTGGAAACAGCCGGTATGGATCACTTCGATATTCCGGCATTCCTGCGTAAACAAGCCGATTAAAACAAGGCTTGAAGGTAGACTCTCACACGCTAGCGTGACGCTTTTCAGTTTTTGAAATGAGTCACGCGGTTGGCCGGGTCGGCTCTCCCCGGAGTCGGCTCGGTCAGCACGCTTGTAAAACACGCTGAAACCTTTTTTTCAGCTTGTCGCTTGAAAAAATTGGGGAAACTACCCATATCAAGTTACAATAGTAAGAATATTCCGCCTGAAAAGGCATTTTCTTTATTGTTCAACTGTTTATGTTACGTCAACGCACCCTGAAAAACGCCATTAGTACCAAAGGCGTGGGTTTGCATTCCGGCCGTCGGGTTGAAATCACCTTGCGCCCGGCAGAACCCAATACGGGCATCGTCTTCCACCGGGTTGACTTGCCCGAAGTGGTCGATTTCCCCGCCCAGGCTCATTTTGTGGGCGGTACGCGCATGGCGTCAGTTTTGCAAAAGGGAACAGCTCGCGTTTCCACTGTTGAGCATCTTATGTCCGCGCTTGCGGGCTTGGGCATCGATAACCTGCACATCGACCTCACAGCAGAGGAAGTGCCTATTATGGACGGTAGTGCGGGAACATTTGTTTATTTGCTGCGTTCAGCGGGTATTCAAGAGCAGCCTGCCGCCAAGAAGTTTTTACGCGTTCTTAAGCCGGTCGAGGTTCGGGAAGGTGAAGGGGGCGACGAGAAATGGGCACGGCTCGAACCATACGATGGTTTCGCATTGTCTTTTGCTATTGATTTCCATCACCCTGCAATCGATGCAACGGCCAATTTTGCTGAAATTGACTTTGCCAACGACTCTTACGTTAAGTCCATTGCGCGGGCACGCACCTTTGGTTTTGTGAACGAATTTGAGGCGTTGCTGGCTGCAGGGCTTGCTCGTGGCGGTAGTCTCGATAACGCCATCGTCATGGATGAGTTCCGTGTTTTGAATTCCGATGGCTTGCGTTACGAAGACGAATTTGTGAAGCATAAAATTCTTGACGCCATTGGCGATTTATACCTTATTGGTAAGCCGTTGGTGGCGCGGTACGTTGCTTGTAAATCGGGTCATGGTTTGAACAACCAGCTTGCCAGGGCATTGTTGGCCGATGAAACAGCATGGGAATTGGTTAGTTATGAGTCGGCTGTTACCGCCCCTAAAGCTTATACCCGAGAGTGGAAGCTGGCATAGCTGCGGCTGTGCGTCGTTAAGCCGTGTTACGTTAGGGAGGCTCGGTGCCGCTCAATCAGGCGCTTCAGGGATTCAGCCAGAGGGCCGGGTGGGGTGTTACTATACAACTCTTCGAAAGAGGTCAAAGCCTGTTCATCGAGCAGATTGACCTCTTTTTTGCGTGACACATTTGTTGCGTGTTGGTTTAAACCCGCTTGAACCTTGACTTGTAATTGGTTAATGTTCCAGCCGTGTTGACCCAGTCGTTGAACGATTCGGGGAGCAAGTTGTCTGAGTTTTGCAGCATGAGCCGCGCTGGGAACTGCCAGTGTAAGGTCTTGATGGTCGACTCGGGCTACTCGGCAGGCCGTGACGAGGTTGCCAGGTAGGGCCTGAGAAATAATATGCTCCATTTCAATCATTCTCCGGGCGGTAGCCAGGACGTCGGCGCTTTGCCGACTTTGGCCGAGCCAATCGATGGCCGACAAGCTTTGCTTGTTTTCTTTCGAAGGGGAATGGCTGCGTGCGAAACGGGACATAATTGGTAAAGGGATAAGTAGTGCGAATAATTTTGTTAAACAAGCGGTCGGGCGGCTTGGCCCGCCTAGCTGAGCGTGGTATTAGCTTGTGGCTGGTGGTGCCGGCATTGGCAGGCTTGGTGGTTTTGTCTGCCTTGGGTGGTGCCTGGGCTTATGGTCAGCATATTATGTCGAATCTTCCCACACTTGTCAGCCTTGATGTTCGGCAGGCTGAAAAAGAGCGTTTGGAGCTGGAGTCGCAAATGCTTAAGGCCAGCCTGCACCAGCTTGGTGAGAAAGTAGGGCAGTTGCAGGCGCGTCTCATTGAAATGGATGGCGTTAGCAAGCGTCTGGCTGAAGTGGCGGGAGTCAACTATACGAACCCGGAAGTACAGGAAACGCTGAATGGCAGCACGGTTGTGAGCGACGACAAGGCGCAGGCCATGGTGTTTGATTCAGCGGAAGCGTTAGGGCGTGAACTTGATACGATGGCTCAACGGCTCGATCGACAGCGAGATGGGCTGGCGATGCTCGATATGGTCATGACGCGACGCGCGGGCCTCGAAGCAAGCCTTCCCTCGTTGTCTCCGGTCGACTTTCCTTACATGACGTCATCTTATGGTTGGCGTCGTCACCCCATCTCGGGGCGCAACAAAATGCACGAAGGGCTGGATTTTGCCGCACCCCATGGCGCACCGATTCATGCCGCGTCGGGCGGAATGGTGGTGTTCGCCGGCTATCGAACCGGTTATGGCAAAACCGTCGAGATCCAGCATAGTCACAACCTCGTAACCGTTTATGCGCATGCCTCAAGCTTGCAGGTTAAAAGGGGTGACCTGGTGGAAAAAGGACAACTTATCGCCAATGTCGGTTCTACCGGCCAATCAACGGGGCCACATCTTCATTTCGAGGTTCGGGTTGCGGGTCAGCCTCTGGATCCGTCGCTTTTTTTGCCGGACCCCAACGAGCCTGAAGTCCGCTTGGCTGATGCCTCAGACGATCTGCAAGCTGATAGTGCCGAGGTACGTTAAACTGTATTGTTTTCCTGCGGTTGAACCGCCAACTTAGACAATAAATCTATGGTTTCCCTGCTCAAAAAGCTTATTGGTAGTCGTAACGATCGAATCCTCAGGCAGTACCGTAAACAAGTCGGGCAAATTAATGCGCTTGAGCCGTCTCTTGAAGCGGTGTCCGACGAAGACCTGAAAAACAAAACCGTCCAGTTTCGAGAGCAGTTGGCTTCGGGTTCAACGCTAGACCAACTGTTGCCGGAGGCATTTGCCGTTGTCCGTGAGGCCAGCAAACGCGTATTTGGTATGCGGCATTTTGATGTGCAGCTCATGGGTGCGATCGCCTTGCATCACGGCAAAATTGCCGAGATGCGCACCGGGGAAGGTAAAACGCTAATGGCAACATTAGCCGTTTACTTGAACGCCCTGGCGTCTAAGGGCGTGCATGTTGTGACGGTGAACGACTACCTTGCGCGTCGCGATGCTGAATGGATGGGGCAGTTGTACAACTTCCTCGGTTTGAGTGTGGGCGTCGTTGTCCCCCAGCAGGACCCGCAAGAAAAGGTGGACGCGTATCGTGCCGACATTACATACGGGACGAACAACGAATTTGGTTTCGATTATTTGCGCGACAATATGGAGTATCGCGCAGAAGATCGTCGTCAACGAAGTTTGTCCTTCGCTATTGTCGACGAAGTTGATTCTATTCTTATCGATGAAGCGCGCACGCCGCTGATTATTTCGGGGCAGGCCGAAGACCATACCGAAGTCTATGTTCGAATGAATGCTGTGCCTCCCATGCTCACACGCATGGCGTCGGAGCCCAAACCGCATGAGCCGGAGCCGGAAGGTGATTTTTGGGTTGATGAAAAAGGTCAGCAAGTACACTTGTCCGAGTCCGGCATGGAGCATGCCGAGGAAATACTTTCGCGTTTGGGTCTTTTGCCTGAAGGCGAGTCGTTATACGATCCGCGTCACATCACGCTCATTCATCATCTTATGGTGGCACTGCGTGCTCATAATCTGTTTTTCCGTGATCAGCACTACGTTGTTACCGACAACGAAGTGGTGATTGTTGACGAATTCACTGGGCGTTTGATGGTAGGGCGTCGTTGGTCCGATGGTTTGCATCAGGCGGTAGAGGCCAAAGAAGGCGTAACGATTCAGAACGAGAATCAAACGTTGGCGTCTATTACCTTCCAGAACTATTTCCGTATGTATGACAAGCTGGCGGGGATGACCGGCACGGCCGACACGGAAGCCTATGAATTTCAGGAAATTTACGGGCTGGAAACGGTTATTATTCCAACCAATAAGCCGATGATTCGTGTTGATCAGAACGATCAGGTTTTCAAAACCGATAATGAGAAGTACAACGCGATTCTGGCCGACATGAAAGATTGCCAGGAACGTGGCCAGCCCGTTTTGGTGGGTACGACGAGTATCGAAAATTCCGAGCGTTTGTCCTCGATGCTCAAGCGTGAAAAACTGGCGCATGAAGTGCTGAACGCAAAGCAACATGCGCGTGAAGCGGAAATTGTGGCTGAAGCCGGTAAACCCGGCCGTATCACGATTGCAACCAATATGGCCGGCCGTGGTACTGACATTGTGTTGGGCGGAAGTGTTGAAAAGCAAATCGCCCTTGTCCGTGCCGATGCTAACTTAAGCGCGCAAGAGAAAGAGGCACGCATCCAGCAAATTCGTGATGAATGGGCACCTGCAAATGAGGCGGTTAAGGCTGCCGGAGGGTTGCGTATCATCGGCACCGAGCGCCACGAGTCACGCCGTATCGACAATCAATTGCGCGGCCGTGCAGGGCGCCAGGGCGACCCAGGCTCAACCCGTTTCTATTTGTCGTTGGAAGATTCGCTCATGCGCATTTTCGCGGGTGACCGCGTTCGCGCCATTATGGAGCGTCTACGTCTGCCCGAGGGTGAGCCCATTGAAGCCAAAATGGTGTCCCGGTCAATTGAGTCCGCCCAACGCAAGGTAGAAGCGCGAAACTTCGATATTCGCAAACAACTGTTGCAGTTCGATGACGTTGCCAATGATCAGCGCAAGGTTTTGTATACGCAGCGAAATGAGGTTCTAGAGGCGCAAGATGTGGGTGAAATGGTGCTTAACCTGCTTGCCGCTACGATCACGGAAGTTTTTCACGCTTACATTCCTGCGGAATCGATGGAAGAGCAGTGGGACGTTTCCGGCCTGCAATCGGTACTGGAGTCTGATTGGGGCATCGAGGTGGCGCTGGTGGATTGGGCGGAGAAAGAGCCTAACTTAACCGATGAAGACTTGTTGGAGCGCGTTTTGGCGGAGGCCAACCGTGTTTACAGTACTAAGGTTGAGTTGGTTGGCCGTGATAACTGGGCTCCTTTTGAGCGGTCGGTGTTGCTGCAGTCAATTGATACGCATTGGCGTAATCACCTTTCGTCTCTTGATCATCTGCGTCAGGGCATTCACTTGCGTGGTTATGCGCAGAAAGACCCGAAGCAGGAGTACAAGCGTGAAGCGTTTGAGCTTTTCTCCGGGATGCTTGATCGCGTTCGTACGGATGTTGTTAGGGTGCTACTTACTGTACGGATTCAAACACCGGAACAAGTCGCTCAAACCGAGCCTGAAACTGTTGAAGGTGTTACCTATCACCATTCTGATTATGATGCCGCGTTAAGTGGTGAGGATCCCGGCATCGCGGAAGAGCCGTTGGGTGCAACGCAACCGGCGTCTGGTGGGGCGGTTCCTGCTGGTGCGGTTCCCAAGGTCGGGCGCAATGAACCTTGCCCATGTGGTAGTGGGAAGAAGTACAAACATTGTCATGGGCGGATTGCCTGAAACGGTATTGTCGTTAATTGAATTGAAAAAGCCTGGCTTTTAACCAGGCTTTTTCAATTGTGGCAGTTGCGGTTGGTTGCATTACAACAGGAAAATAGAAGCAAGCCCTAAAAACAGGAAAAACCCAAGGGAGTCGGTAACGAACGTAAGAAGTACCGACGACCCCATGGCGGGATCTTTGCCGAAATGGTCGCGTAACACCGGTATAAGAACGCCGAGTGCCGCACCCATTAACATGTTCCCAATCATGGCGACCATCATCACCAGCGCGATGGCCCATGATTGTGAAATCGCCCAGGCGAATGCGGCAGCAACGAGGCTGCCACAAAAACCGACCATTAACGTGATTTTTATTTCACGCTTTACAAGGTTCCAGGTGCTGGCACCACTGACACGGCCAACGGCAATGGCCCTGATGACCATGGTCATGGTTTGATTGCCCGAGTTGCCGGCAATCCCGGCAACAATAGACATAAGAAATGCCAGAATCACAATTTGGCTAACGGTATCTTCGAAGCGCGATGCGATGAAGGCCGCAGTTGAGGCCGTGGCCAGATTCACGAGTAGCCAGGGCGCGCGGTTGCGCAAGGCGGTCAGCGCAGGGGCAAAAATGTCCTCCTCTTGCAGGCCCGCGCGTGACAGGGCTTGTTCTTGTGAGTCTTCCTGAATCACGTCGACGACTTCAGCGATCGTGACGCGGCCAATCAGGCGACCATGATCGTCAATTACCGGCGCTGAAACCAGGTCATAACGCTCAAAGGCGCCGGCGGCATCGGCGTCCGAATCCAAGGGGCTTAGCGTGAGGAAATCTGTTTGCATGACTTGCGCCACGTCGATTTCCGGCTCACTGACCAAGAGCTTTGAGACGGGCAATACACCTTGAAGTTTGTCTTGGCGATCGACAACGAAGATTTGGTCGGTGTGATCAGGTAGTTCCTGTAATCGGCGCAGGTAGCGCAAAACCACTTCCAGCGACACGTCTTCACGGACTCGAACCATTTCGAAGTCCATGATTGCGCCCACAGTACCTTCCGGGTATCCCATGGCCTCAATCAACTGCGCACGCTCTTCGTCAGTCAGGCCTTTTTGCACTTCAGCGATGACGTCAGGGGGCAGGTCTGGAACCAGATCGGCGATTTCGTCTGCATCCATTGTTCCCGTCGCTGCGACGAGATCTTGCAGATCCATTGTTTTAATCAGCGACTCACGAGCCCAATCGTCGACTTCCAGCAGAACGTCAGCGTCGAATTCGGGGTTGACCAACTGCCAGACTGCCTGGCGCTCGTTAACCGGTAGTGATTCCAGGATAAAGGCAATGTCTGATGGGTGCAGGCTATTTACAATGGACTTGATTTCGTTTTCATGGCGGCGCTGCAACATGCCTTCCAGCAGGTTGGACTCATCGTCATCATCTTCCTGTCGGTGAGCGAGCGCTTCGGCTACTTCCTCGCGTTTCAGGATGGCCTGTAGCTTTTGCAATGCGAGCTGGGCATCTTCCGGGTCAAGGCGGCGGGGAATTACAATGGGTTCGGCAGGCGTTACAGCGTGCTCTTCGGGGGGATGCTGCATAATCAGTTGTTCCCGATTCAGGTTTTGGCCAGCCAACGCTTTGCCAGTTCCACCCAGTAGCTGGCGCCGATTGGCAGAAGATTATCGTTGAAGTCGTAACTGCCGTTGTGCAGTGTGCACGGGCCCAGTCCGTGTCCTTTGGAGCGGTGGTCTCCGTCGCCGTTTCCAAGCCATACATAACACCCGGGTTTGGCTTTAAGCATAAAGGCGAAGTCTTCCGCGCCCATGGACGGCCGGATTGTTTGATCGACGTTTTCGGGCCCGACAATTGATTTTGCAACCTCCACGCAAAGGGCCGCTTCATCTGCGTGATTGATTGTGGGTGGGTATTTTCGGGAGAAAACAAAGTTGGACTGACAATTGAAGGCTTGGGCTGTCAGGTCGGTGATTTCGGCCATGCGCCTTTCGATGAGGTCCAGCGCCTCTTCCGAGAGTGTCCGAACCGTGCCCCGGAGCTCGGCGTTATCCGGAATAACGTTGTCGGCCGTTCCACTGTGAATTTGGGTGATGCTAAGCACAGCCGGGTCGAGTGGATCGAGGTTGCGCGTAATAGTGGTTTGTAACGATTGGGCCAGTTGCACGGCAGCCATGATTGGGTCGTGTCCCAAATTGGGCATCGCTGCGTGGGCGCCTTTGCCTTCCAGTGTGATCTTGAAAAGATTGCTCCCGCCCATAATGGGGCCTGGAACAATACCGAATGTACCTGCCGGCATGCCGGGCCAGTTATGGAGCCCAAAAACGGCCTGCATAGGAAATTTTTCAAAAAGACCGTCGTCTATCATTCGCTTCGCACCACTGAAGCCCTCTTCGGCAGGCTGAAAAATAACATATATGGTGCCGTCGAAATCGCGGCTTTCAGCCAGGTAGCGTGCAGCAGTCAACAACATCGCGGTGTGACCGTCGTGTCCGCACGCATGCATTTTGCCTTCATGTTTGCTGGCATGTTCGAACGTATTCGTTTCCTGCATGGGAAGTGCGTCCATGTCGGCACGCAATCCCAATGCTTTCCCGTTCTCTGTGCGACCCACAATGGTTCCTACAATGCCGGTAATACCAAGGCCGCGATGCACGGGGATGCCCCATGACTCAAGGTTTTTGGCGACAACATCGGATGTTCGCACTTCTTCGTAGGCCAGCTCCGGGTGCGCATGAATGTCCCGGCGCAAAGCCGTCATTTCATCCTTCCAGGCAATAAGCGGTTCGATTAATTTCATCATAGGGGCTCGTTTGAATGCGCACAAACTATATCTATGTTAAATGGGCGGCAGCCATAGTGTGAAGCGCCGGCGCAAGGTTCTTGTTGGCGGCATAAACATAACCGCCTATAGGCCAGGGTTCTTGATGATGCAGGTCTTCTGCAATGCCACCAGCCTCACGTACCAGTAAGGTGCCCGCAGCGACATCCCACGAGGCCAAACCCATTTCCCAGTAGCCGTCAAAGCGACCGCATGCCGTCCAGGCCAAATCAAGTGCTGCAGAACCGAAACGCCGCACGCCGCGGCTTGTGTGTATTGCGTCATGCAACGTCGGCATATAGTTGTCGGCGAAGCTAAAATCTCGAAACGGAAGCCCTGTGGCCAGCAAAGCCTCAGCCAGCGATTCTGTTTGCGAACACTGGATGCGGTGATCGTTCAGCCAGGCGCCGGTGTTGTATAGCGCCGAAAATATTTCCTCTTGGTTTGGGTCGTAAACGACGGCAACAACGGGGGTATCGTGTTCAAGCGGTGCGCCGTTCACGATCGCACCGCGATGGGCGACAAGCGCGATGGAAACAGCATAATGCGGCACACCGTGCAGGAAATTGGTGGTGCCGTCCAGCGGATCAATGTACCATGTTGCGATTTCCCGGGTCGTGCCGCCTGACTCTTCCGCGATAATGCCAAACGTGTTGGCACTTGAGTTCAGGACGTCGATAATGGCGGCTTCAGCCTCGTGGTCTGCCTGCGAAACCAGGTCGTTTCGCGCTTTTTTATCAATTAGCAGGTCGGCGCGACGGTGTGCGTACGATTGCAACACGGCCGCACCCGCGCGTGCGGCCCGTACCGCGAGTTCGAGATTTTCACTAAGATGCAAAGCAGTGTTATTCATTGGCTGGGCAGTTTTAAATAAGAACCAATAGTTTACGCAACATTGTGCACTGCGTCTTTGACAGAATGATGGAATCTGAGCATTTGTACGGAACAACATCCGTGGTGGTGTCGCCCGAGGGTTGGATCAAAGCAACGGCTCGTCTTGCCAGTGATGAGCGACTGCATAGTATGACGGTTTGCGATACGTCGTTTGGTGATGGTATGCGCTTTCTTGCGTTGTGGGCTTTTTGGCGCTCCCATCGTGCGCCCGGTGCCAAACTACAGATCATTGCATTTTCTTCACCGCAGTCTTGGGCGGCTTTGAAAAAGCGTGGAGGTGATGATCACGTTCCGAAGTCGCTTCGGAGTTTGGCGGCGCAACTGGAGGCGCAATGGCCGGATGCTTTGCCGGGGGTGCACAGGCTTAGCTTTGACGGTGGCGCAGTAACGCTAACGCTGATTTTCCACCCTTTGTCGGTGGCTTTACGTCAAATGGACGCGATTGTCGACGTGTTCTGGTTGTCAAATTCAGCCGCTTTTCTAGGTGAGTCAGGGGGGGCTTCACCAGCCGGCAAACTCGTGCGTGTTGCCGGTGCACGTGCCGAAGTTGTAGGTCTGGCTGATAATAATGCGCAACGGTTGCAGGGCGTATTGCAGCAGTCGGGTTTCGAGATTCAAGACGCTGGAAATGCGTTTAAGGGATGTGTGCGGGCGCGATTGCGTGACGGCTTATGCCACACCCGGCGATCGTCTTTTGTGGGTGCCGATGTCATGGTGGTCGGGGCTGGTGTGGCCGGTGCGGCCATCGCCTGGGGGCTGGCGCAACGTGGGCACCATGTGAAAGTTTTCGATCCCATGTTGAAGTTAAGCAAAGCAGGGTCGCATGCGGGGCATTTTGCGGCGGCGGTATCACCGTATCTTTCCAAAGATGACGATTATCGTGCGCGATTGAGTCGTGTCGGCGTGGCGCGCGCCTGGGCGAACTGGTCGCAATTGGGGGGGCTCGCTCGTCCGATACGATGCGGAACACTGAGCTTGCCCACGCAGGATCGTGGCGTGGCGTCGTGGCAGGAAGTGCTTTGGAGTCTGGGCTTCCCAAATGATTGGGCTGGTTGGTTGGACCCTGGAGCAGCATCGCAAAAAGCGGGCGAGTTTCTGGAGTTTGGAGGTTGTTATCGTGCGTCTGGTTTGTTAGTTAAACCTAATCGACTTTTACCGGCATTGCTGAATCATCCTGGGATTTCCTGTGTTGAGGACTCCGTTACCGAGGTCACGCGGTTTCGCGAGGGGGGGTGTAGCTTGAGGACAGAAAGTGGTTCAAACTATGAAGCGTCGGTTGTGGTTCTGGCCAATGCGCGCAATATAAGATCATTGCTCTGCCAGCTTACAAAACCGGGAGATTTTCCAAAGCTGGAGCGACTGCAGGCGGTACCGGGGCAGGTCAGTTATTTCGATGCCGCCGGTTTTAATGGAGGGCCCGCTTGTGTGCTTGACGCTTCGGCTTACTGGTTGCCGCAAGTTGAGGGGGTACTCACTGCCGGGGGGACATACGATTTGGAGCAGACTCGCGCGCAAGTGACTCGCCAGGGGCAACGGGAAATTGCTCGAAAACTAAGTTATTTCTTGCCGGCGCATCGGAAGATGTTATCGGGTTCCGACTCTGTTGTCGGCGGGTGGGCCGGCTGGCGCGCAGTGGTAACGGGGCGGCTTCCGGTAATCGGGCCTTTATATCAGCAGCACGATCTTTGGCTGGCTACTGCTTATGGTTCAAGGGGGTTGACGTGGGCGGCTTTGGCTGCCGATTTGATTGGGGCGAAGCTGAATGATGAACCTGCTATTGTGGAGCGAGAGCTATCTGCAGCGCTATTGCCCAGATAGCTGAGTTGGCCCTGAATTTGGCTAATTATTATGTTTTTTGCGTCGCGATTTTATTTTATGGCGTAAATCCGTCAAAATATGCTCTTTTGGACGCTTTCAGGCGATTGATGCCCAAGGATTCGTTGTGTCGACTAAGTCTGACTCTGATAACGTGAAATCAATGATGCTTTCGCGGTTCCTACATGCAAAATCGACAACGGTCGATTTTGAACTGGAAAATACGGAACATGTGTTTCGTGTTGAAGCGCACGCGCCGGGGGTTTTCCGTATGCGTTGCGGGCCTGCCGCCTCCATGAACGCTGACAAACTCACTTCTCGAGCCAGACAGCACGCCGAGATGTTGCTTGTCAGACAGGAGCCGGTGGGTGAGTTGTCGGTGAGTTCCCTCATGCCGGAAGAAGGGGATGGGTGGCGTATTGAGCAGGGCGATATGGTGTTGGATATCATGCGCTCCCCCTTGTCATGGTCCTTATATAAAGGCGATGACTATGTGCTGGGTACGGCAGATGACGCGGGTCTGAGGGTTCATGACGCCGGTCAGGGGCCACGCTGGGATGCTTGCCTGGAGCTTGCCGACGAAGAGGTTCTATGCGGATTGGGTGAAACATTGGGGTCGCTTGACCGACGCGGCGAGCGTATCACTAGTGACCACGCAGCAGAACGAGCCTTGCCTGTGCTCTGGAGCCCAACCGGTTGGGGTATTTATGTCAACACGCTGGGGCGCATTGTTTATGACTTGGGCCGCACCACTCCAAATCATTGCCAGGTTTCCATAGAAGATCGAGGTTTTGATATCTTCCTTTTTGTGGGGGATCCGGCCGAAATTTTAAATCAATATACTGCGCTGACCGGACGCGCCGGCCAACCGGGGCTATGGCCAATGGGTGTATGGCTCGACCAGGCACCAGGGCAATCTACTGAGTCACTCCATTCCCTTGCTCAAAGCTTGCGCTCAGAGGGCTTTTCATTCGATGTTGTTCGTCTTACCGGCTCAGCAGCGTATGCGTTTCAAGACGACAAACCTGCATTCGAATGGGATCCGCAACGTGCTGCGGATGCACGCAGTCTGAGCAATGTGTTTGAATCGGTGAACGTGCAGTTGGTTGCTCCCACCTTTCCAGGTGTTTTTACTGGCACCGTATTGTTCGAGGAGTGGGAAGATCGGGGCTGGTTACTGATAAATGATGAGAACGGCGAAGCCCATGTGTTTCCGGGTGATGAGTTAAGTGGGGGGCGTTCATACGGTTTATTGGATTTAACCAATAAAGACGTGTATAAGCTCTGGTCTGAACGCCAGCGGCAGATGTTCGACGAAGGTATTGCTGCGCCTATGTGCAATGCGCAATACGATATCCCAGACGACATCACGGCTCGGGGTGGGGAGTGCGGTTCGGTTTTGCGTGTGGTTTACCCATTACTGGCGCGTAATGCGCTGTTTGATGCTTTTGCAGGCCATAAAACCCCGCAGGAAGGAATCGTGCTGAGCAGTGATTTATTTCCTGCGGTTCAACGTTATGCGTGGCAAATGGGGCCCGATGTCGGTAACGACTGGACGGGCCTGACGCATTCGTTACGAACGGCATTGGCGCTGGGAGCAAGTGCCGTGCCGGTGCAAATGCATACATTGGGCAATGCTGCGCAGCCGGTGCGTGAGATGACCCCTGAACTTTATATTCGTTGGTTATCTTGCCTGGTTTTCTCGGGTAACTTCAGTTTCCAGGCCGTGCCCGCTTTGTTGCCGACGGCCTTCGATCAAAAGACGCAAGCGCTGGTGCAACATTGGTTGCAGTGGCGCTATCGTTTAATTCCCTATGCACTTGGCATCATCGAGGATGCGGTTCGCACTGGGTTGCCTGTTCAACGCTCCATGTTGCTTGCCTTTCCAGACGATCCTGCCGCTCATGGGTGGGATACGCAGTATATGTTTGGTCCGGCTTTACTCATCGCACCGTTTACTCAGCCAGGTGGAAAGGTAAAGGTTTATTTGCCTGAAGGATCCGGGTGGTGGGATTTAAATACCGGATGGCGTTATGAGGGGGGGACGGTTCTGGATGTTGAGGTTGGATTGGATGCCCTGCCGGTATTCGGGCGCGAGGGCCATATGTTGTGTTTGGGGCCGTATGCTCCCCATACGTCCGAATTCAACTCGGCGCGTTTGCTGGACGAGGTCTGGTTGTTTGGCATGCCGGAGCATAGTCCAGCAGCAATGCGCAACAAAATTCGCGTGATGCAGATGCAAGGGTCCAGCTACATCAAAGGTTTGGAAGGCTTGAAAATACTGCCTTCCGAAGGTTTGGAGGTTAAGCGGCGTGGCGCTGAGGTGCGCATATCACGCATGCGATAAGGCTGAAATAACATGGCTCGACTTCAACGT
This sequence comes from Pusillimonas sp. DMV24BSW_D, assembly GCF_011388195.1. Lineage (NCBI taxonomy): Bacteria > Pseudomonadati > Pseudomonadota > Betaproteobacteria > Burkholderiales > Alcaligenaceae > Neopusillimonas > Neopusillimonas aestuarii. Next base: position 2,891,667 of record NZ_CP049990.1, on the reverse strand, counting down.
ATTAATTTTTTCAAAGTCGTTTGACACTTAAATAAAATTACTTCATAATCTTGTTCTTCGGTCGGGCTGATAGCTCAGTTGGTAGAGCACCGGACTTTTAATCCGTTGGTCCTGGGTTCGAGTCCCAGTCAGCCCACCAAACCTACTTAAATTGCCCTTAAGGCCGCGTTTCAAAGCGCGGCCTTTTGTGTTTTCGGGCTTTATCGAATTTATTGCACCTGATAGTATGGGCCGGTTCCCGTTTTTGTCAGGATGCAAAATATGAAGCGGCGTTTGTGTTTTTGTTTGCTTGCACTTCAATGCTTGGCCGGTTCAGCCTTCGCTGCTGACGCTCTTCAAAAAAACAAGAGTGAGAGCAATAGCGTAAAAGTTGAAACACTGATGAAAACAACGCAATCGTGGGATGGCGTTGATTATGGGCCTTATCCAACCGGGCGCCCTGAACTTTCGATTCTTAAAATTGAAATTCCTCCAAATACAACCTTGCCATGGCATACGCATCCAATGCCGAATGCCGCTTATGTTGTGCGTGGCAGCTTAACCGTTGAGACGCAATCGGGCCAAAAGTTAATGTTATCGGAGGGAGACACGCTGCCTGAAACCGTTGATACAGTTCATCGCGGAACAAGCGGCTCGGAAGCGGTTGAGCTTATTGTCTTTTATGCCGGGGTGAAAGGCCAGCCGTTAAACGGCCCGGGTCATTGAGCGGGCGTCGACCCGGGCCCGCTGTTAGCGAGGTACGCGAATGGTGCGGGTGGCCGCAATCGATTCATCGGCTCCCGGACGAATACGAATCGTTACCTGCGTTGCGGTGAATCCATCCGGCAGTTCAACATTGCCGGACAGTTGTGAGTAGTATCCGATGTCGACATCGCCAACCGGTATATCCAAAGTGGTGGCTCGACCATTCGGGTAGCGGCCTGCAACCGCAAAATCCATAACGCCGTTGAAGGTGGGTGCCTCGGGGTTGTCTTGCATAACGAGCAGTTTGTAATTTAACTGGCCCTGAGCATTGGCGAAGTCTGCCGCCCGAATTCCTGGGGAGGTGCCTCGGGGGTCGGGTGCAACCGCGCCCGCCAACAGCAGCACGTCGTCCTTCAGGTTTTCTGCCGCCTCTTGCGCCGTCGTGGCGCGCTCGGTCTGTTCAACCAGCGCCGCCTGGCTTTCTTTTAGTTCGTGTGTAATCCGGTTCAGTTGCGATTGCAGACGTTGTTTGTCTAGGTTGGCGCTGTTCAGGTCTTGGCGCAGTTGTTCGGCTTGTTCGACTGTGAGCAAGGTGGGCCCGTAACTTGTTTGCACGAATAATACGCCGCCGGCACCCAGAACAATGCCGGTCAGCATCAGGATTAACCAGCGCGGTATCCGCCGTTTCTTGCGAGTTGCGCCATAAGGGGTGGGTTTGAACGTATTGCGATTTGATGAACCAAATAATGCCATTGCTTGAGTCCTGAGTGTTGCGCAGGTCGTGAGATCAGAATAGTGTGCGCCGGAAGCGATTAAAACTGGAGTTTGCGTTCCAGTGCGTGGAGACGGTCGGGTGTCCCGACGTCGATCCAGTAGCCATTGTAATGCGCTCCGATCACCTCGTGTTTGTCCATGGCTTTACACAGAAGAGGCGCAAGACGAGCGGGCTCATGGCTGGGGATACTGGAAAACATAGCGGGTTGATAAACACCAATTCCGGAAAACGTAAGCTTACGATCAGTACGACACCCATTGCTGTGACGAAGTTCATCAGTTGTATCAAGATAAAAATCGCCGTTGGGGTGGTGGTCGGGGTTGTCAACCAAAAGCAGCCACGCGTTTTTTTCTTGTTCTTGCAGCGTGCGGGCATGCTTTTTGGCATGATGCGGCAACCAATCGCACCACACGTCACCGTTCATGACTAAAAATGGCTGCTCTCCAAGCAGTGGCAGTGCCTTGGCAATGCCGCCGGCCGTTTCCAGGGCATATTCTTCGGGGGAGTATTCCAGTGTTGCACCGAATGCCGATCCGTTGCCCAATGCGGCTTCAATCTTTTTGCCCAACCAAGCATGGTTAACAACAATTTCGGTAATGCCCGCTTCTACCAGCCGCTCAATATGCCAGACAATCAGAGGTTTGCCTGCTACGGGTAACAGGGGTTTGGGCGTATGGTCGGTAAGGGGTCGCATACGTTCACCGCGCCCTGCTGCAAGAATCATTGCCCGCATTACAGCGATAACCCCATGACGCGGGTTTTGCCTTCAAGGCGGTCAAGGAGCCGTAAAAGCGGCTTGAATTCGCCGTATCGGTCGGCGACTTGCCGCACATAGGCCATGACCCGAGGGATGTGGTCGAGGTAATGGTGTTTGCCGTCGCGCAGAGAAAGTCGGGCGAATACGCCGAGAATGCGTAAGTTACGTTGCAGACCCATCCATTCATAAGCGCGATGGAAGTCTGCGAAATCTTTGTCGACAGGCAACCCAAGTTTGCGTGCTTCCTCCCAGTAACGTATGGCCCAGTCCAACTGCTGTGGTTCTTCCCAACTGGTTCTTGCGTCCATAACAAGCGAGGCAATGTCGTAGGTGATCGGGCCTGCCACGGCGTCTTGGTAATCAATAATGCCTGGGTTCGCGCCGAATCGGGGTTCGGTGCAGAGCATCAGGTTGGGCGAGTGAAAATCGCGATGAACCAGTACTTTTTCAGCGCGAACGTTATCGTTCACGAGCGCTTGGAAGAGTTTGTTAAGGTCGTCCTTTTCTTGTCTGGTAAGCGTCGCGTTGCAATGGCGTTCTACATACCACTCCGGAAACAGGGATAGTTCCGTGAGCATGCGAGGCTTGTCGTAAAAGGGCAGGCCGGAGGTTTGTGCCGTTTGCATGGTGGCCAACGCCGACAATGCCTCTTTGTAGCGTGCTTGCAAGATGTCGTCGGCCAGGCCGGTTTGGATTGCCTGGTAATAGGTTTGGGGCCCCAGGTCGGATAAAAGCAGGAAGCCGTTCTGGAGGTTTTGGGCCAATATGGTGGGAACATTCAAACCGACGTCGCGCAGCAAAGCCGTTACGTGTAAAAATGGTTCGCAATTTTCCTGCGCGGGCGGCGCGTCCATAACGATTAGGGTGCGATCATGCGCCTTTACCCGGAAATAGCGTCGAAAGCTGGCGTCGCTGGAGGCAGGTTCCAGTGTTTCAAGTGCAATACCCATTGAGGGCGTTGTGTGCTGAAGCCATTCCTTCAACTGGGTCAGGCGATTGTCGGGAGGTTGCTGCGTGTTGTGTTGAGTCATGTTGGGCAAGAAAAAATAAGGAAAAGTTCTTTTGTAACGGCAAACTGGAGGTTTGGTCAGGTTCTCCTATAATACCGGGTTGCTGTTTCTTTCGTTGCGGCCACAGTGCCAAAATAATAACTGTTTCGTGGGGTTGATTTCTCGTGCGTTTTGTCTGTTGGTCGGTATTTCTGGCGGTAAGTGTTTTGTCTGCGGCAAAGGCCAGTGGGCAGCAGTTTGCCGAACCGGTCCCGTCGATGCGCATCTCGGAAATACCGGCAGCCGATCAGGGGTTGCGTGAATCCAGCCGGTTGAATGCTCATGGCGGAGTACCGGAAAGCGAGTTATCGGCGTTTACGATTTCTGACAAAATAGAGAACGATACCGACGATAAGATTATTCTTACCGGCAATGCCGAGGTTCGGCGCAACGACGCAGTGGTCAAAGGTCAACGTATCGATTACCAACGTGGAACCGGGCAGGTCGACGTGTGGGGTGATGGTTACCTTATGCGCGACGGTAACGTTGTGAAAGGCCCGGAAATTCACTACAACCTTGATAGTGAAACAGGGGAAATCACAAACGCTGATTTTTGGTTGGGTGCCGGCGGTGGTTCGGGTACGTCGGCCTTAACGCAGGTTTTTAGTCGGTCGCAAATGCGCATGACCGATATGGAATACGCTGCATGCCCATGCCCCGATCCCGCTTGGTATATATCGGCTCCCCGTGTTGATTTTGATTTCGACGAGAACGAAGGCGTGGCTCGTAACGGGGTGCTGTTTTTCAAAGGCGTGCCGATTCTGGCGTCACCTTATTTGTCTTTTCCTATTCGTAAAGAGCGCAAATCAGGTTTCCTGATCCCCAGTTATGGAGGATCAAGTAATTCAGGCTACGAGTTCGCCCTACCGTATTATTTTAATTTGGCGCCCAACTACGATTTAACGTTAACACCGCGCTACATGTCCAAAAGGGGTGTGCAACTTGGGGCTGAGTACCGTTATTTAGGGCGGTCCTATAGCGGTATGCTGGCAGGCACTTATCTTCCCAACGACAAGCAAACGCAAGAAAAGCGTTGGATGTATACCTGGCGTCATGAGCATCGTTTCGGGCATGGGTTTTATGCTTCGGCCGACATTAATGCGGTGTCTGATGACAATTATTTTCGTGATTTTTCAACCATTGGCGTAAATCAGGCTTCCATCGACTACCTGCCTCGCGTTTTAACGGTGGGTTGGGCCGGCAGCCCCTATTGGCAGGCCTCTGTTCAACATTACACTTATCAAACAATTCAGGATACGACAGCCGGCGCATCGTATCGCTATCCGCAGTTCAACAAAGAGCCGGAGCTCTTTGTTCGTGGCGCCCGTTACGATTGGCATGGTTTTGATCTGGTGTCGTTGAACTATGCAACCAAGTTTGTGATGCCCCGGTATAAAGGCGGCGGGTATCCGGGCTTGGTGGATGGCCAGCGTTTAAGGCCTGACGGTACGCGCATGACGTCGTACAACGCCATTTCCTTTCCTGTTGTCAAGCCGGGTTGGTACGTTACACCTAAAGCCGCGCTCCACATGAGCCAGTACAATACCAACTGGTATCCTGGTCAATTCCCGCAGTTTTCGGGCCGGCCGGGGTCGGAGTCGCGAGTGGTGCCTTTGTTTTCGATTGATTCGGGCCTTATGTTCGAACGAGACACCCATTTCTTTGGTAACCCTTCTGTTCAAACATTAGAGCCGCGCCTCTATTATTTAAGAGTCCCCTATCGCGACCAAGACAATCTGCCTGTTTATGATACGGGTATTGCAACGTTCAATTTTGCCCAGGCCTTCGATGAAAACTATTTCAGCGGCGGCTGGGACAGAATTGCCGACGCCAACCAGTTAACCGTGGGTCTTACCACACGGTGGCTGGATGCCGATACGGGTTTCGAAAGGCTGTCGTTATCGGCCGCCCAAAGAATCTACTTCGATGACCGGCGTGTTACGTTACCTGGCGGTGCCCCTCGTACGGATAAAAAATCAGATTACCTGGTGGGAGTGAATGCGGCTCTCACTGATAAGCTCAACGTGCGTTTTGATGCGCAATTCAACCCCGAATCGAACGACCGCAATAGAATGACGGCGGGTTTGCGCTGGAATCCCAAACGGTTGGCCACGTTGTCCGCCTCCTATCGATACGAGCGTGATCCAAGACAGGTATCCAACCCGGATTATGTTTATGGCCCCAACGACCCTAATTTAACCAAAGAGCAAGTTAGTGTCTCGGGCCAGTGGCCGCTCACCTCTAAAATTTCACTCATGGGCCGAATCGATTACGCTATTGATGAAAAGCGCACCACCCAATCTATTATGGGGCTGGAGTATCAGGGTGACTGTTGCTGGGCGGCTCGTGTTGTATTCCAGCGTTATGCCGTATCGCTGGGAGACAAGAATACGGCTTTGTTCCTGCAGCTGGAGTTGAATGGTCTTGGTTCGCTGGGTACCGATCCACTTGGGTTCCTGGGGCGTAATATCCGTGGGTATCAGTCGGCTACGCCGCCCATCCCCGACACAACCACTTTCGAGAGGTATGAATAATGTTTGTTTTGTCCGTAAAACGCCGGCTTGCGGTATGTGCAATGCCAGTTCTGGGTCTGCTGGCTGTAATGGGTGTTGGTCATGCACAGCCGAACGGCCCCGCGTCGGCGACCGGACAAGCGGCGCAATCACCCACGCGTTTTGTCGACGGGATTGCCGCTGTTGTCAATAAACAAGTCATTACTTTGTACCAACTTGAGCAGGAACTGAAGGCGGCTAAAGCACAACTTGCCATGCAAAACATCCAGGCTCCCGATGACGATACACTTCGGCGTCAGGTTTTGCAGCGCATGATTACCGAAGAGTTAATTCGGCAAGAGGCCAGGCGTTTGAATGTTGGCGTGAGTGATGCCCAGCTTGATCAGGCAGTTGCCAACATCGCTCAGCGCAACAATATGTCCGAGGCGCAATTGCGGGCGGAAATCGAAAAGTCGGGTGTTACCTGGGATTACTACCGCCAGTCGTTGCGTCAGGAAATTCTTACCGATTTGGTGCGTCAACGTGAAGTTGATAGCCGAATTATGATTTCCGACGGTGAAGTGGATGCTTTTTTACGTAGTCAAAGTGTGACGGGTGGATTTGTTGGTGGCGGGCAGCCAACTGCTGGTGCACCGGCGGGTCAAGCGCCGGCTCAAGCTTCGCCCATGCAACCTCTCGGTTTGGCGCAAATCCTTATTCAGGTTCCCGAGTCGGCGTCACCTTCACAAGTTGAAGAGTATCGGCGTGAAGCTCAAGATGCGTTGGCGCGAATTAAAGCCGGTGCGGATTTTGCCGCCGTTGCCGCCGCAGTCTCCGACGGTCCGGGGGCGCTGGAAGGCGGTGATATGGGGGTTCGACCCGCGCAAGGCTGGCCCGACTTGTTTTTGCAGGCGGTTCAGAATTTGTCTGCAAATGAGGTTAGTGACATTATTCGCAGTGGTAACGGGTTTCATATTTTGAAAGTAACGACCCGGGGCCCAGGGCCTCAGCAATCGGCTCAGCAACAAATGCCACCCCCTCCCGAAGTTGATTCGCGTGCAAATGAAATGGCCGCTGTATTTCAGTCAGAAGGCCCGATGATGGTGACGCAAACGCGCGCGCGCCATATTCTGATAAAAATCGATCAGGCAACTTCCGATGAGCGTGCCCGTACTCGTCTTGAGGATATTCGGCAACGGGTTTTGGCAGGCGAGGATTTCGCTGATCTGGCGCGTCGCTATTCAGAAGATGCGTCGGCGCCACTGGGTGGCGATTTGGGTTGGCTTTCGCCGGGCGAAACCGTGCCGCCATTTGAGCAGGCAATGGATAACTTGCAGCCTGGCGAAATCAGTGAGCCTGTAAGAACGCCTTTTGGCTGGCATCTAATTACTGTCCAGGAGCGTCGAACTGAGGATATGGAGGAAGAGTTCAAGCGGATGCGCGCGCGCGAGGTGTTGTTTGAGCGCCAGGTGGGCCCTGCTTTTGATGATTGGCTCGGGCGGGTTCGTGCACAGGCGTATATCGATAACCGCCTTGATCCGCGTGGAAACCAGTTGAATCGGAATTAAATGGGCACACACCAGGCTCGCAAGCGATTCGGTCAGAATTTTCTGGTCGACGTTTCGGTAATCGATCAAATTGTTCGTGCCATTGATCCCAACGCTCATGACAGGGTGTTGGAAATCGGGCCTGGGCAGGCAGCATTAACGGCCCCACTGTTGGCGCGTTTGAACCACTTGACCGTTATCGAGATCGATCGCGATCTGGCCCAACGGCTTAGAAGCCGGTATCCGGACACTAAATTAACGGTTCTTGAGGCCGATGTTTTAAATGTTGATTTTTCACTGCTAGGGGCGTCTTTAAGGGTAGTCGGCAACCTTCCCTATAATATTTCAAGCCCTTTGCTTTTCAAGCTGATTGATTATGCGGATCAAATTAAAGATCAGCATTTTATGCTGCAAAAAGAGGTTGTCGATCGCATGGTTGCAGTGCCAGGAGACCCGCACTACAGTCGTTTGTCGGTGATGCTTCAGGCCCGCTACGCTATGACGCGTTTGTTTGATGTTCCGCCCACGGCGTTCGAGCCGCCACCGAAGGTGGTTTCAGCCATTGTAAGAATGGTGCCGCTGCCGCATGATCGTTTGCGCCCTCAAGATGAAGGTCTGTTTTCGGCATTGGTTGCACGGGCTTTTGGTCAGCGCAGAAAAATGCTTCGGCGCAGTTTGGGTGACTGGGCACCGCTGGTTGATTGGGGTTTTGTGGGCATCGCTGAAACTGCGCGGCCGGAAGCTTTGTCGGTTGCGCAGTTTATTGCTTTGGCCGATTATCTATTGCCTCAGGTGAAGAACCAATAGCAAACGGCGATGGCGGCAGTGATGCCGGCGAAATCGGCAACGAGTGCGCATGGTACGGCGTGTCGTGCGCGCTGGACTCCCACAGCGCCAAAATAAACGGCAAGAACATAAAACGTCGTTTCGGTGCTGCCTTGAACGGTGGCTGCCAACAGCCCTGCAAAACTATCCACGCCATGATGCTGCATTGTTTCCAACATCATGGCCCTTGCGGCACTTCCCGAGAACGGTTTGGTCAGTGCTGTTGGCAGGGCGTCGATAAAGCGCGTATCCATGCCGAAACCCGCAACAATCCATCGTAATAGCTCAAGCAGCGCGTCAAGTGCACCGGATGCACGTAACGCGCCAATTGCGCACAGCATGGCAACCAAGTAGGGCAGCAGGCTCTTTGCAATTTCAAACCCTTCTTTGGCACCTTCAATAAAGTGCTCATAGACAGGAACCTTGCGTATGAAACCAACGATCAGAAAAAGGATGATCAGGCCGAAAAGAATCAAATTTCCGAGCAAGGATGAAAGGGCGCTCAGTGCCGTGGCCGATAAGCCCGCCAACAGTGCCATGAAACTGCCCAGGAGTACGGCGGCTGCGCCTAACCACAGCATCACAACCGGGTCGGTGAGTTTAATGCGCTGCACCAGCGCTACAGCCAACAAACCTGCCAGCGATGAGGCCGTTGTTGCCAGTAGAATGGGTAGAAATACCAGCGTTGGGTCGGGGGCGCCCTGTTGAGCACGGTACATGAATATCGTGACGGGTAGCAGTGTCAGCGACGAAGTATTCAGGACCAAAAACAAAATTTGTGCGTTGCTGGCGGTATTCGGTGTGGGGTTAAGATTTTGCAATTCGCGCATGGCGCGCAAGCCGATTGGGGTGGCGGCATTGTCGAGCCCCAGCCCATTTGCTGCGAAGTTGAGTGTAATTAAACCCAAAGCGGGATGATTTCGGGGTACCTCCGGCATGAGTCTTTGAAAAAGCGGACTTAGCCATCTTGAGAGCGTGTTGATAAGCCCTGCGGATTCGGCGATGCGTAAAAACCCAAGCCATAATGTTAGGGTGCCGAACAGCAAAATCATGATGCTGACCGACAATTCGGCCATTTGGAACAGGCTTTGCACAATACGACCGAATACGTCGGGATCGGAAAGCACTAACCATTGATAGAGGCCCGCACAAGCCGCAATCAGAAAGAAGGCTAGCCAAAGAGCGTTCAGCATCGTTGGGTAAGCGGTTGTGCTGCTTAGTCGGCGCGGCCTTTACGTTGAATCAGCTCGATTTTGTAGCCGTCTGGGTCTTCGACGAACGCAATAACCGTGGTGCTGTGCTTCATGGGGCCGGCATCCCGCACGACGTTACCACCCTTATTGCGAATGGTCTCACAGGCCGCGTAAGCGTCTTCTACTTCCAGGGCGATATGGCCGTAACCGTTTCCAAGGTCGTATTGGTCGGTATCCCAGTTGTATGTCAGTTCGATAACAGCGCCGTCCGCTTCGTCTTGATAGCCTACAAAAGCGAGGGTGAATTTTCCACCTGGGTAATCTTGTTTACGCAGCAGACGCATCCCTAAAACTTCCGTGTAAAAGGCCAGCGAACGGTCGAGGTTGCCAACGCGCAACATGGTGTGCAGTATTCGCATTCAGAAGTCTCCTTGAAGCAAAGGTAAGGATGCAGGATCTTGACCCCGCAGGATATCACGGGCGCGCTCGAAACCGGGGCACAAGCGACCTACCTCACGCCAAAAAGAAGCGCTGTGGTCCATGTGACGCAGGTGGGCCAGTTCATGTGCGATCACGTAATCGATGACGTCGGGTTCAAAATGAATCAGACGCCAGTTCAACATGATATTCCGGTCGGAATTGCATGAGCCCCAACGGGTTGTCGCGTTTGAAAGGCGCCAGCGGTTAATGGAAAGGTCGGGGTGGCGATGGGTGAAATAACGAATGCGTAGGTCAAACCACTCTTTTGCCTGCGCCTGCAGCCACATGTGTGTACTGTCACGGACACGGCGGTGATCCGCGTTCGCCGGTAAACCAATGAGCAGTGCATCATCAGGTTTTGGCGCTTGTGTGTTGCCGCGAAAGCGCGTTTGTGTTTCCAGACCCAGTCGTAAAATAATTAAATTTCCCAGGTAGGGGATTTTTCCCCCATCGTGCCATTGCGTGTCGGCTAAGGCCAGTTTCTTTCTACGTTCCTGATGGTGACGGATTTTAGCCAGGATCCAGGTCGCCTTATCGTCGATTGCCGCATTGATTTGTTTCAAACTGACCCAACGGGGGGCAGTAACACGCAAGCCATCTTCGTTAACTTGCAGGCCGATGCTTTTTCTGCGTGACCTTAGTAACACGAAACCAATCGTTTGCAGTGATGTGACTGTTTCACGCCATTGTGCGCCATCGGGTAATGACGGGGGGGGCGGCGTTGGAACAGGGGCTTTGTTGTGTGCGTTATCGGTTCGCAGCGCAGGAGAAGGGGAGGGAGGCTTCTCGGGCTTCCCGGGTTGGGACGAGTATTCGAACAGTGCTAATTGTTCACTCTGTGCCATAACGTTCCGGATTCAGAATACGCATTTCCGCTTCGATCCATTTTTGCACAAGCTGGTTAACCTCAGCCGCGTTACGGCCTGCGCTTTCGATAGGTGGGCCAATTGACACGGTAATGCAACCGGGCTTTTTGACAAATGCATTGCGAGGCCAGCATTCGCCGGAGTTAAGCGCTATTGGCACGACCGGTGCGCCGGTTCTAGCAGCCAGCATGGCGCCGCCGGTTTTGAAGCGGGCGGTTTTGCCGGGTGCGACACGGGTACCCTCGGGGAAGAGCACCGGCCAGCGACCTTCGTTAAGTCTTTTTCGCCCGATTTCCACGACCTGTTCAAAGGCGTCGCGCCCCTTGCTGCGGTTGATTGGAATCATACCCAGCAAAGCCAGCCCCCAACCGAAAAATGGAACGCGATGAAGCTCTTTTTTGTAAACAAAACAGGCTTGCCGAGGCAGGTAGGCAGGTAGGAATAAAGTTTCCCAAGCAGATTGATGTTTGGCAAGAATGACCGCCGGGCCGCTCGGCAGGTTCTCCCACCCTTTGATCTGCCATTTAATACCGAGAATGATGCGTGCCCCCCAAATAGCGAGGCGGGGCCAGCCCATGGTAAGCCGATAACGTTGATGCAAGGGCAGAAACGACCAAGCAAGGCAGGCAAAAGCATAAGGGATAACGGTAACGGTAAGGAACGCCATGTAAAGCGCAGAGCGTATCCAGGCCATGTTCAGGCCTCCAGCCAAGCGTCGACAACGTCGGCGAGGGTATCGCGCACTTGCGTTCCGCTGGGCAGGTCACCGTTAGCCCATGTTTTTTTGCCGTTACCTGTCATGACCAGCCAAGGGGCGCACCCCGCCGCACTGGCGGCCTGCAGGTCGCGCCAGGAGTCCCCCACTGAGGGCACCTGGTCTAATTTTGTATCGTAACGACGTGCTATATCGTGAAATAGGCCGGGGCGAGGTTTGCGGCATTCGCAACCGTCGTCGGGGCCGTGAGGGCAGATAAAAATGGCGTCGACATGGCCGCCAAGCTGGGCAAGTTCGTGGCGCAGTTTTGCATGAATGGCATTCAGCGTTTCAACGCTGAACAGGCCACGCGCCAGACCAGATTGGTTACTGGCTATGATCACGCGCCAACCGGCATGTGAAAGACGTGAAATGGCTTCGAGGCTACCGGGGATAGGTATCCATTCATCGGGGCTTTTAACGTAAGCCTCGCTATCGAAGTTGATGACGCCGTCGCGGTCGAGAATGGCAAGTTTCACTGCGCTAACCTGGAAATATCCGCTACTTGGTTCATAAGTTGTTTGAGCCGGCCCAGTAGTGCCAGACGGTTGTCCCGAAGGGCGGGGTCGGGAGCCATGACCATGACATCGTTGAAGAATTGGTCGACGGCATCGCGCACACCCGATAAAGTCGTTAGATTACCGCGAAAATCGCCGGCTTTGAACTGCTGATGCGCGCGAGGCTCAAGTTCGTTAATGAGCTTTTCCAGCGCTTGTTCGGCGGGTTCTTCGAGCAATTGCGGATCTACGGTTTGCATATTGATATTTGCTTTTTTAAGCAAATTAACAATACGCTTATTTGCCGAGGCGAGGCTTTGCGCTTCGGGTAGTTCGGCAAAAGCCGTGCAGGCCTGGATGCGCGTGTGCACTTCGTTCAGTGGGGGGGCAAGTTCAAGCACCGCATCGATAACAGTACGGTCAAATTCCGACGCCAGAAGGTTGCGATAACGTTCATAAATAAAGTGGCTTACTTCGGCGACGACATCGTCGTTAATAGAAGTATCACTAAAGGTTTTTCGAGCGAATTCAAGTAACCCGGTAATGGTGAGTTTATTGGGTTGCCCAGGCTGTAAATACGCTCCCGCAGCAAGCTGCTCGAAAGCGCTGATGATCCCAAGTGCGGCTCGGCGAAGGCCATAGGGGTCGCGTTCTCCGCTGGGTACAAGGCCGATCCCCCAGATACCGATCAATGTTTCGGCGCGCTCGGCAATAAACAGCGCAACAGTCGTTTCATTGTGGGTGTTTACCGGGCTTTCAAGGCGAATTTGGTATTGACCGGTAATGGCATTGACCACTGACGCAGGTTCGTTGTCGGCTTGCGCGTAGTAGCCGCCCATAATGCCCTGCAGTTCGGGAAATTCGCCCACCATATTTGTGTTCAGGTCGGCCTTTGCCAGCAGGGCGGCGCGGTCGGCGTTGTTCGTGTCGGCACCAATGTTTTCTGCGACATATCGCGCGATGGCACGAACGCGTTCAATACGCTCACGCTGAGAGCCTAGTTTGTTGTGATAAACACGACTTTCCAAGGCTTCAACGCGGCTTGCCAACGAGGTTTTGCGGTCGGTGTTGTAGAAAAATTGGGCATCGGCCAGGCGAGGCCTGACCACGCGCTCGTTACCTTCCACGATGTTGGAAGGGTCTGCCACTTCCATATTGCTTACGATAAGGAATTGATGCGTCAGCTTGCCGGAAGCCGGATCAAATAAAGGAAAGTATTTTTGATTCAACCGCATGGTAAGGATAAGGCACTCTGCCGGTACCTCCAGGAAAGCCGGGTCGAACTGGCCTGTGTAAACCGTGGGGTGTTCCACCAGTGCGGTTACTTCATCGAGTAACGCCCAGGTTTCCGGATCATTACCAATCGTGTGACCCAATGCGTTTGCATGTTTTTCAAGCTGTTCCCTGATTGTGTCACGACGCACTTCGAAGGACGGAATAATGCGCCCTTCCTTAGTGAGTTGGGTTTCGTATGTGTCAGCCGATTGAATTTCGATTGACTGTTGCCCCATAAAACGGTGACCGCTGGAGGTGCGGCCCGCCTGAAGCCCAAGCAGGGTTATCGGCACAATATCTGCGCCAAGCAGCGCCACCAGTTGATGTGCCGGGCGCACAAACTTTACGCTGGTTTGACCATCGGCCAGTTGGTATCGCATGACTTTGGGAATGGGCAGGTTTGCAACGGCCTCTTCCAATGCCTTTTGCAGGCCTTGTGTTAGTTGCGCACCCTGGGCGGTGCCTTTGGCGTAAAGGTAGTCTTGTTTGCCGTCAGATTCGGTATGCAGGTTCTCGGGTTGCAGGTGGCTCCAACCTTTTGCATCCAGCTTTTTCTTTAAAGCCGCCGTTGCCTGACCGTTGTCGTCCAACCCGATTTTCACCGGCATCAGCTTTTCTGTGAATGGCTGATCAGGAGCTTGTTTCAAAACGTGGCTAAGTCTGACTGCAAGGCGTCGTGGTGTGGCGAAATAGGTTGTTGTGCAGCCTTCGGCCAGCAAGTGTTGTTGTGCCAAGCCAGATGTGATCCCATCGGCAAAGGCTTTGCCAAGCTTGCTGAGTGCTTTTGGAGGGAGCTCTTCAGTAACCAGTTCAACCAACAGGGGGTTTTGCGTCTCTTTTGCGGCAGCGTGATTCATCAAACTGCCTCCGATTGTTTAGCTAACATGGGGAAACCCAGTTTTTCTCGTGATTCATAGTAGGCATGTGCAACGGCACGCGACAAATTACGAATGCGGGCAATATAGCCGGCACGTTCGGTAACGCTGATTGCGCCGCGGGCATCGAGCATGTTGAATGTGTGAGCCGCTTTGAGCGTTTGTTCATAAGCGGGCAACGCCAGCGGAACCTGAATGAGCTTTTCAGCTTCCGCCTCATAGTCGTTGAAGTGGCGGAACAAGGCTTCGGTTGACGCATATTCGAAGTTGTAGGTGGACTGCTCAACCTCGTTTTGATGGAAAACGTCGCGATACAGCACTTTTCGGCCTTGCGCATCTTGCGTCCAGACAAGGTCGTAGACACTTTCAACACCTTGCAGATACATGGCCAAACGTTCCAGACCATAGGTAATTTCGCCCGTTGTAGGCGTGCAATCCAGGCCGCCCACCTGCTGGAAATAAGTGAACTGCGTCACTTCCATACCATTGAGCCAGACTTCCCAACCCAGGCCCCATGCCCCCAGCGTTGGGTTTTCCCAGTCGTCTTCAACGAAACGGATGTCGTGTTCTTCAGGTTGAATGCCGAGTGCCCGCAAGGAGTTGATATATAGCTCGAGGATATCGGGCGGCGCCGGTTTCAGGACTACCTGATACTGATAATAATGTTGAAGTCGGTTTGGGTTTTCGCCGTAACGTCCGTCTTTAGGGCGCCGAGAGGGTTGAACATAGGCGGCACGCCAAGGTTCCGGCCCGATGGCACGCAGGAAGGTGGCAGTGTGAGAAGTACCCGCCCCGACTTCCATGTCGTAGGGCTGAAGCAGGGCACAGCCTTGCTGGTCCCAGTAGTTTTGAAGTGTCAGGATAATTTGCTGAAACGTGAGCATGAGTAAGCGCTTTAACGCGAAATGGCCGCAAAGTGTGAGATTTTAACGTGCTTCGTCAAAAAGCTTTATTTGCCGGTTATGGGTCGATTTCTATTCGAACGCCGAATCGACGTATGATAACGGGTTACCAGTTATTTTTTACTTTACCTTTCAAGGTGTCAGGAGCTTTTTACATGTCGGATCTCGTGAAGATTGAGGTGGTTGACCGCGTTATGGTGATATCCATCAACCGTCCCGAAGCCCGCAATGCGATCAATTTTGAAACGGCTGTTGAAATGGCGAAAGCGTTCGACGAGCTGGATGCCAACGACAATGTGGTTATTGGTGTACTAACCGGTGCCGGCGGCACGTTTTCATCGGGAATGGATCTGAAGGCATTTGCCAAGACGGGGCAGCGTCCTTTGGTGCCAGGGCGAGGCCTGGGTGGTTTGTGTGAAAAGAGTCCTGAAAAACCGCTGATTGCCGCAGTGGAAGGTTATGCACTGGCAGGGGGGTGTGAGCTTGCCTTGGCTTGTGACCTGATTGTGGCCGCCAATGACGCGAAGTTTGGCTTACCCGAGACGAAGCGTGGGTTGGTGCCCAGTTCAGGCGGCATGCTGCGTTTGCCTCAGCGGATTCCGCACCATATTGCCATGGAAGTCATCTTGACCGGCGAAATGATGTCGGCCGAACGTGCGTATCATTTCGGCATGGTGAATCGTTTGGCTGAATCGGGCAAGGCGGTTGAGGCGGCGCAGGAATTGGGGGCTATGATTGCCGAAAACGGTCCGTTGGCCGTACGTACCGCCAAGAAAATTATTCTGGAGTCGAAGGATTGGCGCCAGGCCGATATGTTTGACTTGCAACGACCTCGTGTGGCCCATATTTTCGCGTCGACCGACGCAAAAGAAGGCGCCACGGCTTTTGCCGAAAAGCGTAAGCCGGTGTGGCAGGGCAAGTAACAGTCATTCACTTTCTTATCCGGACCTTTCATTATGACGACCATTATCAAAGAAGAAGATCTGATCCAGTCGATTGCCGACGCAGTTCAGTTCATCAGTTTTTATCACCCTGCTGATTACATTCAGCATCTTGCCCGTGCATACGAGCGCGAGCAGAATCCCGCGGCAAAAGATGCCATTGCCCAGATTCTTACCAATTCCCGCATGTGCGCGGAAGGGCATCGCCCCATTTGTCAGGATACGGGGATTGTGAACGTATTCCTGAAAATTGGCATGAACGTACGTATTGATGCCAAACGCAGTTTGCAGGACGTTTGCGACGAAGGGGTGCGCCAGGGCTATCTGAACCCCGACAATCCGTTGCGGGCTTCTGTTTTGAATGATCCTTTGTTTACTCGCAAAAATACGCGCGACAACACGCCCTGTATTGTGAATGTCGAGCTGGTTGAAGGCGACAAAGTCGACGTTCAGGTGGCAGCCAAAGGGGGCGGTTCCGAGAACAAATCGAAGTTTGTCATGCTGAACCCAAGCGACTCTTTGGTGGATTGGGTGCTGAAAACCGTGCCACAAATGGGTGCGGGCTGGTGTCCGCCGGGTATGTTGGGTATCGGTGTTGGGGGAACAGCAGAGAAAGCCATGCTCATGGCCAAGCAGTCGCTCATGGATGATATCGACATGTATGATTTGTTGGCGCGTGGCCCACAGAATAAGGTGGAAGAGTTACGTATCGAGCTCTATGAGAAAGTGAATGCGTTGGGTATCGGCGCGCAGGGATTGGGCGGGCTAACCACCGTACTCGACGTTAAAATCAATACCTTCCCCACCCATGCCGCCTCCAAACCCGTTGCGATGATTCCCAACTGTGCCGCGACCCGGCACGTGCACTTCGAACTCGATGGCTCAGGCCCTGCCGAACTGGCCCCGCCAGACCTTTCGTTGTGGCCGGACGTTAACTGGGCGCCCGATTACAACAAATCAACTCAGGTGAATCTCGACACGCTTACCAAGGAAGAAGTTGCGTCCTGGAAGCCTGGGCAAACCTTGTTGTTGTCCGGCAAGATGCTTACCGGCCGTGATGCTGCCCATAAGCGGATTCAGGAAATGCTGGAAAAAGGTGAGCCGTTACCGGTCGATTTCAAGAACCGGGTGATTTATTACGTCGGTCCCGTGGATCCGGTACGTGAAGAGGTGGTGGGGCCGGCGGGCCCCACCACGGCAACGCGCATGGACAAATTCACCGATATGATGCTTGAGAAAACCGGTTTGATTGCCATGATTGGCAAAGCCGAGCGCGGCCCAGTTGCTATTGAGGCGATCAGCAAGCATAAGTCGGCTTATTTAATGGCGGTGGGCGGTTCCGCTTACCTGGTTTCCAAAGCAATACGTGGCGCCCGGGTTGCCGGCTTTGAAGACTTGGGCATGGAAGCCATTTATGAGTTCGAGGTGAAGGATATGCCGGTTACTGTGGCGGTGGATGCCAACGGTACCTCGGTGCATCAAACCGGCCCTAAAGAGTGGCAGGCGCGCATTGCCGAAATAGCCATTTTGCCTGCCTGATACAAGGCCGTTGAACGCGCTTTACGACAGACGTTCGATTTCCTGGTGGCGGCATACCTTAAGCAGCGCCGCCAGGCTGCCTTGATCCAGAACAAGCTCAGGCTCCAGGTCGTGCAAGGGCTGCAGGACGAATGCGCGTAAATGCATGCGGGGGTGTGGCACTGTGAGCACGTCTGTATTCAGTTTGACGCCCTCGTACAGTAGCAGGTCGAGGTCGAGCGTTCGTGGGGCATTTCGATAAGGTCGTTGACGCCCGTAAGCTTGTTCTATGCCTTGTAACAGCGTAAGCAAAGCAGCTGGTTCAAGGCTTGTGTGCAGGCTCGCGACTGCATTAACGTAGTCAGGCCCCTGGGAGTCGACTGGCTTGCTTTTGTATAGCGGGGAAAGCCGGAAGGCGCTAATAAGGGGGTGCTCAGCCAGTTGCAGCGCCGCCCGCTTTAAAGTGTCCAACGATGGCCCAAGATTCGCGCCAAGGCCTATAAAAGCGCGTTTCATAAATGGTTAGTGTTGTTCCGGCGGCGCTTTTCGGCGCGGCCGCCGGCGGCGTCTGGTAGACGATTTGCCTGTTCCTGGTCCTCCGCTGCGTTTTTCACGTTGGCGCTCTTCAATCATGGTGGCGCGCTTGTCGTTATCGGCGTTGGCCAGGTCCATCCACCATTGCGCATCAACGCTGTCGACTTCATGGGCTTCGGCACGTAATTGCAGGAAGTCGACGGCTGCTCTCAGCCGCGGGTGTTCCAGCAGGCGCCAGATTGTGCGGGGAGTTGCCCGTTCAAAACGGGGTTGCATGAACCAGATTTCACGCATGTCGGTTTGAAAACGGCGTTGGATAGCCAGGTTGGAAGCCTGATTGTTAATGACCGTGTCGGCGGCCTCAACCAGGGCCTGTACACGAGGCAGCCCTTCTTTCTGGTTGATATCCCATTGATTTTTCACCAGTTTCCATAACAGAGCGGCGAACAGAAACCCCGGGCTGATGGTTTTTCCGGTTCGCACTCGTGCGTCGGTGCGATCGAGCGCCAGTTCCAGAAAGCGGAAATGATCGGGGTTATTGAAAAGGGTATCGATGAAGGGCAGCAGATGTTGATGCAACCCAAGTGCTTCCAATTGCTTCAGGCAGTCGATTGCATGGCCGCACGTTAAAAGTTTGATGACTTCATCGAAAAGCCGGGAACTGGGCACGTTGGAAATGAGGTGAGCCATGGGTTTGATCGGGGCTAACGTTGCCGGGTCGATCGTTGCATTCAGTTTGGCGGCGAAGCGCACAGCGCGGAGCATGCGCACCGGATCTTCCCGGTAGCGCGTTTCAGGGTTGCCAATGATGCGCACCGTTCTTTTTTTCAGGTCGGTGACGCCGCGGTGGTAGTCGATGACTTCTTCGCGAATCGGGTCGTAGTAGAGCGCGTTAAGGGTAAAGTCGCGGCGCACGGCGTCTTCTTCATTGGTGCCGAATTGATTGTCGCGCAAGATACGTCCATGTTCATCGGTTTCATGGCCATTTGAGGCGGGGGCCCGGAACGTGGAGGTTTCAATAATTTCCTGGCCGAAAACAACGTGAACGAGTTGAAAGCGTCGGCCAATAATGCGCGCTCTGCGAAAGAGGGGCCGGATTTGAGCCGGCGTGGCATTGGTTGCCACGTCGAAATCTTTTGGTTCCAGCCCGACGATAAGATCGCGAACGGCGCCGCCAACGATATAAGCCTCAAACCCTGCCTGCTGCAGAACTTCACATACTTTGACGGCATGTCGGGAAACGTGACGCCGGTCAATACCGTGTTTCTCACGGGTAAAGCGTTCGGGCCCGCGCCCGCCGCCGCTTAACAGGCGTCCAACGAATGTTTTTATTGTTTCAGTGAGCATGGGCGTTATTTTAGGACTTTGCGTCCTGCATGTCCTTGAAAATATCCAGAATGCGCCATCCCCGGGTCTGGGCTATTTCTTTTAGCGCAGGGCTGGGGTTGGTTGCGATGGGGTGTGTGACAACCTCCAACAGGGGTAAGTCGTTGGGAGAGTCGCTGTAGAAATAGGAGGTTTCGAAGCCTGACAGGTCGAGTCCCTGCTGCTGCAACCAGTCGTTGACGCGAACCACCTTACCCTCTTTGAAACTGGGGACACCCGCAATGCGGCCAGTGTAACGGCCTTGAGTATATTCAGGTACGGTGGCGATCAGATGCGGGATGCCGAATGCACGGGCAATCGGCTCCGTGACAAACTGATTTGTTGCCGTCACGATGGCGCATAAGTCGCCTTGCTGCAGGTGCTGGTTCACCAGTTCAAGCGCAACCGGGTGAATGTTGGGGCGAATGACTTCATGCATGAATTGTTCATGCCAGTGGGCAAGGTCGTGGGTGTTGGCGCGTGCCAGCAGGCCCAGCATGAATTCGGCGGCCTGTTCGGCGGTGAGATCGCCCGCGTTGTATCGCTCCATGAGATCTTCGTTGCGGCGGCGGGCTTCTTCAGGGTTGCCCGCGCGCCCAGTGCGCGCCAAGTAGTCGGCCCACTGATAGTCGCTGTCTAGTGGCAACAGCGTGTGGTCTAAATCGAAAAGGGCAAGTCGTTTGGGTTCAGTCATGTTGCTGTCGTGCGAGCATGGGTTCGCGTTGCGCCAAAAATTCGCGTAAAAGCGGTAGCGTAATGCCGCGCTGTTTTTCCAGCGAATAATGGTCCAGGTTGTTAATCAGTGTAATAAGCCGGCTCATGTCACGAGTGTAATGTGTTAGCAACCAACTCACGACTTCAGGTGCCAGTTGCAAACCTCGTTCGCGTGCCTGGTTGTTCAGGGCTTGTGCCCGGTCTTGGTCGGATAAGTGTTCCAGCCGGAAGACCAGGTCCCAACCCAGACGGGTGCGCAGATCTTCCCGGATCGGCATTGCCTGGGGTGAAAATGATCCTGAAACAATAAGTGCAAAAGCGTTGGTGCTGGCAGCCGATGCACGCCATAGATTGTACAGGGCGAATAGCTGCCCCTGTGTCTCGTCGTCCAGATGATTCACATCGTCGACCGCCACGAGTTTCGGAAAGGTAATTTCGTCATTCAGAATACGCTCAAGAAGCGATTGAGCGTTGCTCGGATGTACATAAATGGCATCGGTGATTGCACCGCATTGGGCTTGTAATAGATGGCTTCGGCCGGCGCCGTCGGGACCCCAAAGGTAAACCGTCCGGCCATTGCCGCAGTGCTTGACTGCGTCTACGGCGGCTGCATTTCGCCCCACAATGAAATTGTCGAGAGTGGGCGGTGGCGCCGGGATCAGATCAAGAATCAGTTGTTGCGTCATTGAGCGTAAAAATGGCGGCGGTAAAAAGCGTAAAATGCGCATGACGGGTCAAAGCCCAAGACGCAATTCTTACATATCCCACGGTTTTTCTCATGACAAACAAAGTTTCCCATTCCCTGACATATCGTGATGCGGGTGTTGATATCGATGCAGGCGACGCACTGGTTGATCGGATTAAGCCTTTGGCGGCTCGTACCATGCGCCCAGGCGTAATGGCAGGTATTGGGGGGTTTGGCGCATTGTTCGAGGTGCCTAAGCACCTGAAGGAACCCGTGCTGGTTTCAGGTACTGACGGCGTGGGTACCAAGCTGCGGCTTGCCTTTGAGTGGAATCGACACGACACGGTCGGTATCGACTTGGTGGCCATGAGTGTGAATGATATTTTGGTTCAGGGGGCCGAGCCACTTTATTTTCTGGACTATTTTGCCTGCGGAAAATTATCGGTTGATACCGCTGCAGCGGTGGTTGGTGGTATTGCGCGTGGTTGTGAACTGGCCGGCTGCGCCCTCATAGGCGGGGAAACCGCTGAAATGCCGGGTATGTATCCTGATGGCGAATACGATTTGGCGGGCTTTGCAGTTGGTGCAGTGGAAAAATCGGAAATTATCGATGGCAAGTCGATTCGGCCGGGCGACGTTGTTTTAGGGCTTGCATCCAGCGGTGCCCATTCCAATGGCTATTCCTTGCTTCGCAAAATTATTGAAACAACTGGAGCCAAACCAACCGATGATTTCCACGGCCGGCCTTTGGTCGATGTCGTGATGGCGCCTACGCGCATTTATGTGAAATCTGCGCTTGCAGCCATTAAAAAGCATGCGTCCGCAGTAAAAGGGTTGGCACATATTACCGGCGGCGGCCTGCTGGATAATGTTCCGCGTATTCTTCAAGCGGGCTTGGCTGCGCGATTGCATCGCGAGGCGTGGGAAATGCCTGCGCTGTTCCGCTGGTTGCAGGAGGGTGGTCGGGTTGCCGACGATGAAATGTATCGTGTTTTCAATTGTGGTATCGGCATGGTTGTGGTGGTCGCGGCCGATCAGGCCCATGCTGTTGAAGCGACGCTCAACGAGAACGGTGAGCAGGTTTTCCGTTTGGGTGAAATTATTGAACGCGCACCGGAACAACCTCAAACCGTTGTTGTTTAACGGGGTGGTGCATTCCAGTATTGTGGGACGATATCCCGTATTTGGTCGGTGGTGTCGGGCGAGAGGCAATCGACAATATGCCGGTCGGGCTGGGCGCGCAACCATGTAAGCTGGCGTTTGGCCAATTGCCGTGTAGCGGCGATGGCCTGTTCAATAGCCGTTGGCAGGTCAACCTCTCCTTTCAGGTAAGCCCAGATTTGTCGATAGCCCACACATCGTATAGATGGCATCGACTCACTCAGGTCGCCTCGGTTGAACAGGGCTTCCACTTCCGCCACCAGACCGCTTTCGACCATAGCGTGATAGCGCGTTGCAATACGTTCATGCAACACTGCCCTGTCGGAGGGCTCAAGGCTGATGGTGACGTAGTGCCATGGTTTTTCCTGGTTCGGGCGTTGTTCTGCCAACAATTGCGACATGGGTTTGCCGGTAATGCGGTAAATCTCCAGGGCGCGTTGGATTCGTTGGCTGTCGTTGGGGGCCAAACGCTGCGCGGTAAGGGGGTCAACATCCTGTAATTGGGCATGCATGGCGGGCCAGCCTGATACCGCTGCTTCGTTTTCCAGTTCGCGTCGTATACCGGGGTTGGCAGACGGGAGGTTATTCAGGCCTTCGCGCAAGGCCTTGTAGTACATCATCGTTCCGCCGCATAGTAAGGGAATGCGATTACGTGAATGAATGTCGTCTATTAATCTTAAGGTGTCAGTACAGAACTTTGCTGCGGAATACGTTTCCGATGGGTCGCGGATATCAAGCAGATGATGAGGTACGGTGCGTCGCTCCGCGGGGCCGGGTTTGGCCGTGCCGATGTCCATCTGTCGATAAATGGTGGCTGAGTCGACATTGATTATTTCAATAGGCCAATATTGGGCCAGCGCCAATGTTGCGGCACTCTTCCCGGAGGCGGTGGGGCCGGCCAGGCACACGATGAAACGGTGATGATTCATTGGCCGCGCATGAAAAGTTTGTCGATTTCCGGCAGGCTCCAGTACAACCATGTGGGACGCCCATGGTTGCATTGGTCTGCACGTTCAGTTTGCTCCATTTTACGCAGTAATGCATTCATCTCGTCGAGGGTCAAACGCCGGTTGGCTCTTACCGACCCATGGCAGGCCATGGTGGAAAGCAGTTGGTTTCTTTGCTCGAGCAATTGACGCGAACTGCCGACTTGGGCCAAATCGCGTAAAACATTTTTTGCCAGCGCTTCAATATCGCCTTTGGCCAGCAGGCCGGGCACCGACCGGACAACCAGGCTGTTTGGACCGCCGGGACGCAGCGTCAGGCCTAGTTCGGCTAAATGTTCGTCAAACTCTTCGGCCAGGGCGATTTCTTTTTCGCTGGCTTGAAAAACGACGGGAACAAGCAGTTCCTGCCGGGGCAGGTCGCGCGCATCAAGGGCGTGTTTCAGCTGCTCGTATACCACGCGTTCGTGCGCCGCGTGCATGTCTACAATAATCAGGCCCGTTTGTGTTTGCGCCAATATATAGATGCCATGTAGTTGCGCGATCGCCATACCAAGTGGGTGGGTTTCGGACGTTTGTATTGCCGGTTCAGAAGAATAAGGTATTTGGGCCGAGGAAGGCGTTGCGCCGGTATTGGGGAGTGGCTCATAAAGCCTTTGCCAGGAAGCGGAGTTAGGTGGGCTGCCGTGGCGAGGGGGCAAGCCTAAACTATGCTGGGCCGTGGCATATTGCTGTGCCACGGCAGCTTGCTGCGTTCCGGCACTGTCATGGGGATGGGGCGCCGGCGCCCCGTGCTGCGATTTGGGGAAAGCTGATGCATCGGTTGGGCGTGTTTGGGCCAGTACCTGGTCCAGGGTACGCGCCACAAACTGATGGACTGCGCCACTTTCCCGGAAGCGTACTTCGCTTTTTGCCGGGTGAACATTGACGTCGACCGCACTGGGTGCAATGTCCAGAAACAAGACAAAGCCGGGTTGACGGTCGCCATGCAATACATCTGCGTATGCTTGGCGCACCGCGTGTGAAACGGTTCTATCGCGCACGAAGCGATTATTCACGTAAAGATACTGCTTGTCGGCACGTGGTCGCGCAAAGGTGGGCTTGGTGATTAAACCGCGTAAGTTGATGACGCCATGCTGTTGGTCTACATGTAACCCTTGTGCAACTATTTCTGTTCCCAGCACATCCAGAATCCGTTGCGGCAAGTCTGATGAGCGCCAGTTTCTTTGAGGTTTGTCGTTGTGAAAGAGACGGAAGCTGACAGCCGGATGGGCCAGTGCAATCCGTTCCAGAGCCTCAACACAATGGCCGTACTCCGTTGCTTCAGTACGTAAAAATTTACGTCGGGCTGGGACTGTCTCGAATAGCTGACGCACATCTACGCTGGTGCCTTGCCCGCCGGAGGCGGCGATAGGTTCCGATGCATTTGCCTGGAGTTGCCAGGCATGGGGCGCGTCGGGCGTGCGTGATGTGATGGTAAGACGTGCTACCGAGGCTATTGATGCCAAGGCTTCGCCACGGAAACCCATTGATGCGACTTCCTCGAGTTCTTCGAGACTGCGAATTTTGCTGGTGGCGTGGCGCGTAAGCGCCAAAGGCAATTCATTTTGAGGAATGCCCGAGCCATTGTCACTGACCAAGATGCGACGGATACCGCCACCTTCAAGACGAATTTCAATGCCGGTCGCGCCGGCATCAATGGCATTTTCCAGAAGCTCTTTGAGGACGGAAGACGGCCGCTCAATAACCTCGCCGGCGGCGATTTGGCTAATGAGCGGATCGGGAAGGGGGGTAATTGAACGGCGCTGCAGCATACTAGGGCAAATTATGCCCTACGTGCCAGCCCCGGGCTAGTGGAAAAATAATCATTAATGCCGGTTAGCATGGCGCGTGCCAGTTTTTCCTGATGCGAGGCGCTACGTAACAACCGTTCTTCATGAGGATTACTGATAAAAGCGGTTTCCACCAGAATGGATGGAATATCGGGGGCTTTGAGGACGGCAAAGCCCGCCCGCTCTACATGTTTTTTGTGCAAACGGTTTATTTTTCCGATTTCCCCAAGTACACGGCCACCCACTTTAACGGAGTCGTTGATTTGGGCCGCGGTCGACATATCGAGCAGCACTTTCATGACATGTTGGTTATTGGTATTGACATTGATACCGCCAATCAGGTCGGCTTCGTTCTGGCTTTTCGCCAACCAACGTGCCGCCGCACTTGACGCCCCTTTTTGCGACAGCACGAAGACGGATGAGCCCCGGGCGGAGGGTTTAATCCAGGCGTCCGCATGAATGGACACAAACAGATCCGCTTTAATGCGCCTTGCTTTTTGAACCCGTACTTGTAATGGGACAAAATAATCGCGGTCGCGGGTCAGATAGGCCTGCATCCCCGGTTGTGCATCAATGAGCTTCTTCAATCGTTTGGCGATCCCCAGCACAATATTTTTTTCATATGTGCCTGAGGGACCGACGGCGCCGGGATCTTCGCCACCGTGCCCCGGGTCCAATGCAACCAAAATCGGCCGGTTGGGTTTGCTGGGGGCCGGGTCGCGAGGGCTGGGTTCAGGCCGGATTTCCGGCATAGGTTTCTTTTGGGCGATAGGGGGTAACTGTTGACCCTCAACGGAAGGAATGGGCGCATCGCTGCCTTGTGCGAGGTTTTCCAGTACTTCGGCCAGCGGGTCATTATCGTCTTGGGATTTGGCTAGCGCCATTAAAGGATCTTGCGCCACGCGCGGGTACAGATCAAGAACCAGACGATATTTGTATTCGCCAATTGGCTTAAGTGTAAAGACTTGTGGCGCAATAGGCTGTTTCAGGTCCATGACCAACCGAACGACATTGGGGCGATTCTGGCCCACCCGCACACTGGCGATATAGGGGTCGTTTGGTTTGACTTTTGAAACCAGCTCGTTGATCGTTTGGCTCATTGTCAGACCTTCGATATCGACAACCAGCCGGTGTGGGCCTTCCAGCGTGAAGTGTTCGGCTTTAAGCTCGCTATCCATCTCCAGCGTAACGCGTGTGTATTCGTCGGCCGGCCAAGTACGTACGGCAAGAATCGTGGCGGCTTTTGCAACCCGCGGTATGACGGGCAATAAAAATAAGGTGGTGGCCGCCGCTACGAATCGCCGGCGGGCGAATCTTTCGGGCTTGATGCTGGGCCCGGTGGGGTGATTTTGCTCAGCCATGATTGTCCTTTATTGCTATAGGCGGTAATTCTCGCGATGCGTCCGTGGTCGGCGTATTCCAGGCTTATGTCGACGTCAGGAAGGGGTAAAAGGCCTCCGGCTTGTTCAGGCCATTCAATTAAAACGACGGCATTTTCCTGAAGAATGTCGCGAAACCCGGCATCAATCCATTCCCTTGGGTCGCTAAATCTATAAAAATCAAGATGATAGAAGTATAAGTTAGAAACTTTATAAGATTCAAGTAAAGCATAGCTTGGACTTTTAATTCGTCCGGTAACGCCACAAGCCCTTAAAAACGCCCGTACGAAGCAGGTTTTGCCTGCGCCAAGGTCTCCACGCAAGTAAATGTGACCACCTGATACCGGGGTTTTTTGGGTGGGATCGGATTTCGTCAAGAGGGGGGCGAACTGTCTTGCTAATGCTTCGGTTTCGTCTTCGTCGTTCAAAAAAATGCTAATTTTGTCTAAAACTGGCTTATCTTCCATCTTCTTTTGTCCTGAGAATGGGGTGCGGATAATGGCTGGATGTGAGCGAATCGGTTATGAGACTGCGGCTCATGAATTTTTTGATCTGTCCGGGGCTTTATGGTTAGAGCATTTTGGCGTGGTTGCTCGCGTGGCCTCAATCGGCAAAACTATCGTTAATACTAAGAAAAAAAAACAACATATTATTCAAAAAACCTTGCGCGCAGACGTTTGGGCAACTTGTTACAATGCGTGGGCGCGACGCCCCTGTAGTTAAATGGATATAACGTTCCCCTCCTAAGGGAATATTACAGGTTCGATTCCTGTCGGGGGCGCCAGTCTGTCAAATCAAGCGCTGATTCTCAACACTGCTGATTCTCAACACCGTTACTAATTGAGGCGAACATGTCCAAGGCAATCCAAATTTTCGACAATGGCGGGCCCGAAGTGATGCAGTTTGTCGATGTGGATGTTCCTGTCCCCGCTGCTGGTGAGATCACGGTTCGTCATGAAAGTATCGGGTTGAATTTTATCGACGTTTATTACCGAACCGGCTTGTACAAGCAAGCCTTGCCGGCGGGCCTGGGTATGGAGGCGGCGGGTGTTGTTGAGGCTGTGGGCGAGGGCGTAACACATGTTGCGGTGGGTGACCGCGTTGCCTACGCTTGCCTGCCCCCCGGAGCCTATGCAGAACGGCGCACAATGCCGGCTGAGTATGTACTTAAACTGCCCGCTTCAATCGAGTTCGATACAGCGGCTGCGATGATGCTTCAAGGCTTAACCGTGCAGTATTTGTTTCGCCAAACATTCGTGCTTCAGGGTGGAGACACGATTTTGTTCCATGCCGCCGCCGGCGGGGTGGGGTTGATTGCCTGCCAGTGGGCCCGCGCTCTGGGCGTGACCATGATCGGTACCGTTGGGTCCGATGAAAAAGCGGCACTGGCACGCAAGTATGGTTGCACGCATACGATTAATTACAAAACTGAAAATATCGTTGAGCGTGTCAAGGAGATCACCGATGGCAAAGGGGTTCCTGTTGTTTACGACTCAGTCGGTAAAGATACGTTCTACGATTCACTCGATTGTCTTGCGCCTTTGGGCATGATGGTTAGCTTTGGCAATGCATCAGGGCCCGTGCCGCCATTCAGCCTTAGCGAACTGGCTTCCCGTGGTTCATTGTTCGTGACGCGGCCTACTTTGTTTTCGTACGCCAGAACACGCGAACGGCTCGAGCGAATGGCTGCTGATTTATTCGACGTGCTGGAAACCGGCAAGGTCGCACCGATGATTAGCGCACGCTATTCGCTGTCAGATGTTGCGTCGGCCCATGCAGACCTGGAAAGCCGTGCGACCACTGGTTCGATTCTCCTGAAACCCTGATTGGTACAAAGAGACGTGATGACCGATATGCAGATGCGCGCTGCGCAGGAAAACCCTTTTAAGCATTGGCTTGCGCAAAACCGGATCACACTTGGTTTCTGGAATGCACTGGCTAACCCTTTGTTGGCAGAAATTGTGGCTGAGCATCCCGGGTTCGAGTGGATGTTGTTCGACACCGAGCACGCACCGAATGATATTCAGTCGCTCATTGCCCAACTGCAGGCCATACGTTTTTCGGGCAAGCCTGCGGTAGGGCGCCCGGTTCATAACCATCCTGCCGAGATCAAGCGTTTGCTGGATATCGGCTTTCGCAATTTGCTGATTCCTAACGTTCAGTCGGTTGAAGAGGCGAAACAGGCCGTCGCGTCAACCCGTTATCCTCCCGAAGGGTTTCGTGGCGTTTCAGCGTATCACCGTAATAACAGTTACGGGCGCGTGACGGATTATTTTCAGTTTATTAATCAATCTATCGGGGTCGTCGTTCAAATAGAGTCGGCCCAAGCCGTTGAGCGCCTTGAGCAGATTGCCGCCGTTGAGGGTGTGGATGCTTTATTTGTCGGGCCGGGAGATCTGGCGGCCGACCTGGGATTTCTTGGGCAGATCAGGCATCCTGAAGTGCAGGCGGTGTTGCAGGAGATTGGTCGGCGTGCAAAAGATTGCGGTATTGCTTTGGGCATCACCTCACATGGTATTGACGATGTGGAACGTTACGTTAACTGGGGCTATCGCTTTTTCACAATGAGCAGTGATGTCGTCTTGTTTCGGCAGGCGGTTGCACAGCTTTCCGACCTTGCCGTTGCGTTTAGTGCCAGGAAGGACAAATAGAAATGCTTGTGTTTGTAAAGAAACCGTCGCACAATTTGATGCACGCGTAGGTGGCGCCAGCCACATAGGGCCGCCGGGGTTACGCTTCCATTCCAATTTAAAAGGGGAAGCATCATGTGTGTACGTTGTGACATTTCAGAAACTCCGCAGTCGCCTGTACCCGAACAGTCAGCTCACATAGCAAAAAATGTGTCCCGACGGACCGCATTATTTGCAATGGCCGGGTTGGCTGCAGCGCCTTTTGTGTCTAGTCAGGCCCAGGCAGCGTCCGATCCCCCACGACCCGAAAATCAGTTAACGCCCGATGCGGCGCTTGATCGCCTGATGCGTGGCAACGAACGTTATGTGAACGGTGAAACGACAACCAAAGACTTCGCGTCAACACGCGCGGCATTGGCGCAAGGCCAAAATCCTTATGCGTGTTTGTTAAGTTGCGCCGACTCTCGCGTGGGCCCTGAGTTTTGCTTCGATGAGTCTCGCGGAGATTTGTTTGTAACGCGCGTTGCCGGTAATTACGTCACGATGGATATTCTGGCGAGTCTGGAGTATGGGGTGGGAGTTTTGAAGGCACCGCTGATTATGGTGCTGGGCCATACGCAATGCGGTGCCATAGGCGCTGCAATCGACGCGTACGATAATCACACTGATTACCCGGGACATATTCAAAGTATTACAACTGAACTCGCGCCGGCGGTGGCGGCGGTCAAGGGAAAGAAACCGGAACCCTCCGCGTTAATGCACGATGTGACAATCCAGAACATTCGCATGAATATGGCCAAACTGGCCTCTTCTACGCCCATGTTAAGGCGTGCCGTAGAGGCGGGGCAATTGAAAGTGGTAGGCGGGTTGTATCAATTGAAAACCGGCCGGGTCGAGTTGATTACCTGATTTATTGGTTTTTAAAAGGGAGGGAGTATGCTGGCTGTGCGAGTATCAAAAGTTGTTTTGGTTGCCGCAATGGCGCTATTTGCAACACTGGTGGCGTTCGGTAACATAACCGACTACGGCAGTAACTTTGCTTTTGTTCAGCATGTCTTAATGATGGACACCATTTTTCCCAATGCTACGATTCATTATCGGGCCATTGAGTCCCCCTTCTTGCATCATGCAGCGTATATTTTGATTATTGTGGCCGAGGCGCTCGTTGCCATTCTATGTTGGCTGGGCGCCTATCGATTACTGCTTAAGGCGCGTGCCCCCGCGGCTGACTTTAACCGTGCTAAACCCATTGCAGTTTGGGGGTTGCTGCTTGGTTTTCTGGTTTGGCAGGTAGGGTTTATGTCGATTGGCGGTGAGTGGTTTGGTATGTGGATGTCCGACCAATGGAATGGCGTACCCGACGCGTTTCGTTTTTTCGTGACTATTCTTTTGGTATTGATTTACCTGGTTCAAACCGATCGCGATGAGGCCTGACTGGGCGGGCCATTTTTACAGGCCGGTATCCCGGCAATCTTCCTGAGACAGTTCAATTTCGATGGTCGTGTGTGAAAGGCTGAATTGCGCCAGTGCGATTTTCAGGTCTGCCTTTATATTTTGATAGTCGGATATCGATGTGTCGGCGTGCACTACAACATGGGCGGTCAGCACATGTTTTTCGCCATCAAGAGACCAAAGGTGAAGGTGATGCACTGCCTGTGTGCCGGGCAGGCTAAGCAGGGTCTGGCGAACATCGTGCAGTAGTTGCGTATCGGGAACCGCCTGAAAAAACAGTTTGGCGGTTGACCACAGCATTCGGGCAACGTTGACCAGAATGAATAAGGTAAAGGCAATCGATAGCAGCGGGTCGAGAATGGGCCAATGGAAAAAATGCAACACGATTGAAAGTATCAACACCGCGCACCAACCCAGTACATCTTCAATTAAATGCCAGTTGAGTACCCGTTCGTTCAGCGTGTTGCCTTTACTGAGGCGGTAGGCGGCATATCCATTCACACAAACGCCCAGTATTGCCAGCAAGAACATGCCTTCTGTAACCGGCATAATTGGGTTGTTTAGGCGGTTGAAGGCTTCGCTCAGTACCCAGGCCGATCCGGCAAGCAAAATGAGACCGTTTAAAGCGGCGCCGAACAAGGACAGTCGCCGATAACCGTAGGTGAATGTGTAGTTTGCTGATCTTCGTCCCAGGCGTTGCAAAACCCATGCCGTACCAATTGACAAACTATCGCCCAGATCGTGGACGGCATCCGCCATAATTGCAGTGCTTTGGGTGAGCATGCCGCCAATGAACTCAATAATAGAAAAGAGCAAATTCAGAAAAAAAGCGAGCGCGATACGTTTTTCTGACGACTGCTCGGGCGCGTGATGATGGTGGTGGTGATGGCCGTGCATAAGTTACTTTCTATGAGGAATAATCGGCGTTGACGCGATTGCGCCCAGCTTCTTTTGCTTTATACAATGCTTTGTCTGCTTGTTTAAGTGCGTTGTCGATGGATTCGTGTGAGTCGGGGGACCAGCGTGTAACACCTAAAGAAAGCGTTAAACGAAGGCATCCGGGAATGTTGTCCTGACTTGCGACGAATGCTCTTAACCTTTCGGCGGCCTGTATTGTTTGGTCAAGGGTGACGTCGGGTAAAAGCATCAAGAACTCTTCGCCGCCGTTACGACATAGGATGTCCTCTTGCCTAGAGTGTTTTTTCATAACATCGGCGAGATACTTAAGCACTTGATCGCCCGCGTTATGGCCGTACGTGTCGTTTACTTGTTTGAAATGGTCGATATCAATTGCGATCAGGCCAAAGGCATGTTCGTTTTGCGCCAGTATATTAACGGCATCTGCCAAGCCTCGCCTGTTTAGCAGGCCAGTTAGAGGATCTGTTTGTGCCGTTTCGTTGAGCTTGTCAATTTGGTGGTGGAACGAGGCCTGACTTTGCATTAAGGCGCGCTTTAGCTGGCGCGCTTCGAAATACCATGACCTGATTGAGTGCAACGAGTGGTTTTGGTTGGTGGTGTGCAGCTCACGTGCACGAATCGCCAGTTCTGTTAAGGGTTTGGCGATCAGCCTTGACACCCACCAGGCGAGAATCAGGATTGCTAATGCGGGAAAACTCGTATCAAGAATTAAGTCGAGCATGTTTGAAGTCAAGGGTTCCGTGAGGTGCTCTGTGGGACTTTGTGCAACGACCCCCCAGCCTGTGGCCGCAACGGGAGCATACCCGGCAAGCATGTCTCGACCTTGACTGTTGATAACGCGCTGAGAGCCTGTAAGCCCGTGTAATACCAGGTCGATCACTTTGTTCTCACCCACAATACTTCCCACACGTTCGCGCGCCGGATGATAGAGCAAACGTCGCTGTTCATCAACAGCGTATACGTAAGAGGTGTCGCTGTAATAGTGGTGCCCCAAAATGCCATCCAAACTATTCGCTTGCCCCAGATAAATGGCGCCACTCACAAAGCCGAGATAGTTGCCTTGGGGGTCGAAAATGGGTTGCGATACCGCGATGGTGAGTTGGCCGTTGCGGTTATGGTAAGGCGGACTAATGGTGGGCGCCTTACGGTTTAAGGCAAGTTTTACGCCCGCGCTATTCAAAGGGATGCCGGTTATGCCCGAACGGCCGGTATAGCCGGCTTTAAGATTGCCTGTGTTGTCGATGACGCCTGTTGCACTGAAATCGTTGGTTTGGCGATAGAGTCGCTCAACCTCTTCGGTTTGTGTTTGGCGATTAAATTGTTGTCCGAGTCTCTTGGCACTGACATTCAACTGTTGTAATGCATTTGCCAGGAAGCGGTCCGTACTCTGCGCGATTTTGGTGGCATAAGCATGATTGAGCTCAAGCCGGCTCTCCAGCAGAATTATCTGCTGGCGTTGATAGCTGGCAATGAAGGTGTTAATCATCATGACCAAGCCTGTAACGATCGTCAGGAAAACAATAAGTCGACCGAGGTTGAGGATGGGCAGTTTGATCTTGAATGGGTTTTTCTTCATGACGGGTGCAGAGTTTAACAACCCCGATTTGCGTTACGCCCTTGGGTGATGTTGGGCGTGGAGCGATTTCAATCTTTCTCTGGCTACATGCGTATAGATTTGCGTTGTTGAAATGTCGGCATGCCCAAGCAACATTTGAACGACGCGCAGATCGGCACCATGGTTCAATAAGTGAGTTGCAAAAGCATGCCGTAAAACGTGGGGCGACAGCGGGGTGTGAATAGCCGCCAGCGTGGCATATTTTTTTATAATGAGCCAGAAAGCCTGGCGTGTCATGGCCCCGCCACGTTGGGTGACGAATAAGGCGTCGCTTCTTCTTACTCCAAGCAAGGCAGGCCTTGACTGTGTGCAGTAATCGTTGAGCCAGTGTTGCGCTTCTGCTCCCAGGGGAACCAGCCGGTCTTTTCCGCCTTTGCCCATGACAACTCTTACAACCCCTGCGTTCAGATCGATTTCAAGTAGTTTTAAACTAACCAGTTCGCTCACTCGCAGTCCTGTTGCATAAAGTGTTTCCAGCATAGCGCGATCACGTAAGCCCAGATCGCTTTGCGTGTTTGGCGCCTCCAGCAGCGCCTCCACCTGTTCCATCGTAAGCGTTTTTGGGAAGCGCGACGGCTGCTTTGCAGACTTTAGGTTCAGGCAAGGATCAACGCTAATCCGTTGTTGGCGCCGGGCCCAAAGATAATATTTTTTTAACGCGGCAAGGCGTCGGTTTGCGGTTGTTGCACGCGAGTTGGGGTGAAGATGGGCAAACCAGGCTTGAATATCTGCCGTTTGGGCATGGTCAATGTCGTACTTGCGGGTTTCTTCCAACCAGTGCGCAAAGGCGGTAATATCGCGGCGATAAGCCGACAACGTGTTGTCGGCCAAGCCGTCCTCAAGCCATACCGCATCAAGAAATGCATGAATGGCAGGGTTCGAGAGCGGGTTCGGGTGGGCTGTTTTTTTCGATACGACCATATTGTCCTGCTGGTTTCAGTGCTTGAAGTGCGGCACAGTACACTCAACGTTTATGGTTAATGGCATGGCAATGAGCACCACTGTAACGGAATCCACTCACTTTGACCCCATTTCGTATGAGGGATTGCTAACATTCGATAGCCGAACTACGACAGTGCTGACTGTTAATAACCGCTATGCCAGGCGAATTGTCAGTGATTTGTCGTCGTTGTTGGGGGTGTCACGACAGGTTGTTGCTTTGCCGGCTATTTTGCCATGGTCGTCGTGGGTTCGACAGATGTCAGATCAAAGGGCATTTGCGCCCGAGGCGAATATGCCTTCGTATGTGCTTGATCATTTTGGCGCCGGCCTTGTCTGGAAGCAGGCCATCGAACATGTCGAGCGTGATGCGCCACTTCTGGATGTTCAATCGGCGGTGCGTCTGGCAATTGAGGCGGATCGATTGATGGACGAGTGGGCGTTAAGCGTGCCCACGTTGCACGAAACACCCGACTATCAACGGTTTCGGGCCTGGCGTGAGCGATACCGGGCTTTGTTAATGGATCTTGGCGCAGAGGATGCGAACCTGGCTTTTGAAGGTGTATGCGAAGCATTTGAGTCTGGACGTTTGCCCTGTGCGGGGCAAATCGTGCTGGCCGGGTTTAGTGAGATCAGCCCAAGAATGGCGCGCTTGCTTGATTGCCTGGTTGCAGCGGGTTGCCATATTTATCGTTTGAAAAATGATCGTGTGCCTGCTCAGAACCGCACTCGTGTCTTGGCCGGTGATGCTATTGAGGAATGGGAAGCGGCCGTACGTTGGGCGCACGAGCGGTTGCGGCATTCTCCCGAGCAACGCGTAGCGATTGTGAACCCAAATTTGGAGCAGGATGCCGTGCTGGCGCATCGTCTGTTGGCACGAACACTTCAGGAGCCTGGTGAGTCGGCTCCCCTGGCTTTTAATATCGCTGTGGCCCGTCCGTTGATGGAGTGGCCTTTGGTTCGGGCCGCAATCCATTGGTTGGATGTTATTGGGGCCGTTTTGCGTGATCGTGCCGTTTCTCCTTCTGTCGCGGGGGCGGCGCTATTGGCCGGTGGTTGCGCTGCGCACGCGCAGGAAGCAGGAAAGAGGGCAGCTCTTGACGCTGTCTGGCGCCGCAATCGCGTGGTGAATATCAGTTTGCCCGAGTTTTCCCAATATTTGGCTGATGTGACACCTGTGTTGCATGAGTCGTGGGTTGCCACAATGAATGTATGTACCCAGGCGCCTCATCGTCAGGGCGCGGTGGCGTGGGCTCAAACTATAAGGGAGTGGTTAACGACGTTGGGCTTTCCTGGGGTGGAAACGCTCGATAGTGACACTTTTCAATCGTTGGAAGCCTTCGATCGCGTATTAACGCAATTTGCGCGTCAGGTTGCGTTGTTGGGTTCTATTGGTGTGACGGAAGCCATCGCCATCCTGCGTCGATTGTTGCGTGAAACACTTTTCCAACCGCAACGTGATCCGACATCCAGGCTTGATGTACTTGGCTTGCTGGAAGCTGAGGGCGGCCATTGGGATGCACTATGGGTAATGGGGCTAACCGATAATGTTTTGCCGGCGGCGCCTCGACCCAATCCCTTAATACCGGCTGCTGTTTTGAAAGCGGCGCAAGCGCCACGAGCAACGCCCGAGAGGGAATTGCAGTGGGCGCAAGGGATTTTTGAGGATTTGGTTTGCTGCGCGCCCGATGTGGTCGTGAGCCACGCTTTGCATGAAGGTGAAAGCGAGCTACGTCCCAGCCCATTTATTGCGGGTTGGCCCATGCAATCCATTGTGTCTTCGGCGCAGGCTGAAGCCGTTGAGTTCGCTTCAGATGCAGCCATTGAAATGGAGGTGTTGATTGACAATCAGGGGCCTGCATTGTTGCCGCAAGAGCGGATTAGAGGCGGGGTGCAGGTGCTGGATGATCATGCGCGAAACCCGTTGTGGGCTTTTGTAAAGTACCGTTTGCATGCTCGTCAGCTAACCGACTATGCCGAGCCGGGAGAGTCGAACGCCCGTGGCATTTTTTTGCACGGCGTCATGGAGAGGGTGTGGCGACATTTGCAAAGCCAGGATAAATTGCACGAGTCGGTTGAGCAAGGCCGGGTGAGCGCAATAGTACATCTTTGCGCGGATGAAGCAGCGCAGCTTGCTTTGTCGGATTACAGTGAACGTTTGCGCCAATTGGAGGTGGCGCGCGCCTGTGCAGTGGTTGAAAAATGGCTCGACGTTGAACAAAAACGGCCGCCGTTCTCGGTTTATGAGTTGGAGCGCCGACATGTATGGCAATACAAACATCTTGAGCTTGGCATGCAGATTGATCGAATTGACCAGTTGGCAGATGGTCGATGGCTGGTTATTGACTATAAGTCGGGCAATGGTTCTGTTGATCCCAGGTCCTCGTGGACCCGTTCGCGCCCGGTCGATTTGCAACTTCCCTTGTATGCGGCATTATTACAGCAAGCGTACGCGCAGTCTAAGGATGAGACTGTAGCTGCGCTGGTATTGGCAAAGTTGCATGCGCGCGGCAATGAAACAAGGGGCTTGTCCGACATCGATTGCTTTCCTGGGGTGGCGGCGGTGGAAAAGTGGACGTGGCCTGAAGCAACGGGCAAAACGTGGGAGCAGGTTCTGGTCGATTGGCGTCGGGCTATTTCGATGCTTGCTGATGAGTTTATTTCAGGTGTGGCGGACAACCGTGTTTGGTCGGAACAGGATTTGCAGTATTGCGATGTCAAACCGTTCTTGCGACGTTTTGAAGGAGGGCTGTGATGGCTTCGCAAATGACTGATGCATTGGTGCGCCAACGCGCTTTGAATCCGGAAGAGTCGTTCTTGGTTCAGGCACCGGCCGGCTCAGGCAAAACCGAGCTTTTAACTGACCGGATATTGGCTTTGCTGGGGGTGGTTGAGCGGCCGGAAGAAATTGTGGCGATTACGTTTACGCGCAAGGCAGCTGCAGAAATGCATGCTCGCGTTCTGGGTAAACTTCAGGCCGCGTCGGGTCCCGAACCGCAAGCGGAACATGCTCGCTTGAGTTGGCGGCTGGCCCGTCAGGCAATGGCCCGGAATGACGAAAAGGGTTGGAAGCTTTTACAGTATCCCGCCCGACTCTGTATTCGTACGATTGATGCGTTTTGCGCCTCGCTTGTTCGATCCATGCCCTGGATGAGCGAACTGGGCGGCATGCCTTCACTGTGTGACGATGCCGGTGCGCATTATGAAGCCGCGGCCCGCAACACACTTGACATGATTGATGACTATGAACCCGTTGCCCAATTGGTTGCGCATCTTGATGTTGATTTACGAGCCGCCAGGAGTTTGATTGCACGCATGCTGGCAACGCGTGATCAGTGGCTACCCTTGTTCGAGTCGGGTGCGGATCCAGATCTTTTGCAAGCGCATTTGCGCGAGGCGATTGAAGAAGATCTTGCTTATTTGCAGCAAAGCATGCCCGCTGGTTGGGCAACCCAATTGGCAGGCCCGCTGGCCGAAGCCTCCAGAAACAGGGTTGAGCAAGGGGAGCAGGCGTTTGAGGCGTTGGCCACATGGGATGGGGTACCTTTTGGCGCCGATATCGGGTCTTTGCCTCAGTGGCAGGCACTGGCTGATTTCCTGCTGACCAATAAGGAAGAGTTGCGAAAACGTCTGGATAAACGCCAAGGGTTCCCACCGGGGAGCAATGCCAAAACCGTTTTACAGGGATGGCTCGATGCATTTGACAATAGCAACCCCTGGGTGAGTGCATTAGCCGACATTCGGCAGGCGCCTTTGGGGTATACGCATCACCACCTCACGACGCTCCTGACCTTGTTTGATGTTCTACGGCTGGCTCACGCCCAGTTACTTGTGCAGTTTTCTCAGCACAGCGAGGTGGATTTCATTGAAATTTCGCAGCGTGCACTGCATGCTTTGGGACATCCCGATGCGCCCTCTGATCTGCTTTTAACGCTGGATGCGTCTATTTCCCACTTGCTCGTTGATGAATTTCAGGATACCAGTGAAACGCAGATCCGCTTGCTACAAAAACTGACCTCGGGATGGCAGCCGGGTGAGGGTCGAACGTTGTTTCTGGTAGGTGATCCAATGCAATCGATTTACCGCTTCCGCAAGGCGGAAGTTGGCTGGTTCTTGCGAGTTCAACGTGAAGGCCTGGGTGATATCCCGCTTGTTTCTTTGCAATTGAGCACGAATTTTCGGTCTCAGGAAACGGTGGTGGAATGGGTGAACGAGGTATTCAAACCTTTGTTTCCCCAGGTTGCGCACGCCGGCTTGGGCGCAATTCCTTATACCGAGTCGTCGGCTTTTCATGCGCAATTGGATGGCCTGGGGGTGCATGTGCATGCCGTTGTGACGGGGAGCAAAGACGGAGCACCCTCTGAACGTTCAACATCTGCGACACAGAAAACATTATCGCTGGTTCAGGAAGCGTTGGCGCGCAGGCCGGAAAGTGGACATCCCGTGGCGATTCTGGTGCGAGCGCGGGCGCATCTTCAAGATGTCGTTAACGAGCTATACCGGCATGGTGTTCCGTGTCGTGCCGTTGAGCTTGTCTCTCTGAAATCACGTCCGGTTGTGAATGATCTGGTTCAGTTGGCCCGGGCACTGGCTCACCCCGGCGACCGTTTGGCCTGGTTATCGATTTTGCGTTCACCGGTTTGTGGATTGCGGCTTGATACGCTGCATGCTTTGTTTGG
Organism: Pusillimonas sp. DMV24BSW_D; assembly: GCF_011388195.1. NCBI lineage: Bacteria > Pseudomonadati > Pseudomonadota > Betaproteobacteria > Burkholderiales > Alcaligenaceae > Neopusillimonas > Neopusillimonas aestuarii. The sequence continues at coordinate 2,853,390 of NZ_CP049990.1, read as the reverse complement.
TGAATATCCCCATAAGGCAGTGCCCGATATTCTTTCTTCTTGCTTTGATGACAGCTTTCTCGACGGGCTCGGTATCAAGGAAGACGAAGCCTTGCGTGTGCGTCACGCATGCGCGGTTCTGCTGGATCAGCAAAATCGTTCGGGCCGCATGCCTTTCGCTGCGTGGCTGGAGGCATGTTGGCGACGGCTCGGAGGTGAAAAAGTTTATTCTCAGGAAGCAGATCGTGCAGATGCACAAAGCCTTTTGCAGTTGGTGGAACGTTTGGCACCGTACGGTGGCTTGAACCCCGTTGAGTTGGAACAACAGATCGAACGGCTTTATGCGGCCCCACGAAGTACTGAAGGCGCTGCAGTTGAGGTGATGACGATTCATAAGTCCAAGGGGTTGCAGTTCGACACCGTTATCCTGATGGGGTTGCATCAGGGAATCAGGCGGGATGAAACGCCGTTGATGCGTGTCGAGATGGCTGAAGGGCGTGTCTTGCTGGGCCCGATTCAGCAGCGTAGTGCGGGTAGTGTTGATTCGTTGGCAGAGTATCTGGGACGCAGGGAAAGAAAGCGCGCCGATTACGAAATTGACCGATTGTTATATGTTGCTGTAACACGTGCCCGTGAGGCTTTGCATTTGATCGTCGATGTGGATGTTGATGATGAAGGGGCTGTAAAACCCCCGACACCAAATAGTTTGTTGGGGCGCCTGTGGCCCGCTATTGAGGCCGCCACGGTATCGCAGGTTCAAACTGAAAATCATTCTTCAGAGCGCGCTGATGCGAACGTCGGATCGTCGCGCAATGGGGCTCCACCCCCGGAGACCTGGTCTGCACTCGCGCGCTTGCCTAGGGCATCCCTTACCCCTGCACGGCCGGCAATTGCACCTGTTTCCGCCTCGTTGCAATTTGGCGCTCGTGACGCCTGGACTCAGGCGAATCAAGATGAGGCCATTGCCGGTATTGTTGCTCACGGCTGGCTGGAGCAAATTGGGAAACAGGGAGAGCAGGTGTGGCGCGACCGATCCGAATCGGAGCGAGAACAGGTTGTTCAGCGTCAGTTATTGCGTGCCGGCTTGTTTGATCATCGGGTACCCGAGGCAATACAGGTCGTATGCGAAACAATTGAGTGCACATTGCGTAGCGAACGAGGTCGCTGGTTGCTTGGTTTGGCCGATGCATATCGTGAGTGGGCGTTGCTTGACACGGACGGCCGTGTTTCAGTGATTGATTTGGCCGTACATAATGAAGCAGGGTGGTTGGTGGTGGATTACAAAACAGGTTGCCCCGTGCCCGGCGAATCTACCCAGGGATTCGTTGCACGAATGCGGTCACGGTACACAGACCAAATGGCGCGGTACCGGCAGTCGGTTGCCGCGCTTGATGGGCGTCCGGTGCAAACGGCGCTCTACTTTCCGCGAGCCGACATCTGGATTTCCGATAGTGAATCAGATTCCTGTTAAACTTTCGCTTGGCGGGCCCCTTCGCATGGTTCGGCGGCAAACCTGGTCAGGTCGGGAACGAAGCAGCCATAGTCGTTTAGAACCAGTGCCGAAGTCAGGCTCGCCTTCTTCATTAAAGAATACTTCATGACGTATTTGGTACTGGCGCGCAAATGGCGGCCCCGCTCGTTTGACACTCTTGTTGGCCAGGATCATGTGGTCCGGGCGCTGACGCACGCGCTTGACACCCAACGCTTGCATCATGCGTGGTTATTTACGGGAACCCGTGGTGTCGGTAAAACCACACTATCGCGTATTTTGGCCAAATCGCTGAATTGTGAGAAAGGCATCACGTCATCGCCGTGTGGGCAGTGTCAGGCATGCACTGAAATTGATGCCGGGCGTTTTGTGGATTATGTAGAACTTGATGCTGCGTCGAACCGTGGTGTCGAGGAAATGACTCAACTGCTTGAACAAGCGGTGTATGCGCCCGGCGCGGGTCGGTTCAAGGTATACATGATCGACGAAGTCCACATGTTAAGCGGTCATGCGTTCAACGCCATGCTGAAAACGCTTGAAGAGCCGCCTCCTCATGTCAAATTTATTTTGGCAACGACCGACCCCCAAAAAATTCCGGTTACGGTTTTGTCGCGGTGTTTGCAATTCAACCTGAAACAAATGACCGCCGAAGGCATTGTGGGGCATTTGCAGGTAATTCTCGAAGAAGAGGCTATTGAGTTTGAAGTCCCAGCGTTGCGCCTGCTCGCTCAGGCTGCTTCAGGGTCAATGCGCGATGCGCTTTCGTTAACTGACCAGGCTATCGCTTACAGTGCAGGTCGTGTGTCGGCCGAAGATGTCCGCGGCATGTTGGGCACCATCGACCAGCGTTATCTGGTTCGGTTGCTTGATGGCTTGACGGCGGGCGACGGCGCGGCGGTCGTGCAAATTGCCGATGAGCTTGCTACGCGTGGTTTATCCTATAGCGGTGCGCTGGCTGATTTTTCGACCCTGTTGTCGCGCGTGGCAATCGAGCAACGTGTGCCCGGCGTTACGCCGGAAGACGACCCCGCTTGTAACGATATCAAGGCGCTTGCTCTAAAGCTGTCGCCTGATGCTGTACAGCTTTTTTATACAGTGGCGGTTCATAGTCGTTCTGAACTTGCTTTGTCGCCCGACGAGTACGCCGGGTTTGTGATGGCATGCCTGCGCATGCTGGCTTTGCTGCCAGGCGGTGCGCCTGAACCTCCTTCCGGACCAGCAGATACCAAACGCGGCCAGCCTGATTCGAAAGCTATACCGGTGGGCCAAGTTAGTCAAAATACCAGCGCGCGATCCACTACAACGATGCTGGCTCTGGATTCTGAACCCACCGCCGATACGGCAGCGCAAGTCGATGTGCGGGGGGAGGGCCGCGGCCAGGCAGAGGCTCCCAGTCACAGAGAAGATCTCAGTAACTCAGATGATGTGCCTGCCTGGGAAGAGATAGCAATTGAGCCCAAGCCAATTTCCGCGACTGAAATCGATCCTCGATCGCAAGACGCACCAGATATCGACGCCGGCGATAACCCTGAGTCCGATGCGGTTTCGTCGGAAGATGATTTCATGTTGCCGGTGTCTGATTTCGACGAGCCGGCAAACTATCAGGAACCCATAAGCGGGAATCGCCCTGTCTCGCCTGCTTTGAAGAAAATGACGGCCAAAGACTGGCCGGAGCTGGCAGCAGGTCTGGCGGCAACCGGCGTCGCTGCGGAGCTGGCGCGCCAAAGTGAATGGCTGGGTGTGGACAATAATGAAATTATTCTCCGGGTCGCGGTCAGAACGTTAGCTGAAAGCCCCGGTAAAGCACGTCTTTGTACGTTGCTGTCGGAACATTTTGGGCAAGTGGTAACACTGCGCGTTGAGTTTGGCGTAACGGGTTCCGACACCGCTCATGCGGTTCAGCAGGCAGAGCGTCAAAAGCGTCAGCATGAGGCCGAAGCGGCGGCGCAAAGTGACCCGCTTGTGCTTGATTTATTGCGTGAATTTGATGCCAGAATCTTACCTGGGTCAATTGTTCCGCTAAATGACAAAGCAGCGTGATTTTGTAAGGGTTGAGTTTGTCTTTGTCAGTATGATTGTTTTGTCGAATATTTTTCCAGGGAATGAATAGACATGATGAAAAACCAGATGGCGGGCTTGATGCGTCAGGCCCAGCAAATGCAGGACAATATGAAGAAGGCTCAGGAAGAGCTGGCAAATATTGTGGTGGAAGGTGCAGCCGGCGGTGGCCTGGTTAAAGTTTCCATGAGTTGCCGTCATGACGTAAAGCGGATCACCATTGATCCCAGCTTGCTTGAAGACGATAAAGAAATGCTGGAAGACCTGGTCGCAGCGGCGTTCAACGACGCCTTGCGCAAGGCGGAAACTGCATCACAGGAAAAAATGGCCTCGGTGACAGCGGGTATGCCCTTGCCTCCGGGAATGAAGCTGCCGTTCTAATGGATGCTCAGCTGCCCGAACCGGAGCCGCTAAAAACTTTGGTGGATGCGTTGAAGCGCTTGCCTGGGGTGGGCGTTCGTTCGGCTCGCCGGATGGCTTACCATTTGCTTCAGCATGACAAAAGTGGCGCTCTAACGATTGCCGACGCACTTACGCACGCTGTTTCCAATTTGCGCCATTGCCTCCGATGCAACAACTTTACCGAAGCGGAAGTCTGTTCGGTTTGTGCGGGGGCGCGTCGTGATCCGACGTTGTTGTGTGTGGTGGAAACGCCGGCAGACCAGAACATGCTTGAATCGAGCCATGGCTATCGTGGCTTGTATTACGTGCTAATGGGTCGGCTTGCGCCGCTTGAGGGCGTGGGCCCGGTGGAGCTGCAGTTCGAGCGTTTGCTGACACGCGCAACGGATGGGGTGGTGAAAGAAGTCATTTTGGCCACAAATTTCACCCCGGAAGGCGAGACGACGGCCCATTACCTCACTGAGTTGATGCGCGCCCGCGGCTTAACAGTATCGCGCCTGGCGCGCGGAGTACCCGCGGGTAGTGAGCTTGAGTATGTGGACGCCAGCACATTGGCCTGGGCGCTGATTGAGCGGCGCGATGCCTGAGTAAATTTATCCGGCCTTTGCCTGCTCAAGCAGTTGGTCCAACTGAACCGCATCGGCAACAAAAACACGAATCCCTTCAGCCAGCTTTTCAGTGGCCATGGCGCTGTCGTTCAGCAGGTAGCGAAATGAAACTTCGTCGCAAGGTATTGTTTCACTGAGGTTTTTCTTTGCTGATTCAGGGCTCAACTGCCGGGTAATGGGCGCTTCCGACGCCGACAGAGTTTGCAACAGTTCGGGGCTAATGGTTAATAGATCGCAACCGGCCAGCGCAATAATTTGGCCGACATTGCGAAAGCTGGCGCCCATGACTTCAGTTTTAATACTGCGGGCTTTGAAGTAGTTATATATGGCGGTAACCGACTGCACCCCGGGGTCATTTACGCCAGTATTCGCCTGTTCATCCCATTTGTCGGCGGCTGACTTCTTGTACCAGTCGTAGATTCGCCCCACAAACGGAGAAATAAGTTTAACGTTTGCATCGGCGCACGCAACTGCCTGGGGCAGGCTGAACAACAGGGTTAAGTTACAACTGATGCCTTCCGCCTGCAGAACGCGTGCGGCCTGGATGCCTTCCCATGTCGATGCAATTTTTATCAATACACGCTCTCGCTCGATGCCTGCTGCCTCATACAGGCCGATAATGCCGCGAGCACGCTCGATGGTTTTCGTTGTGTCGAATGACAGACGCGCGTCAACTTCGGTTGATACGCGTCCGGGAATGATACGCAAGATTTCCTGTCCGAAGGCAACCAGCAAGTGGTCGGCGAGTTCCGCTAAGTGAGCACCCGCATGATCTTTAACAACCTTGTCGAGCAACGGGCGGTATCGCTCTTTTCGCACTGCTTTAAGAATCAGTGACGGATTGGTTGTGGCATCGGTTGGACGATGTTCACGCATAACATCGAAATCGCCCGTGTCGGCGACAACGGTGGTGTACTGACGTAAAGATTCAAGTTGATTAGGCATAAGACAGCTTTTTGGTGACGGTAAGTGTGTTTTGATTTTAGCGGTATCTGAAAAGGCTTGCTTCTCACGGTATAATCCCAAGGTTTACTTACTGAAAAATTTCAATCGGGGTTCACACTGTGCTGCCATCTCTTCTTCCAGAGGGGACATCCTCTTTGTCTCCAGCAATCTTGGCATTGGCGGACGGAACCATCTTCAAGGGTGTCTCTATCGGCGCCGATGGACATACTGTCGCCGAGATTGTCTTCAATACATCCATGACCGGGTATCAGGAAATTCTGACCGATCCCAGTTACAACGGCCAAATCGTTACACTTACTTATCCCCACATTGGCAATACCGGCGTTAATCCGGAAGACGTTGAGTCTGCTCGTGTTCATTCCGCCGGGCTGGTTATTCGTGACTGTTCTTTGCGCGTTTCAAACTTTCGCTCAACGCAGTCGCTGCCCGAGTATTTGCGCGAGCAGGGCGTGGTGGCGATTTCGGGTGTCGATACCCGTAAACTTACGCGAATTTTGCGTGAGAGCGGTGCGCAGGGCGCCTGCATTATGGTGGGCGATGATGCGCAACAGGCTATTAAGCTCGCCAAGGCTTTTGCCGGCATGGCCGGACAAGATCTGGCGAAAGTTGTGTCTACTCAAAAGCGTTATGAGTGGACTGAAAACGTTTGGGAACTTGGGCAAGGCCATACTCAGAATAACGACGGCAAATATCACGTTGTGGCATACGATTTCGGCGTAAAGTCGAACATCCTGCGTCTCATGAAGCAGCGTGGTTGCCGCATTACTGTGGTGCCGGCTCAAACGCCCGTTGAAGAGGCGCTATCACTCAATCCCGACGGCCTTTTCCTGGCCAACGGCCCGGGGGACCCAGAGCCATGTGACTACGCTGTGGCTACAGCACGCGCGGCTATCCAGAAAAAAATTCCGTTGTTTGGTATTTGCCTGGGCCATCAAATCATGGGGCTGGCCGTGGGGGGTAAAACGCTGAAAATGAAAACGGGGCATCATGGTGCGAATCATCCGGTACAAGACTTGAGCTCCGGGCGCGTGTTCATTACCAGTCAGAATCACGGGTTTGCGGTTGACGCCGATAGCCTTCCTGAAAACACACGGGTAACCCATATTTCGCTGTTCGACGGCACATTGCAAGGTTTCGAGCTAACCGACGCACCTGCGTTTTGTTTTCAGGGTCATCCCGAAGCCAGCCCCGGGCCACACGACATTGTGGTGCTTTTCGACAAATTCATTAGCCTTATGGCTGCACGGAACTAATTCAGCATCATGCCAAAGCGTACAGATATTAAAAGCATTCTTATTATTGGTGCGGGCCCAATTGTTATTGGGCAAGCCTGCGAATTTGACTACTCCGGCGCCCAGGCCTGCAAATCGCTGAAAGCCGAGGGCTATCGCACTATTTTGGTCAATAGTAATCCGGCGACCATCATGACGGATCCGGAAACCGCCGACGTTACTTACGTTGAACCCATTACATGGCAAGCGGTTGAAAAGATTATTGAAGTTGAGAAGCCCGATGCGCTTTTGCCTACGATGGGTGGACAAACGGCGCTTAATTGCGCGCTTGATCTCGAGCGTTTCGGTGTGTTGGAAAAGCATGGCGTTGAGTTGATCGGTGCGAATGCGGCCGCAATCGATAAAGCGGAAGACAGGCTGAAATTTAAAGATGCCATGACCAAAATTGGTCTTGAGTCTGCCAAGTCCGGGCTTGCGCATTCAATGGACGAGGCATGGGATGTCCAGCGTCAAATCTCTGAAGTCTCGGGGGGGGCAGGGTTTCCAGTGGTGATTCGCCCCAGTTTCACGTTGGGCGGCTCAGGTGGCGGTATTGCGTATAACACTGAAGAGTTCGAAACCATTTGCCGTCGTGGTCTGGAAGCCTCCCCTACCAATGAGCTGTTGATCGAAGAGTCGTTGCTGGGCTGGAAAGAGTACGAAATGGAAGTGGTGCGCGACCGCGCCGACAACTGCATTATCGTGTGCTCAATCGAGAACCTGGACCCAATGGGCGTGCATACGGGCGACTCCATTACGGTGGCGCCGGCGCAAACCTTGACCGACAAGGAATACCAGATCATGCGTGATGCATCGATTGCGGTATTGCGTGAAATTGGTGTTGATACCGGTGGATCGAATGTTCAGTTTGCCCTGAACCCGCACAATGGCCGCATGATTGTCATTGAAATGAATCCGCGGGTTTCGCGTTCATCGGCTTTGGCTTCGAAAGCGACCGGCTTTCCTATTGCGAAAGTGGCTGCGCGTCTGGCAGTGGGTTATACGCTCGATGAATTGCGAAATGAAATTACGGGTGGGGCAACGCCTGCTTCATTCGAGCCCACAATTGATTACGTGGTAACAAAAGTACCGCGTTTTGCGTTCGAGAAGTTCCCTCAGGCCGATTCCCGCTTAACCACACAAATGAAGTCGGTTGGCGAAGTCATGGCAATGGGGCGCACGTTCCAAGAGTCATTTCAGAAAGCCTTGCGAGGCCTTGAGGTGGGTGTCGACGGCTTGAATCAGAAAACGACCGACCGTGAAAAAATTCAGGTTGAGTTGGGTGAGCCTGGGCCGGAGCGTATCTGGTATGTGGGCGATGCTTTTGCACAGGGTTTTACGCTCGACGAAGTCCATAACCTCACCAAGATCGATCCATGGTTTCTGGCTCAAATCAAGGAAATTGTGGACATCGAACTGGCGCTTGAGCAGCGCACGCTGGCCGATCTTGATCACGGCACGATGCGCGAATTGAAACGTCGCGGGTTTTCCGACCGTCGCCTGGCTTTTCTGCTTGATACCTCTGAGGGTGAAGTGCGTAAAGTACGCCATCAACTGGGGGTTCGTCCGGTATATAAGCGGGTTGACACCTGCGCTGCGGAATTCGAAACCAAAACCGCTTACATGTATTCCACTTATGAAGAGGAATGCGAGTCGGTGCCTACCGACAAACAGAAAATTATTGTACTGGGCGGTGGTCCGAACCGGATTGGTCAGGGGATTGAATTCGACTATTGTTGCGTTCATGCCGCTCTGGCATTACGTGATGATGGCTATGAAACCATCATGGTCAATTGCAATCCGGAAACGGTCTCCACCGATTACGATACGTCCGACAGACTGTATTTCGAGCCACTCACGCTTGAAGACGTATTGGAAATCGTGCACAAGGAAAAGCCGGTTGGCATGATTGTGCAGTATGGCGGGCAAACCCCGTTAAAACTGGCGCGTGCCCTTGAAGCAAACGGCGTACCCATTATCGGGACCAGCCCGGAATCAATCGACATTGCGGAAGATCGGGAGCGTTTCCAGAAATTGCTTAGCAAACTTGGTTTGCGGCAACCTCCGAATAGAACTGCCCGTACAGAAGGCGAGGCAATGGCCCTGGCAGCCGAAATTGGCTACCCGTTGGTCGTGCGCCCCAGCTATGTTCTGGGTGGCCGCGCCATGGAGATTGTGCACGAGCCTGCCGATTTGGAACGCTATATGCGTGAAGCGGTGAAAGTCAGTAACGATTCTCCCGTTTTGCTTGATCATTTCCTGAATAATGCAACCGAAGTCGATGTCGACTGTATTTCCGACGGCGAGCGGGTGTTTATCGGCGGCGTCATGGAGCATATTGAACAAGCCGGTGTGCACTCGGGTGACTCGGCGTGCAGTTTGCCGCCATATTCCTTGTCGGAACAGGAAATCGAAGAAATCAAGCGCCAAACGGGGCTGATGGCCCGTGCCTTGAATGTGAAAGGGCTAATGAACGTTCAATTTGCCCTTCAAGACAACGAAGTTTATGTTCTTGAAGTGAATCCGCGCGCCTCGCGAACGGTTCCTTACGTTTCCAAGGTCACGGGGCTTCAACTGGCGAAAATATCAGCGCGCGTGATGGCGGGTCGTTCATTGGCCGATCTGGGCGTGACTAAAGAAGTGGTGCCACAGTACTTCTCGGTTAAAGAAGCCGTATTCCCGTTTGTTAAATTCCCTGGGGTCGACACAATCCTCGGGCCTGAAATGAAGTCCACCGGTGAGGTCATGGGCGTAGGCGAAAGCTTCGGCGAAGCGTTTGTGAAGTCGCAAATGGCTGCCGGCGTTACTTTGCCGAAATCCGGCGTGGCGTTCATCAGCGTGAAGGCGCAGGACAAGCCCAAGGCGGTTGAGGTCGCCCGCGGTTTGGCTGATCTCGGGTTCAGCATTCTGGCAACCCGAGGAACTGCGTCAGCGATCGAAGCAGCCGGCATTCCGGTTCAAGTGGTTAACAAGGTTGCAGAAGGGCGTCCGAACATTGTCGACATGGTCAAGAATAATGAAATTTCCTTGGTCATCAACACGGTGGAGGAGCGTCGCAACGCTATTGCAGACTCTCGTCATATTCGTACGGTCGCGCTGGCTTCCAGGGTCACGTTCTTTACAACCATTGCCGGTGCGCGAGCCGCGGTCGAGGGCTTGCAATATCTGCGTCAGGGTGACGGTCTGAAGGTTTACTCGTTGCAACATTTGCATCAAACCTTGGTCGCGTAGCGCCACAGGCGGGCCAGGTTAGTGAAGCGCGTGTTCATTACCGGGGCGAGCAGCGGCATTGGCGCCGCGCTCGCCCGTTTTTATGCCGCTCAAGGATGTGAGTTGGGTTTGGTTGCCCGTCGAGCTGATGCGCTTCAAAAGGTGATTGACTCGGTAGAGGGCGAACACCATCAAACCTATGCGCTTGATGTAAACAATCGCGTTGCCTTGCATGAGGCCGCGCATGCTTTTCAGGCAACCGGGCCGGTTGATGTCGTAATCGCATCGGCGGGTATCAGTGTTGGAACGCTGACCGAGGCCGAGGAGGATTTCGATATCTTTCAGCGCATTATGCAGACCAATGTGATGGCCACCGTGGCGACATTCGAGCCATTCATTGCCGGCATGAAAGCCAGATCAGACGGCCGATTGGTTGCGGTGGGCAGTGTTGCCGGCGTTCGGGGCTTGCCGGGTGCAGGTGCTTACAGTGCATCAAAGGCCGCCGTGCGCAATTATTGTGAAAGTTTGCGAGTAGAGCTTGCCAATACCGGGATAAAGGTCGTCACGTTGGCTCCCGGGTTTATTGACACGCCCATGACGGCACGCAATCCCTACCATATGCCGTTTTTAATGCCGGTTGATGCGTTTGCCGAGCGTGCGGCCAAAGCGATTGAACGGGGCGACGGTTATCGCGTTATACCCTGGCAAATGGCGTGGGTGGGGCGATTGCTTGGTTTGGTACCGAATTTCCTTTATGACCGGGCGGCGCAAAAGCGAAAGCGCAAGCCGCGGGCATCAGAATAGTTGCGGTTGTGCGTACACACCCTTAAACTCACGCCCAGCTGTAAAAAATTTCAATATCAACAACACTTTAAAAAGGCATTTCAATGTCAGATTCTTATTTCCCAGCTTGGCGTAAAGTCAGCCCGGATGCCCAGGGAGGGGTGGTTCAGCCCAATGAGTACATGTCGTGGCCTCAAAACGTTGCGATGGGCGCACAGCACGTGGTGGCTATGTTTGGCTCCACGATTCTTGCGCCGCTTTTAATGGGTTTTGATCCCAATGTCGCGATTCTCATGTCGGGTATCGGTACCCTCATTTTCTTTTTCTTTGTAGGCGGACGTGTTCCCAGTTATTTAGGATCGAGCTTTGCATTTATTGGCGGCGTCATTGCGGTTACCGGCTATGCCGGCGCCGGGCCCAATGCCAATATCGGCGTGGCGCTGGGGGCTATTATTGCCTGTGGGGTCGTGTATACGGTTATTGGCCTGATCGTTTGGTGGATTAACGCGCGTTCCGGTGACGGCGCCAATTGGATCGACAATTGGATGCCGCCGGTTGTTACTGGCTCCATTGTGGCCGTCATTGGCTTGAACCTGGCACCTATTGCCGTAAAAGGGGCGATGGGCGGTACCACTTTCGAAGCACTTATGGCGTTGTTAACCGTTTTATGCGTGGGCGGCGTAGCGGTCTATACGCGAGGGGTTACGCAACGGCTGCTTATTCTGGTTGGCTTGCTTTTGGCTTGTTTTCTGTATTGGGTTTTGGCTAACGGCATGGGTTTCGGTACCCCAATGGATTTCAGCGGTGTAGCAAGCGCGGCGTGGTTCGGTCTGCCCACTTTCTCCAGCCCGGTTTTCGAAGTTGGCGCCATGAGCGTCATTGCCCCGGTTGCCATTATTCTTGTTGCTGAAAATTTGGGGCATATCAAGGCTGTCAGCGCCATGACAGGCCAAAATCTTGATAAGTATCTGGGCCGGGCATTCGTTGGGGACGGCGTTGCCACTATGGTGTCGGGCGCCGTTGGGGGAACAGGCGTTACAACCTATGCCGAGAATATTGGTGTCATGACCGTGACCCGTATTTACGCGTCGTTGGTTTTTGTTATTGCGGCTTTAATCGCTATTTTTCTTGGCTTTTCACCCAAGTTTGGTGCGTTGATTCAATTAATTCCAGGGCCGGTCCTGGGCGGCATGTCAATTGTGGTTTTTGGGCTCATTGCCATTGCAGGTGCCCGTATCTGGGTGGTTAATCAGGTTGATTTCACCAATAATCGCAATTTGATTGTGGCATCGGTTACGTTGGTCCTGGGCGCGGGTAATTTTGGGCTTCAGTTGGGTGCGTTCCGCCTGGACGGCATCGGTACGGCTACATTTGGCGCGATTATTTTGTATGCGCTCTTACGAATTGGCAGTCGTGGAAAATCGCTATAACCATTAGTTTTAATTCGTTTAACCTAATGACTTGCTTTTTATCTGAACTTTGCCGACAATAACCCCAGATCCCCGGTTCTTCGATCCGGGGATTTGCTTTGTCTCCACAACTTTGTTGTGATCAATCCGGCGCTCCTCTCGGGGCGTCTTTTTACTTTATTCAGGAAGCATTATGTCTGCGATTCCGTTGACAGTAAGCGGTGTTGAGCGCTTACAACAAGAATTACATCGATTGAAAACCGTGGAACGGCCCGAGGTCATTAATGCCATTGCCGAAGCGCGTGCTCAAGGCGATCTGTCGGAGAACGCCGAGTACGATGCTGCGCGTGAAAGGCAGGCGTTTGTGGAAGGTCGTATCAAAGAGTTGGAAGGAACCTTGTCGAATGCGCAAGTTATTGACCCCTCGACACTTGATACCGAGGGCAAGGCGGTATTTGGCGCAACTGTGGAAATCGAGGACCTGGAATCAGGGCAACGAGTCCGTTACCAGATTGTGGGTGATATTGAGGCGGATATCCGCGAAAATCGCATCTCTATTTCCAGTCCGGTCGCCCGTGCAATAATTGGTCGTTCGGAAGGCGATGTTGTTGAGGTTCAGGCGCCCTCGGGTGTGCGTGAGTACGAAGTCTTGTCGATCAGCTATGTCTGATTAGTCAGCCCGGCGTTACTCATGCGTCAGGCAAGCGCTTGATGGCGCAATTTTGTTGCAGGCCCGCACCCATAGCGTGACGGGCTTTTGTTTTTAGCAGGCCGCAACACAAAGCTTAACGGCTTCTGGTGCCCAGGCGCCGCCGGGCGCCGGCCTTCAAAGACAGCGCGCTGCCGGATCGTCTGGGAATGCCATGTGAGCCGGCAACTTTACGCATACCGGGTTTTTGCAGGCCGTCCATTGACGCGGCTCTTCGCGCTTGCGGAGCGGCTTCTTCAAGACGCTCTGTTTTACGGGCTGCACGCTTTGCGATTTCACCTTTGCGGGTGCGTGTGATGCCCGATGCTGCCAGTTTTTTAGGCGTGTGAGGCTCCGATGCCCTGCGCACGGCGCGGGTCTGTAAATCGGCAGCTTGAGCGGCCAATTCCGACTCATTGGGGCGATACAGAATTAATGTTTTGCCCAAATGGTGAACGGGTGCACACGATAAGGTTTCGCATAAAGTGTCAAGCATTTCCTGACGGGAGTCGCGATCTTCACCGGCGGCTTTCACTTTAATAAGTTGGTGCGCGGTAAGATTACGATCGATTTCCTTGATGACGGCCTCGGTGAGGCCCTTGTCGCCAAGTAAAACGACGGGGCGCAAAGGGTGGGCGCGGGCGCGAAGTGCGCTGCGTTCTTGCGAAGTAAGTTCTAATTTCGGCATAAAGAGATTGTAAGGGAATGGCGAAGAAAAAATTCTCGAAAAACTGGGTTCACCAGCATATTAACGACCCTTTTGTGAAAATGGCGCAACAAAAGGGTTATCGCGCACGCGCGGCATACAAATTAACCGAAATACTGGACACCGAAAAACTGTTGCGTAAGGGTGACATTGTGGTTGACCTGGGTGCAACACCGGGCAGTTGGTCGCAGGTTGTACGCGAGCGATTGCTTGGAGCCGGTGGGCGAGTCGATGGGCGTATTATCGCACTAGATCTATTACCCATGGAGCCGATTGCCGGGGTGGAGTTTATTCAGGGAGACTTTCGTGAGGAAAGTGTGCTGCGTCAGCTTGAGGAAATGTTGGGTGGTTCGAGGGTTGACCTTGTGATTTCCGATATGGCCCCCAACTTATCGGGTGTAGGGGCTGCAGATTCCGCACGTATCCAGCATCTTTGTGAGTTGGCGCTTGAGTTTTCGATGAGTCATCTGAAGCCCGATGGTGCGCTGATTGTGAAGGCGTTTCACGGCAGTGGGTTTTCTCAGATCGTCCAGATGTTCAAACAACACTTTGTACGTGTGGTAGAGCGCAAACCCAAGGCGTCGCGCGATAAGTCTTCAGAAACTTTTCTTGTAGGGCAACGTCTTAAGTCTACGGGTGTCAGGGTTTCCCCATAAAACCGTCGGACAGGTTAGAATGGCTTATCAGCGGTTGGTCAGATTTCTGTCAGTTTTGTCTGGCCCGGTATTTTCAGGAGGTTGGCGTTGAACAACTCGTTTTCCAAAGTCGCAATCTGGATGGTGATTGCGCTGGTGCTGTTTACGGTTTTTAAGCAGTTCGATGGTCGTGTGACCACGTCTGAAACCGTCACATATACCCAGTTCATGGATGACGCCCGGGCTGGGCGTATTTCCAAGGTGGATATCCAGGGGGACACGCTACACGTGACGCCTGAATCCGGTCGTCCTTACACATTAACTTCCCCGGGTGATCTCTGGATGGTGCCGGAACTGGTCAAGTCGGGTGTGCAGGTTTCCGGCAAAGCCCGGGAAGAGCCCTCCTTCCTTACCAGTGTGTTTATCTCCTGGTTCCCCATGTTGCTGTTAATCGCAGTATGGATTTTCTTCATGCGCCAAATGCAGGGTGGCGGCAAGGGTGGTGCGTTCAGTTTCGGTAAATCACGTGCCCGAATGATGGACGAAAACACCAACAATATTACGTTTGCTGATGTGGCGGGCTGCGATGAGGCCAAGGAAGACGTTAAGGAACTGGTTGATTTCCTGCGCGACCCCACCAAGTTCCAGCGTCTGGGCGGGCGTATTCCACGCGGCGTTCTGCTTGTCGGGTCACCGGGTACTGGTAAAACTTTGCTGGCCAAGGCTATTGCCGGTGAAGCGAAAGTACCGTTTTTCAGCATTTCCGGTTCGGATTTCGTTGAAATGTTCGTCGGCGTGGGCGCGGCGCGCGTTCGCGACATGTTCGAAAACGCAAAGAAGCAGGCTCCTTGCATTATTTTTATCGATGAAATCGATGCCGTGGGTCGTCAGCGCGGTGCAGGTTTGGGCGGTGGTAACGACGAGCGCGAACAAACCTTGAACCAATTGCTGGTTGAAATGGATGGCTTTGAGACCGGGCAGGGCGTTTTGGTTATTGCTGCTACTAATCGTCCCGATGTGCTCGACCCGGCGTTATTGCGTCCCGGCCGTTTCGACCGCCAGGTTGTAGTGGGTCTGCCGGATATTCGTGGCCGTGAACAAATTCTGAAAGTGCACATGCGTAAAGTGCCGCTTTCAACTAACGTCGACGCCCATGTGCTGGCGCGCGGCACACCTGGTTTTTCCGGTGCGGATTTGGCTAACCTGGTGAATGAGGCTGCATTATTTGCGGCACGGCGCAGTGGTCGTACCGTTGACATGCAAGACTTCGAAAAAGCCAAAGACAAGATTATTATGGGCGCTGAACGCCGTGGGCTTGTCATGCCCGAGGAAGAACGGCGTAATACGGCTTACCACGAGTCCGGCCACGCGCTGGTGGCGCGTTCGTTGCCGAAAACAGATCCGGTCCATAAAGTTACTATCATTCCACATGGCCGTGCATTGGGCGTTACCATGCAGTTGCCTGAAGGTGATCGCTATAGTATGGACAAGGAGCGTTTGCTGAACACCATTGCGGTGTTGTTCGGGGGACGTATTGCTGAAGAAGTGTTCATGAATCAAATGACGACGGGTGCGTCGAACGACTTCGAACGGGCAACGGCCATCGCACGCGATATCGTAACACGTTACGGCATGACTGAATCTCTTGGGCCCATGGTGTATGCCGAAAACGAAGGCGAGGTCTTTTTGGGGCGCAGTGTAACGAAAACAACCCATGTGTCTGAGTCCACCATGCAAAAGGTTGATCAGGAAATTCGTAATATCATCGATCAGCAGTACACGATAGCGCGTGACATTATCGAGGGTAACCGCGACAAAATGGAAGCCATGACCAAAGCACTGCTGGAGTGGGAAACGATCGACTCTGATCAAATCGACGATATTATGTCTGGTCGTCCACCTCGGCCTCCCAAAGGTTTGGATGAGTCCTCCGACGACTCGTCTTCGGGCAGTACGCCTTCCGAGGGGGTATCGGCCTCCGATAATAAAGAAGGTGGCTCCGATACGGCAACCAATCCTGCTTAGACCTTATTTTTTGTCTTACGAATGAATTCAACATTGTTGTGCGGGCGCTTTGAACTGACGTTCAAGCGCCCGCTTGTTATGGGTATCCTGAACATCACGCCGGATTCTTTTTCGGATGGTTCATTACATTTCCAAACAGACCGGGCCATTGCCCATGCGCGTCGCCTGATCGATGAAGGAGCCGATATTATTGATATCGGAGCCGAATCAACCCGCCCCGGGGCGCAACCGGTCGATGTGGAACAAGAGCTTCAACGTCTATTGCCTGTTATTGAAGCGCTAAGGCCGCATGATGTGCCGATTTCCGTCGACACGTTCAAGCCGTTTGTTATGCGGCGCGCTTTGCAGGCTGGGGCAGACATGATCAACGATATTTATGGGTTCCGGCAGCCAGGTGCGATCGAGGCCGTCACCGATTCGAATTGTGGTTTGTGTGTGATGCACATGCAGGGCGAGCCGCGAACAATGCAGAGCGCGCCCCGTTACGATGACGTTGTGGCGGATGTCCGTGCTTTCCTGGTAGAACGGGTAGAAGCATTGCTGACCGCAGGCGTGAGCGCCTCCAGAGTGGTGATTGACCCTGGATTTGGGTTTGGTAAAACAGCCGCACAAAATTATACGTTGTTACGCAGGGTTGCCGAATTGCAGTTTGGCGATTATCCATTGGTGGTGGCATTATCCCGCAAATCGATGATTGGGCATGTTACCGGCCGTGAGGCGCGCGATCGTCTGGGGGGCAGTGTGGCCGGTGCCTTGGCGGGTATTGCCAGAGGTGCGAAAATAGTGCGGGTACACGATGTTGCGCTTACGCTGGATGCCATTAAGGTGTGGCAGGCGGTAGAAAATGGAATAGAAGAATGAGTCAACGAAAATACTTTGGTACGGACGGCGTTCGTGGTGTTGTGGGTGGGGCAACGATTAATCCCTATTTCGCGTTGAAGCTGGGTTTTGCCGCCGGACAGGTGTTGGCGCGTCATCATACGCATGGTCGCGGACGGCCAACCGTTATTATCGGTAAAGATACCCGCATCTCGGGGTATATGCTTGAATCTGCACTTGAAGCTGGGTTATCGGCTGCCGGGGTTGATGTCCTGTTGGCTGGGCCGGTTCCAACCCCCGCAGTTGCTTATCTGACACGTGCTTTGCGCCTGACGGCCGGTATCGTTATTAGCGCGTCGCATAATCCTTATCATGACAACGGCATCAAGTTTTTTTCTGCTTATGGCATGAAGTTGCCCGATGCGATTGAGTCTGAGATCGAGGCGGCCATTGACGGTGAATTGGGGTGTGTTAGTTCGGAATCATTGGGTCGAGCCCGACGAGTCGAAGACGCTGCAGGGCGCTATATTGAATTTTGCAAAAGCACGTTTCCCAATCATCTCGATTTGTCGGATTTGCGTTTGGTTGTCGATGCAGCTCATGGGGCGGCCTATCATATCGCGCCGCACGTGTTTCGTGAACTCGGTGCCGAAGTAGTGGAAATCGGTTGTCAACCCGATGGATTCAATATTAATGAAGGTGTGGGCGCATTACATCCTGAAAATCTGGCTCGCACTGTGCGTGAAGAAGGGGCCGACCTGGGCATTGCACTAGACGGAGATGCCGATCGTTTACAAATGGTTGATGCCGACGGGCGCGTCTACAACGGCGATGAGTTGCTTTATGTTTTGGTGAAAGGGCGCCTGGCGAACGGCCCGGTTGCGGGCGTTGTGGGTACGCTCATGACGAATCTGGGTTTTGAAAAGCAGATGCAGGCATTGGGCGTCGGTTTCGCGCGCGCCAACGTCGGCGATCGTTATGTGCTTGAACTGATGCAGCAAAAGGGTTGGCTTTACGGGGGGGAAAGTTCCGGTCACTTGCTCAGCCTCGACTGTCACACCACGGGAGATGGCATTATTGCCGCTCTGCAGGTATTAACGGCGATACGTAAAACGGGCCTGGATTTGCCCGAATTGGTGGCCGGCTTGTATATGTACCCGCAAAAAATGGTGAATGTAGGGCTTGAGCCGGGTATTGACTGGGAAAAACATGCCGGCTTGCTTGCGGCGCGTGCGCGGGTCGAGGAGAAGTTGGGTGAGCGGGGGCGGGTTTTGATCAGGGCTTCCGGAACCGAGCCAAAATTGCGTTTAATGGTTGAGGCTGAGGAGGCTGACTTGGCCGAGCAATGTGTGCGAGAATTGGTTGCAGTGAATTTAACAAAGCAGTAACGTAAATATCAAAGTCCTGAAATATTAGGCGTACATAATCCGTGGTGTGTTTGTGGAGTGATATCTATGCTAGAGCTTGTGCGTGTGAACGCAACTGTCGATACCGCTGCCGTGTGGCCTAAATCACCCGTAGAGGGCTTGGTTATGGGTCTGGCCCGCACCAATGAAGAGCTGGAGGCAATTCAGCGGCTTAGGTACAAGGTATTTACCGAAGAAATGAACGCGGTGTTTCCCGACGCGGTCGACGGTCTCGATGCAGATCGTTATGATCCTTGGTGCGAACACGTCATGGTGAAAGAAATCAATACAGGCCGTGTGGTTGGTACGTATCGGTTTCTTCCGCCCACCAATGTTGCCAAGGCGGGTGGTTACTACTCTGAATCAGAGTTTGATATTTCAACGCTCGCGTCTTTACGTTCCGATATGGCAGAGGTGGGGCGCTCTTGCATCCACGCCGACTATCGGAACGGATCGGTCATCATGTTGTTGTGGTCGGGTATTGCCACTCTGATGAAACAACAGGGGTTACGCTATATGTTGGGTTGTGCCAGCGTGAGTTTACGCGACGATGGCGTTACCGCAGCGGAAGTGTGGCGTACAGCCTGCAAAATGTTAAATGAACGCCCAGAGGTGCCCAGGGTTGTGCCACGCCATTGTTATCCGGTTGAGCGATTGAACAGTTCTCTGCCGGCGCGTATTCCACCGCTCATCAAAGGTTACCTGAAGCTGGGTGCCACGATTTGCGGCGAGCCGGCCTGGGACCCCGATTTCAACACGGCTGACTTTCCTGTTTTGCTCGATATGAACCGGCTTGATGAACGCTATCGCAAACATTTTGGGCTCGATTAGTATGTTGCGTGCTGCAGCTTTGAGCTGCAGGGTTTAAGTTTGCCGGAGCTTACTGAGCCGCTAAAATAATTTTAAATCCGGCTTTTTCCCATTCATTCACTTCATTCTGTAAAGAATATTCGGTGAGTGGATGCGCCTTAAGCCAGGCGGAATTTATCGTAATGGTCAATGCACGGCCTTTAACCATCAGGCTTAACGGTATCCGGCCTAGATTCTCTCGGGGCCGCATTAATAATGCAGACAACCTCATGCAAAGCAGGGCAACCCATTGACCCCAGGTAGGGCGATAGGTTTTCAGTTTTCTAAGTTTCCCTGAGTGCCCTAACGTAAACCAGGAAATAATAGCCTGCTCATCTGTGGAAAAACCCGGCATGTCTGCATGTTTGAGGATATACGCACCGTGTTTGTGGTAGTCCTCTGCGGTAATGGACATTCCCAGTTCGTGCAGGTCTGCCGCCCAGCCCAGCCATTTCTGTAAATCTTCTTTTTCTTCTTTATTAACCGGAATCGTATTAAATAAATGGAGCGCACAGGCTCTGACTCGCGTGGCCTGACCTTGGTCGATATGATAGCGACGCATAAACTGGCGAACGGTTTCGTCTCGTTTGTCGTGTTTTGATTCGCGTCCCAGAAGATCGTAAAGTACTCCCACCCGCAAGGCACCTTCGCCCTGCATCATGGTTTCAATTCCCAGTTCGTAAAATGCCGCCAGCATAATGGCCAGCCCGCCGGGCAGAACAGCTGCTCGGGATTCTTTCAAGCCAGGCAGTTCTTCTACAATAACCTGGCGATCTTCCACCAGTTTTCGGCGCAGTTTTTCCAGGCCGTCGAGTGTAATGCCTTGCCTTGACATGTGTGAATCGGTTAGTACGGCAAACAAACCTTTCGCAGTGCCTGAAGAGCCATAGGCCTCTTGCCAGCCCATTTTCCGAAATCGTTTGGCCACGCCTTCGAATTCGCGCCGTGCGGCCAGCACGGCTTTGTCCATCCGTTCGCCCGACACGACGCTGTCAGGAAAATATTTTTGCGTGTAACTTACGCAGCCCATGAGCAATGAAGACAATTGCATGGGTTCAAAGCTTTTCCCGATAATGACTTCGGTTGAACCCCCGCCAATGTCGATAACAAGGCGTTTATTGTCGGAAGGAGGCAGCTCGTTTGCAACGCCTGAGAAAATAAGCCGCGCTTCCTCTTGCCCTGAAATCACTTCAATGGGAAAACCCAAAGCTTCTTCGGCGCGCGGCAATATTTCATCGACATTACGGGCAACCCGGAAGGTGCTGGTGGCGACGGCGCGCACACGATCAGGGTCAAACCCTGTCAGTCGTTCCCCGTAGCGTCGAAGAATGGTAAGGGCGCGTTCTATGGATGCATTGTCAAGGCGATTGTCGGGCCCCAAACCGGCGGCCAGACGCACCGACTCTTTTAGTCGATCAACGGCGTAAATATGTGCGATATTGTCTTGTTGCACCACGCGGCCTATAGAGAGCCGGAAGCTGTTTGAACCGAGATCGACGGCCGCAAGTAAGTGATCCATAAACCCGAGTTTTGTTTGTTTAAGCGTAAATTATAAATAGTGTTGCGATAGTTGCGTTCTAAATTACCGGTGAATCGCTTGAATGTCTACGAGGCGGTTGTCATAATCGTGTCAAATAGATGTCGTATAAGTGACATCATCGTCTTTTTTATCCGGAAACCGTATGCCGTCGATCGTTCCTGCGTCACCGATGCAGCCTGCGCTGCTTAATCGTGAATTGTCCTTACTTAAGTTCAATGAGCGGGTGTTGGCGATGGCTGAGTATGATTCGACCCCGTTGCTGGAACGCCTGCGTTATGTTTGTATTGTCAGTTCAAATCTCGATGAGTTCTTTGAAATCCGGATTTCAAGCCTTAAAGAGCAGCTGGCCCGCAACGCGCATATGGTTGGGCCCGACGGCTACACGCCGGGCGAGGCATTTGATCGCGTTCAGCTCGCCACGAGGCAGTTGGTTGAAAAGCAATATAGTCTCTTAACCAATCAAATTCTTCCCAAGCTGGCTAAAGAAGGGATAGGCCTGACCGATCCGTTGCGCTGGACCGAAGAGCAGCGGCTGTGGGCTCATGAGATTTTTATGCGCGACGTGATGCCGCTGCTCACGCCAATCGGGCTCGACCCGGCACACCCTTTCCCGCGTGTATTCAACAAAAGTTTGAATTTTATTGTCGCGTTGTCGGGCGAAGACGCGTTTGGTCGACCAGGCCATATTGCTATTGTGCAGGCGCCGCGCGCGTTGCCCCGCGTGATTAGAATGCCACCGGAAGTGGCGGGTATACCACATGGTTTCATTTTGCTTTCAACTCTGATCAGTGAGTTCGTGGGAGAGTTATTCCCCGGGCTTGAGGTGAGCGGTTGTTACCAGTGGCGTGTAACGCGTAACAGCGATCTTTTCGTCGATGAGGAAGAAATTACCAACTTGCGCCTTGCGCTTCAAGGGGAGTTGTCGCAGCGCAATTTTGGGGCTGCGGTTCGTCTTGAGGTTGATCATGTCATACCGCAAAAGCTGGTGGCTTTCCTGCAGCAAGAGTTTTTGCTTGAGCCTCACGATACCTATAAAGTGAATGGGCCGGTTAATCTTTCCCGTCTCATGCAGGTATGTAACCTGGTCGATCGCCCTGAGTTGTTTTTTCCTGATTATCGTCCAAGGGTACCTTCGCCTTTTGCCGATATTTCCCACCACCCTTCGGCAATTTTCGAGATTATCGGGAAAAAAGACTACTTGCTGCACCACCCTTATCAGTCTTTTCAGCCCGTTCTGGATTTTTTGGTGGCGGCGGCGCGCGATCCGGATGTTGTGGCTATCAAACAAACTATTTACCGAACGGGGGAGGACTCCGAGTTGATGGCGGTTCTTCTGGCCGCCGCCAAGGCGGGGAAGGAAGTGACGGTTGTTGTTGAGCTCATGGCGCGCTTTGACGAGCAGACCAATATTAACTGGGCATCCCGTTTGGAAGAGGTTGGGGCGCACGTGAGTTATGGGGTGGTAGGCCACAAAACGCACGCCAAAATGGCGCTTGTACTACGCCGGGAAAAAGGGCACATAAGGCGCTACGGACACTTGGGTACCGGTAATTACCATATGCGCACGACGCGGTTGTATACCGACTTCGGGTTACTGACTGCAAACCCGCGGATGTGCGAAGACATGGATAAAGTATTTTCATTGTTAACCGGGTTGGGGTCGCGTCGTCCGTTGCAGTTGCTTTTACAGTCGCCCTTTACGTTGCATGACACTGTCATTGCGTTGATTCAACGCGAAGCAGAGCACGCCAAAGCGGGTCGGAAAGCCAGTATTAAGGCGAAAATGAACTCCTTGCTGGAGCGTCAGGTGATTGATGCGCTTTACCAGGCAAGCCAGGCCGGCGTGAAGGTGGATTTGGTTGTTCGGGGGGCATGCGCATTGCGTGCCGGCGTGCCGGGGTTGTCGGAAAATATCCGTTTACGGTCTATTGTGGGGCGTTTTCTTGAACATTCACGGGTGTTTTATTTTTACGATAACGGAACCGAGCATGTTTATTTATCTTCCGCTGATTGGATGGACCGTAATTTTTTCCGCCGGGTTGAGGTTGGGTTTCCGGTGCTTGATAAGGTTTTGAAAAAACGCGTTATTAGCGAATCGTTCAGTTGGGCCATGCGTGATAACCAACTGGCATGGCGAGCGCTTCCGAATGGCGCATATCAAAAGGTCAAGGGGCGGGGGCGTGCGGTCAATATGCAGGAAAAACTCATGGAATTGCTCGATAAGTAAAAAACTGCCTGTCTGTCACGAACATGTCATATTGGCTGTTTAGCATGTTGTTTATGCAGGGTGTGCCTGTGTAAATTGTTAAACAGTTCAAGAGGACTACTCGATGTTTAAACGTGTTCTAAAACAAGTTTCTTTTGGTATCGCCATTGGCGCTGCCTCTTTGGCCGCTCAGGCAGCCGATATCACAGGCGCCGGCGCTTCTTTTCCCTATCCAATCTATGCCAAGTGGGCAGCCAAGTATCAGGAAGTGACGGGCAATCGTGTGAACTACCAGTCGATTGGTTCCGGTGGTGGTCAGCAACAGATTATTGCCAAAACAGTTGACTTCGGCGCTTCCGACGACCCGATGAAGGCAGAGCTGCTCAAAGAGCACAACCTTTTTCAGTTCCCCGCTATTATTGGTGGTACGGTTCCAGTGATCAACGTGGAAGGTATTGAGCCAGGTCAATTAAAGCTCACCCCCCAAGTTTTGGCGAATATTTTCCTGGGCAAAATCACAAAGTGGGATGACGAGGCGATCAAAGCGATTAACCCCGATGTAAAACTGCCTTCTGCGTCGATTATCGTGGTTCACCGCTCCGACGGCTCCGGCACCACGTTCGGCTGGACAAACTACCTGTCGAAAGTTTCCCCAGAGTGGAAAGAGACGGTTGGTGAAGGTAAAGCCGTTAAATGGCCTACCGGCCAGGGTGGTAAAGGTAACGAAGGCGTTGCCGCTTATGTTCGCCAGTTGAAAAACTCAATTGGATACGTCGAATATGCCTATGCGAAACAAAACGGTTTGTCTTGGACTGCTTTGCAGAACCGTGACGGCAAATATGTACAGCCTTCGCAAGAAGCGTTTGCTGCCGCCGCAGCCAATGCCGATTGGAAAAGTGCGCCCGGCATGGGGGTTGTTTTAACTAACGAACCGGGTGCGGATTCCTGGCCTGTTACTTCCGCCTCTTTCATTCTGATGCACAAGGTACAGGCTAATCCTGAAACCGCAGCGGAAGTTTTGAAGTTCTTCAACTGGGCATTTGCTGAAGGTGCGGGAATGGCTAAAGAGCTTGATTATGTCCCTCTGCCCAAGCAAGTAACCGATCAAATTGCCCAAGCATGGAAAACCGAGATCAAAGCTGAAGATGGCTCGGCGATTTGGAAGTAAATGGCACTAACTGGTTAGCGGTTGTTGCTGTCAAGCTGCAAACAGCCTGACCGGTGAAGACGATGCGGCCCAAAGCCGCATCGTCTTGTTATGTAAAATTCGGCGTACACTGCAAAAATTCTGGCTCGCAACCCGGCATACTCAATATGAAAACGCTTTCATCCGGCTTAATGGACCTGTTGTTTAAGAACCTGACGCGAACGTTTGCGTTTTTAGTGTTCATTTTGCTTGCGGCCATTATGGTGTCGCTTATTTATGGAAGCCGACAGTCTATTTCCGAATACGGTTTCAGCTTCCTCTGGACGAATGACTGGAACCCTGTTGAGGATAGCTACGGCGCGCTGGTTCCCATTGTCGGTACATTGTTAACCTCGGTGATCGCGCTCATTATTGCGGTACCGATTTCGTTCGGCATCGCCATGTTCTTAACGGAACTGGCGCCTAATTGGCTAAAACGACCTTTAGGTACGGCAATTGAAATGCTGGCTGCGATCCCTTCCATTATTTACGGAATGTGGGGCCTGTTTGTTTTCGTGCCGATATTCCAGTCGTATGTGCAACCCGCGCTCATCGCCTTTTTCGAGCCTATTCCGGTTCTGGGGCAGTTGTTTGCCGGGCCGCCGTTTGGTATTGGCGTGTTCACCGCCGGTTTGATTCTCTCGATCATGATTATTCCTTTCATCTCGGCGGTAATGCGAGATGTATTTGAATTGGTTCCCCCTTTGTTGAAAGAGTCTGCATATGGATTGGGTGGCACTACGTGGGAAGTGGTGTGGAAAGTTATTTTGCCCTATACCAAACATGGGGTTGTGGGTGGAATTATGCTGGGGTTGGGGCGCGCTTTGGGTGAAACCATGGCGGTGACATTTGTAATTGGTAATTCTTTCAATTTGCCGGAATCATTGTTTGCTCCGTCGAACTCAATTGCATCGGCATTGGCCAACGAATTTAATGAGGCAGGGGGGATGCAAAAGTCTGCTCTGCTTGAATTAGGGTTGATTTTGTTCCTGATCACAACCGTCGTGCTGGCGTTTTCCAAATTGTTGTTGTCGCGTCTTGGCAGAAATGACGGTGTGGCGCACTAACTCTCCATTCACGCAATAACGCAAACAAAATTCGCTATGTTCAATACTGATTCAACCGTAACGTTGCAGAATCCGGTCTTCAAAAGACGGCGGCTTGTAAATAAGCTGATGTTGGCGTTGGCGCTGAGCGCGCTTGCGTTTGGTTTGTTTTGGCTGTTCTGGATTATTTACACCTTAATCGTGAAAGGCGGCGGCGCGTTGTCGTTGACTTTGTTGACACAGCCTACTCCCCCGCCTGGTGCGGCCGGCGGGTTGTTGAACGCCATTATCGGCAGTGTACTAATGGCGTTTTTCGGTACGCTTATTGGCACACCTATTGGTATTTTGGCCGGTACTTACCTGGCTGAATACGGTAAAACCGGTTGGTTGGCACCGGCCACGCGTTTTCTCAATGACGTGTTGCTGTCTGCGCCATCAATCGTGATTGGCTTGTTCATTTATGCCATTTATGTTGCGCAAGTTGGGCATTATTCGGGTTGGGCAGGTGCATGCGCTTTGGCCATTCTTGTGATTCCGGTTGTTGTGCGGTCAACTGACAATATGTTGAGTCTGGTGCCCAACAGCCTGCGTGAAGCCGCTGCGGCTTTAGGTTGCCCGCAGTGGAAAATTATTACTTTGATCAGCTATCGCGCAGCCCGCTCGGGCATGATTACGGGCATTCTGTTGGCAATTGCGCGTATTTCCGGTGAAACAGCACCATTGCTGTTCACTGCGCTGAATAATCAATTTATGTCTTTGAATATGAACGCGCCGATGGCCAATTTGCCGGTTGTAATTTTTCAATATGCGGCCAGCCCATTTCAAGATTGGAATGACCTTGCATGGGCCGGGGCGGTTTTGATCACGCTCTTGGTCTTGGGTATCAACATTCTTGCGCGCGTACTTTTCCGGAAAAAATAACTCATGCAAACACAGAACGCTTCTGCTAATCGAATCAAGCTTGATGTTAAGAATTTAAGCTTTTATTACGGTGATTTTCAGGCAATTCGCGACGTTAACCTTTCCATTATGGAGAACAAGGTAACAGCCTTTATTGGCCCATCGGGTTGCGGAAAGTCAACGTTATTGCGCACTTTCAATCGCATGTTTGAGCTATATCCGGGGCAGCGCGCTGAAGGCGAGATTAATCTGGATGGCGAAAATATCCTAACGTCGACCATGGATATTTCGCTAATACGCGCCAAAATCGGGATGGTTTTCCAGAAGCCTACGCCATTTCCCATGAGTATCTTCGACAATATTGCTTTCGGTGTTCGTTTATTCGAAAAGCTGAGCAAAGGTGAAATGGAAGAGCGTGTTGAGTGGGCATTGACTAAAGCGGCATTGTGGCCGGAAGTGAAAGACAAATTGCATCAAAGTGGGAATGGTTTGTCGGGTGGGCAGCAACAGCGTTTGTGTATTGCTCGCGGTGTTGCGATTAAGCCTGAAATTTTATTGCTTGATGAACCTTGCTCTGCGCTCGACCCTATTTCCACAGCCAAAATCGAAGAGCTTATTAGCGAGTTGAAGGCCGACTACACGGTGGTGATTGTTACGCACAATATGCAGCAGGCAGCACGCTGCTCCGATTACACTGCCTATATGTACTTGGGCGAACTGATGGAGTTTGGCGACACAGACAGCATTTTCGTGAAGCCCCAGCGCAAGGAAACGGAAGACTATATTACCGGGCGTTTCGGGTGAAGTTGCGAACCGGCTGTTATGGCGCCAACCAGTAGAATCATAAAAACAACAGGAAATTTGTACGAACGCTTCGCTCCGTTTGTTGACCAGAAAAAAGCCCCGCTTATTGCGGGGCCAAGGTGATGTAGTGGTAAGCTCTACCGGTAATTTAACGGTTTTGCCCACGGAATGCCCAGCCCGTGAACCGCTTTTCAACCATGGCGGTAACGGCATACAGGACAATGCCCAGGAAAGCGAGTACCAGCAAGCAGGCAAAAACAATTTGTACCTGAAAAGCCGCCTGTGCGTCGAGCATGAGCTTACCGAGGCCTTTGTTTGCCCCAACGGTTTCCGACACCACTGCCCCCACAAATGCAAGTGTAATAGCCACTTTGAGTGAGCCGAAAAAGTAGGGCAATGCGCCCGGGATGCTTACTTTCTTCATGATGTCCATTTTTGAAGCGCCCAGTGCGCGCAGAACGTCTTCGAGTTCCGGGCTGGTGGTTGCCAGGCCCGTGGCAACGTTGACCACGATGGGGAAAAATGAAATGAGGAAAGCCGTAATAATGGCGGGAAGTTCACCCAAACCAAACCAAAGTATCAGGATAGGAACGACGGCCACTTTCGGTACCGAATTGAACCCGACCAAAACCGGATAGATTGCGGTATAAAGGTTTTTATTCCAACCAACGACAATGCCCAGCAACAAGCCGCCGCCTGTTGCCAATAAGAAGCCCACGAGGGTTGTCCATAGTGTTACCCAGGAATTGTCGATGATGGGGGCGCGATATTGCCATAACGCAATAAAAATATCGGATGGTGCCGGCAAAATAGTGAGTGGAATATTCCATCCTCTACATACAATTTCCCAGATCACGAACAAAGCGATCGTGAAGAGGGTGGGCGGCACGGTGTTACGGAAGAGATCTTCGCGTTGCATTAGTGTTTCCCCCCGATCATGGATCGTAACTCGTGGACAATATCTTGAAATTCCTGTGTATAGGTCACCTCGAGGTCGCGCGGACGCGGGAGGGCTATTTCACATTTCTTGACAATTTTGCCCGGGCGGTTCGACATAACATAAACGGTGTCGGCCAGGAATACTGCTTCACGAAGATCGTGGGTTACCAGCATGACCGTGACTTTGCGGTCTTGCTGAATGTCGCGCAGTGCGCACCACAGTTCTTCTCGGGTAAACGCATCAAGTGCGCCGAATGGTTCATCGAGCATGAGGATATCAGGCTCGTGGATAAGCGCCCGGCAGATGGACGCCCGCTGCTGCATCCCCCCTGAAAGTTCCCACGGGAATTTCTCGGTAAAACCCGTCAACCCAACTGAGTTCAGCAAATTGACTGCTTTTTCTTTGAACTCGGCGCGTTTCGATGAGATTTGATTGCGGTAAGGACGAACAATTTCAAGCGGCAATAGAATGTTGTCGACACAATTGCGCCAGGGCAACAAATTGCTTGCCTGAAAGGCCATTCCCACCGATTTGAGTGGGCCATCTACGGGCTTCCCCTCGACTGCGAGTTTGCCGGTTAAGGGGGGGTGCAAGCCTGAAATAAGCTTCATTAATGAGCTTTTTCCACAACCTGAAGGCCCCACAACTGCAATGAACTCCCCTTTCCTGATTGATAAAGTAACATCTTCAATGGCCTTGACGGCTTCACTGCCTTTGCCATAAGCCATTGAGATGTTTTCAAGTTCGACCAGTGCTTCGGTCATGCACAACTCCTTCCTGATACTTGTTATTTAGTGTTGTTTTCGCTTCACTTGACCATGCGCTCTTCTTTGGGAGGAAGGTATTCGGCTGTAAATACTTCTTCAGTAGTGGGTTTGTTGGTGTAGTCGAAGGTTAGGCCGATTTGGTCGATGGCTTTATCCATGCGGGCTTTATCAATAGCGCCCAAACCATTCTCTTTAACGTCGGGTGTAATGAAGTTGCGTTCGAGCGCCATTTTCAGGCGTTGAAGTTCGACGTCGCGGTTGGCGATGGCGTTGCGTTTCATGAGTGAATCAATTGAGGCTTCAGGGTCGTTAATTGTGTCTTGAATACCTTTAATGGTTGCGCGTAAAAAGCCTTTCACCGCTTCGGGGTTGTTTTTGGCAAACTCCGGATTGGCCATGATGGCATTTCCGTAAAGGTCGACCCCGTAGTCGGCCAGTAACATGACTACGATATCTTCGTCTTTTACGCCGTTAGCCTTCAGATTCATGAAAGACGAAAACCAGAAACCCGTGATGGCGTCGACACGCCCTTGTGCCAGCATGGGTTCGCGCACGGGGAAGCCGATATTTTCAATTTGTACCTTCGAGGCGTCGATGCCGTTGGCATCGACAAAAATCGGCCATTGTGCGTAGGCCCCATCGGGGGCGGGGGCGCCGAGTATTTTCCCTTCCAGGTCTTTGGGTTTGTTAATGCCCTTGTCTTTTAGCGTAACGATGGAGAACGCCGGTGCGTCGTAAACCATCATGACGGCTTTAACGGGCGGATTTTTGGGGTTGTCGCGATACTTGATAAGTGAATTGATATCGGCAAAACCCATTTGATAAGTGTCGGTTGCAACGCGGTTGATCGGTTCTACCGAGCTGGCACCGGGGTCGATGGTGACGTTCAGACCTTCAGCTTCGTAATAACCTTTGTCAATTGCCACAAAAAATGGTGTGGCCGGACCTTCAAATCGCCAATCGAGGGCGAAACGGATATCGGTTTCCGCGAACGCAGCGCTGGAGCTCAGGGCAATGAGTGCAGATGCAATAAAACGGCTTAAACGCATACTTCTCTCCGGTAGTTAACGAATTGATTGTTTTGATTCAGTTCAATAGTATTCAAAACTATGACGCAATGCTTCTTGGTAGTTTCCCCCATTTCTGTTGAAACCCTTTTAAAATGCGGGTTTCAGAGCGAAACTTTTTAAGCATAAATAATTTTTTGCCGTTCTTGAACTAATCTGTCTGACAGCTTGGAATGAAGCTTGTCAGACAAAATGTGCAATGCAACATATTTGCCAAGGCAAGGGGATGAAAGAGAACGCAAAAAGGGCTCGTATGAATGAAAATCATACGAGCCCTTTTTACTGAATAATGGTCGGGGCGGCGGGATTCGAACTCGCGACCCTCTGGTCCCAAACCAGATGCGCTACCAGGCTGCGCTACGCCCCGAAAAGAATGCGATTATGACACATTCTGCATGGCTTGTCATTTCGAAAACGTGCGCCTATTCATAAGCGACCCTGGCTTGCAAATGGGGAAGCGTGTATTCCTGATGTCGATAGGCCCAGTCAGGCCAAAGCACATGTGCCAGCGCCTCTTGTGCCAGCGTGTGCTGAACCGTTTCAGCAGTGTAGGTATCGGGCGCGTGATAGGTAAACTGGCGAATGGGTCTGTGCGGTTCCAGAACCAGAAGCTGATCACCTTTCAGGTAGCCATAATTGTCTGAAAATTGCATCATGGCGCGTCCGCCGCCCGTTGGTTTCGTCAGGTCATGTCCTATCATCGGGTGTTCAGACGAAATGCCTGCCAACGATAGCAGGGTGGGGGCAAGGTCGATTTGGCTGATAATGCGTGCGTCGTTGCACGGTTGAACATCGCCGCCCAGTATCAAGGCAGGAATGTGAAAGTGTTTCAATGGAATTAATTGTTCGCCACCCACTCTGGCATCGTGGTCGGCCACAATCAGAAACAGGGTGTTATCCCAATAGGTGCTTTCTTTTGCTTTTTCGAAAAACGCACCAAGCGCCCAATCGGAATAGCGCACCGTGTTTTCAACCGTAGCGGGGTCTCCCTGGACGTCGATTCGACCCGCAGGGTATTCCCAAGGCGAGTGATTAGTGACTGTGAAAGCCAAGGTGAGGCTGGGTTGATCTGAAGGCGTGTTGAGCAAACTGTGCACTTTGTTAAACATATCTTCATCGGATGCGCCCCAAGTGCCGATAAAAGCTGGGTTATTGAAGCTTTCACGCTCATGCAACGAATCGAAGCCATTGCCCAGGAAGAAGCTTTTCATGTTGTCGAAATGCGCTTCCCCGCCATAAACGAAACGTGAGTGATAGCCGTAATTTTTGAGTAACTGTGCAAGCGTAAAGAAGCGGCTTTGTGCGCCCGGTAAGCGCAGCGCTGCATCGGATAATGTTGGGGGAAAGCCGGCCGAGATTGCCTCAAGCCCGCGTACGGATCGTGTACCGGTGGCATATGCCCGTGTGAAGTTCCAGGCTGTACCGGCAAGCTGATCGATATTCGGAGTGAGTTTTTGTCCGCCAAGATTGGCGACATATTGTGCCCCCAGGCTTTCCTCCACAATAATGACAATGTTTTTCGGTCGGCTTGGTTCCGGGCGGTCGGCGATTTGTTTGTGCAGGGTGGGAATGGCGGGGGTTAATGTTTCACCGTCAATATGCGCACTTTTTCGAACGATATTTAATATTTCGCTGGAATCGAGGTTACCGTAGACATCCGCTGCCGAACGTTCATTCTTTTTGCTGTAAATGGCATAAGTCACGTTATACAAAGAGTTTAAAGGCAGTGTGTTTAATAAACCGTCTCCGCAGTAGGCGACGGTTGATGGGTTAATGGGGCGGTGGCGCAGCGTCCCCCGAATAGCCAGAAAAATAATGCACGCCGACACCAGGGTGAGTGGTGCTGCCTGCCACACAGGCAGAGGTAGGTCGGGGGTTGCATGGCCAAAAAGCAGGTGTCCCACCCAACCAAGCACGCCCAGAAGGGCAAGCGCGCAAATAATAACGGTTTTGTAGCCTTTCCAAAGCATGCCGAATACTTCTTTGGGATGCTCTAGGTATTCAACAAATAAACGGTTAGGGCGTGAGTCGTACTCGGTAATGAACTGTGGGGTTGCCAACTCAAGAAACCCCAGCAAGAGCCAGGCCAATTGGAACCACCATTCGGCGATATGCAGCGCGAATGGCGTGTCGCCCAGCCAGAATGAAGCCAACAGGGGTATGCCGGCCAGAATGGCAATTTGGTGGGCGTCGATACGCAAACCGCCTATCAGTATTGGCAGTAATCCGCCGGCTTTTTGAACACGCCGCCATTGCCAGCCTGCCAATAAAAGCCGACTGGCCGTTAGTAGCACGAAGCTGGCCAGAATAAATATGAGTGTGAGTTGAAACATAGGAAGGGAGCGGCCGTATTTTAACGTGGCGTAATATATAGTAGGAACACGTGTTCGTGAAGGGCCACCTTAACACTAGTGAGTGGTTTTGTAATCGATAGATTTTTAGGTTGAAAAATGGCTGATAAGAATGATTCGCAATCGTCTGCCGACACGTTGGTCGCGCGTTATGATTTTTCCGAGCAGGTGGGGCATTTGCTCCGACGTGCTTATCAGCGCCATATTGCGCTTTTTCAACAAACCATACCGGATACGCAGTTAACAGCAGCACAGTTTGTGGTGCTGTGTGCGGTGAAAGATTCCGGCGCATGCTCGCTTAGCGAAATTGTAAAACGCACGGCTATCGACCAGGCAACGGTGCGTGGCGTTATTGATCGATTGAAGGCGCGTAAGCTGATTGCTGTTCGTCACGATGATGTAGATCGCCGAAAAGTGCTGGTTTCATTGACTACTGTAGGCATGGATTTGGTGGGAACCATGGTGCCGTTTGCTTTTGAAATTACCGAAAAAACATTTAATGGATTCAATCCGGCTGAACGGCTCGCATTGGTCTACCTTTTAAACAAGATGTGTGAAACCGATGGTGACGACGACTGATTTTGAATCGATTTTTGCGGGAATTTTCTATTTTTTTTGAGTGTATACGCTCTATTTGTTTGTTTAATTTATTGAGTGCTCACTCTATTGTTACTAGGTGTTTTAGGGGTTAAGGTGCTTTTCTTACAGGTGCTTATCCGTAAATATGTGTTTTTATAAATCAAGGGTTTATCCCTAGTGCCTACTATCTTTACGCAGTAAATTTCGATGTGTACACTTTAAAAGCGTGCTTGATTCTAGCAACGGCACGGTTTAGGTGTATTCCGTTATTTCTTACCAAAACGTGCGTAAAACAGGAAATCTGATATGAAAGGCATGAAATTTTATTCTTCACTTATGGCGTTAACCTTGGGCGCAGCGGTTTCAACTGCAGCAGCCGCCGAGGACGTCATTAAAATCGGCGAACTGAATAGTTATAAAGCGCAACCCGCGTTCTTGGGTCCTTACAAAAATGGTATGGAACTCGCAATTGAGCAAATTAACGAGTCGGGCGGCTTGAACGGCAAAAAAGTCGAGTTGGTCATCAAGGACGATAACGCGACCACAGGCGACGCTGTCCGCGTTGCGGAAGAACTGATCTCCCGAGACCAGGTTGATGTCCTTACGGGTACTTTTCTTTCGCATATTGGTTTGGCGGTTACCGACTTCGCTAAGCAAAAGGAAACCTTCTTTCTTGCTGCTGAGCCGCTAACCGACAAAATTGTCTGGGAGAACGGCAACCGCTACACGTTCCGTTTGCGTCCTTCAACTTATATGCAAGTTGCCGCATTGATTCCCGAAGCCGTAAAAATGAACAAAAAGCGTTGGGGGCTGGTGTATCCCAACTACGAGTACGGTCAGTCCGCTGCGGCAACCTTTAAGAAACTCTTGAAAGAAGCCCAGCCCGATGTTGAGTTTGTGGCTGAGCAGGCCGCGCCATTGGGTAAAGTCGATGCCGGCAGCGTTGTTCAAGCGTTATCTGATGCAAACGTCGAGGCTGTATTCAATGTGCTGTTTGCAGCCGATTTGGCCAAGTTCGTCCGGGCCGGCTCGCAGCGTAACTTTTTCGACGACAAGCCGGTTGTCAGCTTGCTAACGGGCGAGCCCGAGTATCTCGACCCGTTGGGTAGTGAGACGCCTGAAGGCTGGGTGGTAACGGGTTACCCCTGGTATGCAATCGACACGCCCGAGCACAAGGCGTTCCTTGAGGCTTATCAGGCTAAGTTCGATGATTACCCCCGTCTGGGAAGCGTAGTGGGTTATTCCGCCATTATGTCTTTGGCTGAGGGGATCAAAAAAGCGGGCTCAACCGAAACGGAAGATATGATTAAAGCCTTCCGCGGTCTTGAACTGATGTCACCTTTTGGTTCTATTGAATATCGTGCGGCTGATCACCAGTCCACCATGGGTGCCTATGTTGGCAAGCTTGCCAAGAAGGACGGCAAAGGCATTATGACTGACATCGTTTATGTAGACGGTAAAGACGTGTTGCCACCTGCCGCTGAGGTAAAGAAATTGCGTCCGGCTTCGGCTTCCGAGTAACGTCATGAAGTGCGCCTCTGTCACTCTTTTGGGTGGCAGAGGTTTTAATTTTTGGATATCAGTCAAATGGACTTGTCGGGTTTTATTGTTCAGATTCTGAACGGTTTTGCGGAAGCATCGTCGCTGTTTTTGGTTGCAGCCGGTCTCTCGCTGATTTTTGGTGTCACGCGCATCGTTAACTTTGCTCACGGCTCCTTGTATATGCTGGGTATTTATGTGGCCTACAGCATTGTGCAAGAGCTGGGAAACAGCGCGTTTGGTTTCTGGTTCAGTTTATTGCTTGCCGCGCTGGCAATCGGCGTATTGGGCGCGTTGGTTGAAATTGTCCTGTTGAGGCGGATTTATCGCGCTCCGGAACTGTTTCAGCTGTTGGCGACGTTTGCTTTGGTGCTGATCTTCCGTGACGCAGCACTGTTTATTTGGGGCCCGCAAGACTTGCTTGGCCCGATCGCACCCGGGCTTGATGGTTCCATCAAGATTCTGGGTCATTATTTTCCCAAATATGATCTTGTACTGATTCTGATCGGTCCTGTTGTTTTAGGTTTATTGTGGTTGTTGCTTACGCGTACGCGCTGGGGTACTTTGGTGCGTGCGGCCACTCAAGACCGTGAAATGCTAGGTGCTTTAGGCGTGAACCAGGCCTGGTTGTTCACTGCCGTTTTCGCGTTGGGTGCGTTTTTGGCCGCGTTGGGGGGGGCAGTTCAGATTCCGCGGTTACCCGCCAATTTAACGCTGGATTTGGGCGTAATCGGCGATGCCTTTGTCATTGTGGTTGTCGGCGGTATGGGTTCAATCCCGGGTGCGTACGTTGCCGCCCTGATTATTGCCGAACTGAAAGCCATGTGTATTGCGCTGGGAACGGTTTCTCTTTTTGGAATCGAGTTCGATTTTCCACGTCTTACGCTGGTAGTGGAATTTATATTCATGGCCTTGGTTTTGGTGTTCCGTCCATGGGGCTTGTTCGGTAAAGAAGCTTCCGTGAGTCGTAATTCCGCGCCTATCGAGGCGCCTTATCGGCCTGCGACCGCCCCATTCAAATGGTTTATTGCAGTGGTTATTGCGGCCGTTGCTGCATTGCCCTTGATGTCGGAGTGGCTGCCTTATGCACCGGTGCTGGCACTGGATATTATGGTGGCTGCGCTGTTTGCTCTTAGCCTGCACTTCATTATGGGGCCGGGTGGGATGCACTCATTTGGCCACGCCGCTTATTATGGTCTGGGGGCGTATGGTGCCGCGCTATTGTTGAAGTCGGCGGCGTTTTCAATGGGTTTGTCGATGGCCATCGCACCTATCATCGCCGGTTTTGGTGCCTTGATTTTCGGTTGGTTCTGCGTTCGGTTGGCCGGGGTTTATCTGGCTATGCTGACGCTGGCATTCGGGCAGATTGTCTGGTCGGTCATTTACCAATGGGACAGCTTTACCGGTGGCTCCAACGGCATGATCGGTATTTGGCCGGCTGAATGGCTGTCAGGTGATGCGTATTATTACTTTGCGTTCGCGATTGTCATCATTTCCGCCATTGTGTTGCGCCGTTTGTTGTTCTCTCCGTTTGGGTATGCCTTACGTGCCGCCCGTGATTCCGGGTTGCGGGCTGATGCATTGGGTATCAACGTAAAGCGGGTGCAGCTTGTCGCATTCGTTATCGCAGGTGTTTTTGCCGGCCTGGCGGGGGTGCTGTATGTCTTTTCAAAAGGCAGTGCATCGCCGGAAATTATTTGGGTGGGCAAATCAGTAGATGGCCTGGTCATGGTTCTGCTGGGCGGTATTCAAACGCTTATCGGCCCCATTGTCGGCGCGGCGACTTTCCAGTTCCTGCAGGATTATTTCATGGGTATCACCGACTACTGGCTGGCTTTGTTCGGTGGGGTCATTCTCCTAATTGTGTTGGTATTCCCTCAAGGGGTTGCCGGATATTTCAAGGAGTTTTTTGATTATCGAGCAGCCAAGCGCAACCAGGCGCTGGCCGCTTCCAAGGAGTAACCGCCATGAGTTTATTAGTAGTAAAAGATCTGAAGAAAGCCTTTGGCGGTAATATTGCGGTCGATGGAGTGAGCTTCGAGTTGAAAGCGGGCGAGTTGCTTGCCCTTATCGGGCCGAATGGTGCCGGCAAAACAACCACCTTCAATATGGTGAATGGTCAACTGCCTGCTACGGCCGGCTCCATTCAATTGAATGGTCGGGAATTGGTCGGGCGTCCGCCACGGCAAATTGCACATATGGGCGTGGGGCGCACCTTTCAGATTGCGGCAACCTTTGCATCGTTAACTGTTATTGAGAACGTGCAAATGGCCATTTTGGCGCATGAGCGAAAAATCTATTCGTTCTGGAAACCTGCAGCGTCCTATTACCGTGACAAAGCCATGTCGTTGCTTGAGCAGGTTGGCATGGACAGCCAGGCTGAACGGCCCTGCAGCGAACTTGCCTATGGTGACGTAAAGCGGGTTGAGCTGGCCATTGGCCTGGCGAATGATCCGGTGCTGTTGCTTATGGACGAACCCACTGCAGGTATGGCGCCCAAAGAGCGTAATGAGCTTATGGCGCTAACCAAGAAGTTGGTTATTGATCGAAATATGGCAGTTTTATTCACCGAACACAGTATGGATGTTGTGTTTGCCTACGCCGATCGCATGATTGTGCTGGCTCGCGGCCGTTTGATTGCCGAAGGCAGTGCCGAAGATATTCGCAATCATCCAAAGGTGCAGGAAGTGTATTTCGGCACGGGTAAAACTTTTGAAAAGAAACAATCGGATGCAACAGCATGAGTAAGGTAGATTTCAATCCCGATGAGCCGCTTTTGACGGTCTCGAAACTGAATGCCTGGTATGGCGCCGCGCATATTTTGTTTGATGTCGACTTAAACGTTCGTCGCGGCGAAGTGGTGGCCCTAATGGGTCGAAACGGGGCGGGCAAATCAACAACGCTGAAATCCATTATGGGTTTAATTGAAAAATCCAAAGGTGATGTTCACTTCATGGGGAGCAAAATCTCTGGGCGTCAGTCGTTCGAGATTGCCCGTCGCGGTGTTGGTTTCGTGCCTGAAGATCGGCGCGTTTTCAGTGACCTTACCGTTACCGAGAATCTTGAGGTGGGGCGTCAGCCGGCCCGAACATGGCCGGATGGCAAGCCTGCATTCCGTTGGACACCCGAAGATTTGTACAAACTTTTCCCCAATCTGGGCGGCATGCAGGATCGCCCGGGCGGGCAGATGAGCGGCGGTGAGCAGCAAATGCTTACGGTGGCACGCACGCTAATGGGTAACCCTTACTTGGTTTTGCTGGATGAGCCGTCGGAAGGGGTTGCACCGCTTATCGTGGAACAAATGGCCAATATGATTATCGCGCTGAAAGAGCATGGTGTCAGCGTATTGCTTTGCGAGCAAAACATTCATTTTGCCGAATTGGTGTCCGACCGGGTGTATGTACTTGAAAAAGGCCAGATCCGCTATGCCGCCACCATGGCGGAACTGGCCGAGAACGAAGAGATTCGCCGAAGCTATCTTACGGTCTGATTTCGTATCGTCTCAATTTTCTCATCAAGCCCCTGCCAAGGGGCTTTTTCAGGTGCAAAGCGCGCGCGCATGTACTCCAGCAGATCTTTCATTTGCTGATTGTTGAGGCTATCTTTGAAACCGGGCATGTCACCCAAACCGAGTTGAGTGGGGTCGGCGATACCATGCATCAGTACCTGAATGACGTTGTCGGGATGGTCACTATGCAGGTTGGTGTTCAGCGCCAGCGACGGGCGTGAACCAAACAATGGCGGCCCTTCGCGCGCATCATGGCAAACTGCGCAGGCTCCCTCAAAGAGGCTTTCTCCAGGCATGGTCATGACTGCACTGTTGTTTCTGCTGGTTTCTTCGAGTTTTGCGGCAGTTAAGGCCGCCGGTTCGCTTTCAGATGAGCCGGGATTCAAGCTGCTTAGATAGTGTGCGATGGCACGTACATCCGATTCGGGTAATTGTGCCAGGCCTTCGACAACCGGTGCCATTGGGCCCGAGGCGACACCATGTAACGATGAAAACCCTGTACGCAGGTAGTCATAGAGGGAGGCTTCCGTCCAGGCAATGGGGGCCTTCGATAATTCATTCAATGGAGGCGCTTCCCAACCATCGGCAAATCCACCAGCCAAATAGTTTTTCTCCCCCGATTTTTCTGCGCCAAGTGCATTGCGTGGGGTGTGACAGGCCGCGCAATGCCCCGCGCCTTGAACCAAATAGGCCCCGCGGTTCCAAAGCGTTGTTTTCGTTGGATCAGGTTCGAAACGCGCATTCTCGTGAAAGAGTGTGTTCCAGCCTGCCATTAAAGGGCGAGCGTTATATGGGAACGCCAATTCGGTTTTCGGCGGGGTGTGTTTAATCGCCGGCTGCGTCATTAAATATGCATAAAGCGACTGCATGTCTGTGTCGCTTATCTTGGCGAAGGCTGTATAAGGGAACACTGGATAAAGGTGACGCCCGTCGCGATGGATTCCTTCTCGCATGGCACGTTCGAATGCTTCGTACGACCATGAACCAATGCCGGTTTCTGGATCGGGTGTGATATTGGTGCTGTAGACAACGCCAAACGGCGTTTCCAGTGCTCGTCCGCCTGTGTTTTCCAGACCGTCTTGCGCAGTGTGGCAAACCATACAATCACCCGCAATGGCTACCAGGCGGCCTCGGTTAATGGCTTCCTCTGAATAGATGCGAGTGTCTACGGCAACCGGGGCGATTGCGCTGCGCCATGGCATCGCGCTTACAACCAGCCCGGCCGCTGTTGCGGCAATCCCGCCAAGTAATCCATAAGTCCATTTCTTATAAGCAGGCGGTGTCGGCTTTTGTGCAAGGGCTTGCTGTAATTGACGGCTATCGAAGGGTGTGTCCCTGAGTCGCACACCCGTTGCGTCGTGGATTGCGTTTGCAATGGCTGCAGCGGCCGGCCAACGTGCTTTCTCATTCCATGCAATGTGAGTGGATACCGCGTTTTCGTTTTGTTGGGGGACGATATCAATATTGGGCCTGGCCACTTGAAAGTCCGGCTTTTCTTTGTCGTTTCCCCATTGATCAAAAGAGTCGGGCGGCTTCAATAAGCCTTGTGCAAATTGTCGGAGCGATGACTCGATCTCGGGTGTGGCCTGCCGACTATTGAGTTCTTCGGTGCTATGGCCAACAGTTAATCGGGTAATGTCGACCAAGCCTTCTTTATCGACTGAGACTTCGGCAACCCATGCAGACCATATTTGCTTGGGGGGGTCTTGCTCGTTATCGATAACGTGGCCGTAGGCAAAACCCTGGCCTGTTCCCGTTTTTGACGGCCGATTATGCCATTGGGCACGCGATGCGACCGACTCGATCAGGTTTCGACCGGTAAGATCATGCGTCAGTTGATTGAGTCGTGCCTGAACCGGGTCCAGTTTTTGTGTTTTGCATACCTCGTCGAAAAAAGATTCCCGGGCAAAAATTTGTGCCGCTCCGACCTGTTCGGAGGGGTAGGTTGAAATAGAGGTTGTGGGATTTTCGAACGTAAGGCGAATAGGCGTACCGTAGGCGTCGTTGTTCTGCACCGCGGTAGCCGGCGAGGTGTGGGTAAACCCGCATAGAAGCGCAGCCACCGATGGGCGGCGCGCAGGGTATTGTGACAGTTTTTCGGTAAGGCTGTTTTTATCGCCGTCTACGGTAATACGAATTAATGTGGCGGGGTGCGCCGGTTGAGCCACTTTTACGGCACGGTTTGGGGCATGTATACAGAGTAAGGCGGCATCGACGGCGGCGTCGTAACTTTCTGTAGGGTATTGCCCGTTCGGAAGAATCTGTATTTGTTCAGGGGTAAGCGAAAGCAGGGCGCCGATTTCATGCCGAAGTGATTCCGGCTGCGTTGTGCGGCACCACACCTTTAATGTGGCTTCCTCGAACAGCGCAATGGCCCAGCTTGCGGCTTGCGTGTCGGTTTGATACTGATAAGAGCGTGCGCTTTGCGTTATCGGCGCGCCAGGCAGTGATTTGGGCGTATCCGAAACGGGACGGCTCCATTGCACATGAATTTGCGATTTGGCGTGTTGTGCCTGCCCGGGCTGCGATGCAACTACCCCGATGAAGCTTTGGCGGATAACAACTGCGACCACGCCCGGCACATGACGCGCCCCATCGGCGTGGACTTCAACAGGGGTTGGGCCCGTGTAGTGTTGGCCGTCCCATAAGAGCCGATCGGGTCGCAGAACGACGCCATGCAAGAGCCGTGAGGCAGTGGGCGGGGCAAGGTTTTGTTTGTCCGTTTCCACTGATGACGGACGTGATGATGGAGCCGGTACTGTCATTGTTCTGATTGGGCTGCTTGGCGTGCCGCTGCCATAATTTCAACGTGGGTGCCGCAGCGACAAAGATTATATTTAAGCTCTTGTCGAATTTGCTGCTCGGTTGGGTGCGGGTTGCGGTTCAAGAGGGCCTGAATTGTCATGATCATGCCGTTCAGGCAGTAGCCGCACTGAGCCGCCTGCTGGTCGATAAACGCTTGTTGAACCCGGCCTGGGGATGCTGAACTCCCCAGACCTTCCAGCGTTGTGATGTCATGCCCTGCCACGCTGCGCAAGGGCAAAACGCAGGATCGGGCGGCGACACCGTCGATTAAAACGGTGCAGGCACCACATTCACCCAGACCGCAGCCGAATTTCGGGCCGTTCAGCTCGAGGTCGTTACGCAAAATGTAAAGCAGGGGTGTATCGGCATCTGCTTCAATTTGATGGCTTTGGCCATTGACACTTAATTCGGTAATCTGGGTTGTTTTGCTCATTGTTTCTCAGATTCAACCAATGGAACTTCGAATACATCGTATCCAAAGCACCAGTCGGGATTTTCGTTGGTTTTCAACCAAGTGTTGTTATGGGATACCAATTGCACTTTACTGGCGCGCTCAGCGCGATTGGCTTCGTATAGGTTAAACACCGCTTCGTAGTCTGTAAAGCCCAATTCCTGGAAGCAACGCGTTAACATTGCGGCATCTTCAATTGCCATGGCAGCTCCCTGCGCCATATGGGGTTTCATCGGATGGCATGCGTCACCCAGAAGAACCAAACGTCCGCGGCTCCATATCGGCAGAGGATCGCGTTCCAGCAACGGCCAGCGTGTCACTTCTTGTGTTCCTTCAATCAAAGCCTGTACGCTTGAGTGCCATCCTTTGAATGTTTCGCGCATCTCATCTTTGGTGCACGGTTCCCAGCTCTTGTTCATGTCCCATGATTCAACCGGGACACCGGTTACATAATAGATT
Organism: Pusillimonas sp. DMV24BSW_D; assembly: GCF_011388195.1. Classification (NCBI taxonomy): domain Bacteria; kingdom Pseudomonadati; phylum Pseudomonadota; class Betaproteobacteria; order Burkholderiales; family Alcaligenaceae; genus Neopusillimonas; species Neopusillimonas aestuarii. The sequence continues at coordinate 2,811,939 of NZ_CP049990.1, read as the reverse complement.
TCGTCCTTCTTGCTGGTAACGAAGTACACCATCATGTGGCGATCACCGTCCCACCATTTGCAACACATATCAAAGGGAAGGGTACCGCTGTCGACGGGCGTTGGGAAAACGGCACGATGGGCGACATAGCCGGTGTAGATTGGTAGCTCTTCACCCAGCAGGCTTTCCCGCACTTTAGAGTTGATGCCGTCGGCACCAATAACGAAGTCGGCCTCTTCAACCGTGCCGTCGGTAAATTTCATGACGACTTTGTCGCCCCGGTCTTCAATTTCACTTAATTTCTTATTGAACTCCAGTACGCCATCGGGCAGGGCGTCAGTCATGAGCTTATGGAAGTCGCCGCGGTGGACTGTTAGATAACTGGCGCCGTAATGGGAAACGGCGTAGTCCCCTAGTGGGATTTGAGCCATTACGTCGCCTGTAATCCCATCGCGGCTGTACCAGTAATCGGGGTGAGCGCCAGTGCGATTAAGTTCATCTTCAATGCCCAGCTTTCGCATAACTTTCATGACATTCGGGCCCAAGTGAATGCCTGCGCCCATGCGGGCAAACGCGGGTGCCTGTTCATACACTTTTACGTTGAAACCTGCTTTGGCCATAAGGCCTGCACCGGCTGTGCCCCCCAGGCCGGCACCAATAAATGCGATACGAGGATTGTTTTTCATGATGAGACTCCCGAAGGAAAAAGAAGAAAGGTTAAATATGCTTTAAATAAAGTGTATACGCTTTATTTTTTTGGGTAAAGGAAATCGTTATTGGTGTTTCTACCTAGTCTTTTATGAATTTTGTAAATCTACATTTTTTATTAATAAATATTTGAATTTAAATGTAATTATGAGTATTGATTGAATTTTAATAAAGGCGTTTTATGTCGTTTTTCACGGTATGAATTATTTTTTCATAATATGGTGCATACATTGCATAAATTCGCTTTAGGTGCTGCCGTATATCGGGTACACTGTGGAATGTGCCCGTTTCCAGTCATAAGGAAGTGAAATGCGTTTCGTTAACCCGAAAGCCGATCGCGAGGCCTTATTTTCAAGGCCCGGAACATTGCTCGTTGCCAGGCCGCCTGCGCCACCGCCTACGCCTGCTCCCGGGCAACCGGGTATTAAGTCCGACTACCTACAACCGCATCCCGATCTTTTTGTGGCGGTGCTCGACTCCGGGCAAGTGCTGGCATTTAATGGACACGTCGACCTGGGAACGGGAATTCGCACGGCTTTGGCGCAAATTGTGGCCGAGGAACTTTGCGTTCCCTTTGAGAGCGTTACGATGGTTCTTGGGCACACCGAGGCAACGCCGAATCAAGGCCCCACGATTGCAAGCGCCAGTATTCAGATTTCAGCGGTTCCGTTGCGCAACTCTGCGGCTCAGGCACGCGAATATCTTATTGAAAAGGCCGCAGCGTATTTTGGCCTGGCCGGTTCGGAAGGCTTACAAATTCGCAACGGTAGTGTTGCCGCGCCCGACGGGCGCAGTGTTAACTTTGGTCTTTTGCTGTCCGATCAAACGGTTCAGCTCGAATATCAGGCCGACGTTCCGCTGAAGGACAGTCAACAATATGAAATTGTCGGAAAATCGCAACCGCGTGTTGATATCCCAGCCAAAGCAACAGGGCAACTTAGTTTTGTTCACGACGTTCGGGTGCCGGGCATGTGGCACGCCCGGGTTATCCGGCCCCCTTACCGCGGTCGCGATGGGGGTGATTTCATCGGCCAGAGCCTACTGTCGGTAGATGAGTCATCAGTCGTCGGTATTGCCGACGACATTAAGGTGGTGGTAAAGGGCGATTTTGTTGCGGTGGCGGCCAAGCGTGAAGAACATGCTATCAAAGCCATGCGCAGTTTGAAATTGCGCTGGAAGCCTGTACCGAACCTGCAACCGCTCGATAACCTTGAAAAGGCGCTGCGTCATCACGAATACAATGAGCGTCCTTTGCTTAATCAAGACGAAACGGAGCCCGGCGTTGAGTCCGGGGTGTCGCTCAAGCGCAGCTATGTGTGGCCCTATCAAATGCATGCGTCGGTTGGCCCCTCGTGCGCCGTGGCGCACTATACGAACAACGGGCTGACTGTTTGGTCAGGAACGCAGAATCCGCACATGCTGCGGGTAGAGCTTGCTCAGTTGGCCGAGCTCAGTGAAGGTGCGATTGACATCGTGCGTTATGAGGCCTCGGGTTGTTATGGTCGTAATTGTGCCGACGATGTGTGTGCCGATGCGGCGCTGATTTCAAAGGAAATCGGTCATCCGGTTCGGGTCCAACTGACACGTGAGCAAGAGCACGCGTGGGAACCAAAAGGCGCGGCTCAATTAATTGATATTGAAGGCAGTCTGGATACTCAGGGGCGCTTGTTGGCATACAACTTCGTTACGCGTTATCCCTCTAACGATGCGCCCAGTCTGGCGTTGATACTTACAGGCGTTAGAAGCAATCAGCCTCGAACACTGCAAATGGGCGATCGTACTTCGGTACCGCCTTACGTTTATCCGCGTATGAACATTGCATCTCACGATATGGCACCCATTGTGCGGGCGGCGTGGTTAAGGGGCGTGTCGGCAATGCCGAACTCGTTCGCCCACGATTCATTTATCGATGAGTTGGCGCACGCGGCGGGTGCCGACCCGGTGGAATTTCGTTTGCAGTATTTGCGTGAAGCCCGTGCACGTGATGTTTTGGCGGAAACGGCGGATAAGGCTGGTTGGCAAACTGGCGCAACGGGTTCGCGTGGTGTGGCCGACGACGACGGTATTTTACGGGGCAGGGGTGTTGCCTACGCGCGTTATGTGCACAGCAAATTTCCGGGTTTCGGGGCGGCATGGAGCGCTTGGGTGGTCGATGTGGCCGTTAACGTTGAAACGGGTAAAGTCAGTGTCGAGCGTCTAGTGGTGGGGCAGGATACAGGCATGATGGTGAATCCCGACGGTGTGCGTCATCAAATTCACGGTAATGTGATTCAGTCGTTAAGCCGTGTTCTGAAAGAGGCGGTGAAATTTAATGACGAGGGCGTGGTCGACCACGAGTGGGGGGCTTACCCCATCATGAATTTTATGGAAATACCGCCCATTGAAATTGTGCTGATGGATCGGCAAAGCGAGCCCCCAATGGGCGCGGGTGAATCTTCTTCCGTGCCAAGTGGTGCCGCCATTGCCAATGCCTTGTTCGATGCTACAGGGGTTCGGTATCGCGAGGTGCCGTTTACGCCGGGGCGTATTCTTGCGGGGCTGGCTACGGCACAGAGTCGTGTGCCATCCGCTGAACCCGCTTAGTTTATTGTCTTGTCGCGGCTTGCACTGATACCAACTAGGGTACCAGTGCAAGGCCGAAGCGTATCTGCGGTTCGCTTTTTTGACGGTAGTTCAACAGGGTTTGCCCATAGCCCTGGAAGTACTGGATATGGGCATATCCATTCATGTTTAAAAAGGTACGCTTTAGCGGCCAGGCTACTTCCAACTGTGTTGTGGCGCGCCCCTGTTTTCCTTGTTTATATAAACCAGTAACGACCCAACCGTTTGGTTGCGCCCATCTCAGTTTCCAGTCGACGTAGCCGAGATAGTCGGCGTAGTCTGGGTTCTCGTTTTTATTGAAATAGGTTTTGAAGCGGGGCTGAAAGCTCAGTTGGCTGCCATCGTTGAAGCGGTAGTTAAATTCCGGTTGAATGAAGGCCTCATTCAACGAGCGGGAGTCGGCGCCGCTTTTACCATTTGAGCGATGCGATATGCCGCTTGCCAAACCTGCCGCCCAACGCGTGTTAACTGATCCCAACAGCAACGGATTGTGCCAAAATACCGCTGGGTTATAGGTTGTATCAACAAAAGGTTTCGAGCGACCTGCCAAATCCCAAAGCGAGGTTTGCGTGTAACCCAGATAAAAGTGGTTATGCCACTGGCTCGGTGCGTTGGGTTCCGGGCTGAACAAGCGATATTTAAAGCTGATTTGAAAACGGGCATTTGCGCCGTCCCGGCCGCCAACATCGAAATAAACCGGCTCGTAGCTGGAGATTGCATTGCGGAATGCGTCAAAGGCGGAAGTGGGTGCAGGTTGCAACCCTTGATTCGGAACGGTATTTGTCGTGTCGGCCTGCACTGCTGTTGGCGGTAACCCGTTATTCTCTGAGTTGGCATGGTCGGCGTTTATATTTAATGCAAGCAAACTCGCATAACCTTCAATGCTGAGGGTTGTGGCACCAGAGTTTAAATCTGCCGGTAAATGCAGCGTTCGCTTAACCGTTTGGAAAGTGCCGGGTTGCAAGATATAGGTTTGTTCGGGGTTGTCCAACACAGCATGGGCGGCATAAGTGCCGCCATTGGAGTGCCACACAGCACGAACAGCGTGTTCCGGCTGCCATTGCAATGGTTGGTTCGAGGCGTTAAGCCGGGTTTCTTCAAGTGCAATTGTCTGGCCCGGTATTGCCGACTGTTGAGCAATGGAATACACGACACGTTGTGTCGGCGGTGTTTCGGCCCGGCTGTGTGCGCCCATGGCAAACGTGATGATGACAAACAGCACTGCGATGCCGGAGCGGCATAAATCGTCGAGTTTCATGGCAAATGACAAATAAATGATGCAGGCATACTTTATAATGCCTGCCTGATGTAATTTGAAGCGTCGTTAGCTCAGCTGGATAGAGCACGGGCCTTCTAAGCCTGAGGTCGGGGGTTCGAGACCCTCACGACGCGCCATTTTCAAAAAGCACAGTTCGAAATTGCTTTATGGTTGTCGCTTTATAACGCAATTTCGCCCGGCGTCTTTCGCGTCATAAAGTGCGCGGTCAGCCGCCCTGAACCAGTGTTGCGGCAGGTCTGACGCTTGCGGGGTAGCGCAACAATAACCAATGCTAATGGTTAATTTAATGGGGTTGGCTTCGAACGAGATGGTGGTTTTTTCCACCCTTTCGCGTAGATTTTCCAGCCTGCCTTCAACCTGTTCGCTGTGGGTAATTGTTGCAAAAATTACAAATTCCTCACCACCAAAACGCACGATTTCGCTGTCGAAATCACTGAAATGTGACTTCAAAATGTTTGCCAATTGCATGAGGCACGCATCCCCGGCTTCATGGCCCCATTGGTCATTAACACGTTTAAAGTGGTCAGCGTCGATCATGGCTACCAGGTACGGCCTATTGGCGTTTCGACACGCCTCGAAACGAGCCTCGAACATTTCTTCAAAATAGGTTCGGTTGCCCACGCCGGTAAGCTGGTCGGTGGTACTGATTTCGGCAAGTTTTTGGTTTGCACGGGCCAACTCTCGATTCAAGCGCCGAAGTTTGCGATTCCAGTATATAAGCAAAGCAAAAACAATAAGTGCGCCGGCCAGAAGTTTCCATAAAAGTGCGTAGTCCACTTTTTCTTCCAGCGATATCGAAAGCCAGCGCTTTTCCATATCCTTACGCTCTGCCGCACTAAGGGTCGCGAGCGTTTTTTCCAGAATCGATACAAGAACCGTGTTTTTTTCGTGAATGGCAATGGCAAGAGACGTGTCCATAGGAATACGACCCACCACGCGTATGTCATTAATTTCCAGCTCTTGCAGCAAAAAGTTGGTGCTTGCCAGTGTGCCGATATAGCCGTAGAGTTCTCCAGCCTGTACTTTTTGTATGGCTACTTTTTCGTTGCGATGAGGTTGCAGGTTCAGACCTGGATGCGACAGGCTTAAATCGTTAGCCCACGCAGTATGGTTTGAAACGCCGATCCTTTTGCCATGCAGTTCGGTAATCGAATTAAAAAATGGGGTTTCGATACGACCTAGAACGACCGTAGGTAAAGTGTAGTAAGCGTCGGTGAGTGTAATGTTTGGGTTGCTTTCCAGGGTGTTGCTGGCGGGTACCGCGGGTAAAAGGTCGCACCGGCCACCAGCAAGTGCTTGCAAGGCTTCAGGCCAGCTCTCTGTTGGGTGGTGATCGAACTGAACAGACAACCGTTTGGCAAGGTGGCCCAGCAAACTCGCGGCCATCCCTTCATGTTTTCCGTCTTCCGATATTCCCTGCAGCGGCATCCAGTCGGTATGCGCGCAAAACGTCAACCTATAGTTCCGACTTTCCAGATACGCTTGTTCAGTTTTGGTAAATGTGAGGGGGTTATTCGCTGCCGGATTATTCATTGCGGCACCTAACCAACGGTTTTCGATAACGCGCATTTCCGCGGGCGCAATTGCGCTTAACGCTTTGTTGAAAACGGGGACCATGGGCTCAAGGGCGGGACGAAAGGCGAAACGCAGGTCTTCACGAACCGTTTCGCCGTTGAGCATCAGTTCGCCCGCGATATGCAAGTTGTACAAGCCCATTTCCCGAACCCAATGGTTTCCATTGTCGAGCGCAGTCAGTACAAGATCGACCTGACCGTTTTGCAAGGCAATAAACATGGAAGCCTGGTCGCTAAACGCAACGGCATTAGAACCAATAGCCTGTTGCAATGCCTTCTCGTAGAAGATACCCGCGCCGTAGCCGACTGTCAGGCCGTCCAGATCGGCCGCCGACTCAAGCCGTATATCGGATGAGCGACTGAACCCAACGACCGATACATGATGATAGGGTGCGGTGAAACGGGAAAAGCTGCGACGCGCAGGCAGGTCGGAAATATTCGCCATGACATCGATTTCACCCCGTTTAAACAGTTCGATCAGATTGTGCCATTGGTCGACAACCGGTACCACGCGAACGCCGGTTAGGTCTGCCACTCTGGACAGCACATCGACGGTCAACCCCTGGACCTTACCCTCATTGTCGAACGACAACGGCGCGTAGTCGCGCATAAGCCCGACGCGCAACGGCCCTTGTTGGCGAATCGTGGCTTTGTCGGATGGCGAAAGTTCGAACTGCGTTGATACTAAAGGACGCCCCCCAAATTCCTGCCATCGTATCCGGAGCTTTTCGAGCCACTCCGGTTTGATTTGCGCCAAAGCGTGATCCAGTTTGGCCTGTAAATCGGGACGGTCTAGTGCGACCGCAAGTCGAAAATCTTCTTTGTCTTGCCCGTTTAAAGGTGCTGGTGACGCCATCTCCAAACTGGCAAAACCTTTTTGTCGGGCGAAGTAGTTCAATGTAATTTCCGGCCCGATAATGGCATCAATCCAACCAAACGATAACGCCTGCACCATTTCAGATTGCAGGCTGTATTCGGCCGTGTTTAAACCGGCATTACGTAAAACAGAAGCGTAATAAATGTCTTTCAGTGAACCCACCCGGTATGGCTTTAAATCTTCAAGTGAACGGATGGAGGGCAATGGACGACGTTTATCGTGCATGACGACCGTTTGGCGGATATGGTAGGGGCGCGTGAACAACATGCTCTGGGCACGATCCTCGCGCCACGACACCTCATCGACGACGTCGATTTCACCACGCTGAAATGCAGCGAAAATGTCCGACCAACTGCCCACCCGATACTCAAATTTCAGCCCACTGATCCGGCTGACTTCATTCAGAACATCAATTGAAAATCCTTCGGTACCATTGGCACTGAAGTTGGAGTAAGGCTCGTTATCGGCAACGACGCCGACTGAAATGGGTTCTTGGCTGGTACTAGCGGTGTTGGCGAGAGTGGGTGACGTGAACAGGCTTATCAGAATGACGAGCGCACATAGGGCCGGCCAGCTTTGAAACAAAAGGACAACCGGCATTCTTACTCACTGAATAGGGTTTCGGGAAGTTGTTTGACTGCCTCGTAGGTCATGCTGATATGTTCGGCCAGCAATTTGCAGGCCACTCCGCTATCGTGCGCCAATGTGGCGTCGAGAATAGCACGATGCTCTCCGTGCAAGTCGCGGGGAATGGGTTTGCGTGTGATAACCAGGCGTCGGTAGCGTTCAGCCTGCTGATACAAAATACCTAAAAAATGGCGAATCCACGGCGAGCGACAGCCACTGATTAAGGCTTGATGATACTCACGATTGCGGTCTTCCCATTCGTCGAAATCATCGGGAGGGGAACTGGCTAACCGCTGCTCTATGCGGTCAAGGCGGTGAAAGGCAGCAACAACGCGCCCCTCCCAAACGTCGTCACCAAATTCAATCGACTGACGCAAGGCTTCGCATTCAAGCAAAATGCGGGTCCGAGTGATATCGTGAAAGTCTTCGATTGAAATGGGCTTAACGTGAAAGCCCCGCTGCCCGCGGGCCACCACCAGTGCGTCCGATACCAGCAAAGCCAGTGCTTCGCGTAAGGTGCCGGCACCAACACCGTACTCATCCTTCAAGTGTTCTACCCGTAATTTCGCCCCAGGCGCCAGTCGTCCTTCAATGATGTCGCGACGCAGACGCTGATAAGCGGCGCTAACCAGTGTTTTGGGTGAAGTGGCATTGCCTGATGCGTCATCAGGTGGCGCGGCGGACGAGTCAGACGAAGGGCGCTCGAGCATGAAAATCCCTTAGGAGAAAGAGGCGGACGTGGTTACCGCAAATTACCGCGCAAGTTTATCTTATTTTTCCGGGAAAGGCATTAATCAGTATAATTTTACAAAAATCTCGATAAAAATATTTGACTTCGATATTTTCAGGGGCTACTCTTTTGTAATTGAAGAAAACGTCGGCACCTGAACCCAGGTGCCGATACGCGATTAAATTGCGGGTAAAAGGAACAACGTCGTGATTCATTTGCATGATATTCGCTATGTCAGGCTTGGAACGTCCGATATGGATGCGGCCGTTAAGTATTCAACGGATTTGTTAGGGCTGGAAGTGGCTAGTCGTGAAAACAAATCCGTGTATTTTCGTTCCGATAGCCGGGATCACACGCTTTGTTATTTTGAGGGTGACCCGGCTGATCATACAGTGGCTTTCGAGGTGGATACCTTGGAAGAGTTGCAATCGGCGGCTCAATTCCTTGAAGGCAGGGGCTTTCAGGTTCACCTGGGATCGGCAACCGAATGTGAACAGCGTCGTGTGCGCGAGTTCATCAACTTTAAAGATCCGTCAGGCAACAGTGTCGATTTGGTGTACGAGCCGCACCATAGCGGCCGTCGTTATTTTCCCACTCGCGATGCGGGTATTACTGGTTTTAGCCACATTGGTTTGCGAACGGTGAATGCCCGTCGCGATGAGCGCTTCTGGACCGAGTTAATGGGGGCCCGTGTGAGTGACCGAATCGGCGATGCGCCGTTGCTGCGCATTGATGAAGTGCATCACAAAATTGCTTTGTTTCCGTCCACTTACCCGGGCGTACAGCATATTAATCATCAAGTAGAGAGCATCGACGATGTCATGCGGGCCTATTACATATTGAAAGAACGAAATATTCCGATCCGTTTTGGGCCGGGCCGTCATCCTACCTCCGGCGCGATGTTTTTATATTTTGAAGGGCCGCATGGCATGGTGTACGAATATTCAACCGGTGTCAGGTTGATCCAGCCCGAAGATGAGGACACTTATCGGCCACGGAATTTTCCATTTACCCCGGAGTCGTTTTGCATGTGGGGTTCGCGCCCCGATATCCCGGAGTTCAAATGAGCCTCGCGGGAACAGCGAAACCCACTGTGCAGCAACAACGCACGGTTCGTGTGGCGGCGCGCGCGCTGGCCCGTGCCGGCTTGGTGCACGCCTATGGTCATTGCAGTTTGCGGCTCGACGAGCAGCATTTTCTGGTGTGCGCGGCCAAACCCATGGGACTGATTACCAGCAAGGATTTGGGGCGCGTCGTGCCTGTTCATGGTGATTTACCCAACGGTGTACTGGGCGAAGTGCGGATTCATCAGCAAATTTATCGGCGCAGGAAGGATGTCGGCGGCATTGTTCGCAGTATGCCGCGCGACGTGATGACACTTTCGGCTGCAGGCCTCACGCCCATGCCACGACACGGCATGGGGACGTATTTTTCGCCCGGCGTACCGCTGTGGAACGACATTCAACTTGTTCGAACCGACAGGCAGGCGCAGGGGGTGGCGGATCAGCTCGACGTGCGTCCTGCCGTTGTCATGCGGGGTAATGGGGCTGTGGTGGCTGGTAAAGATCTGGCCATGGCCGTCGCGTTAACGTGGTATCTGGAAGACGCAGCGCGCGTGGAGCTTCAATTAAGGGCAGCCGGTCTGGCATCGCTTGACGGTGTTGTGAGTCCGGGCCAGGCGAAACTACGTGCCACATCGGCAGGGCGGATTTTTGAGCGGATGTGGGCGTATCTGGCGGCCGATGACCCGGAGTGGTCTGAAGATTTGGAAACAGAAGTCATTTAATTGGATCAGCAAACAAGGAGTTTATCGATGCATGAAATAAAGAACTTTATCAATGGGCAGTGGGTGTCGACATCTAAAACGTTCGAAGACATCAACCCCGTAAACGGCAAAGTGATTGCCCATGTGCATGAAGCAGGACGCGGTGAGGTGGATGCTGCGGTAAAGGCAGCGCGTGCCGCCTTGCGCGGGCCTTGGAGCCAAATGAAGCTGGAAGAGCGTGGCTCGATGCTGGTGGCTATTGCCGATGAAATCAATCGTCGTTTCGATACGTTTCTGGAAGCCGAGATTGCCGATACAGGCAAGCCACATTCGCTGGCGAGCCACCTGGATATTCCCCGTGGTGCGGCCAACTTCAAGGCGTTCGCGGATTTGATGCGGAATGCGCCGACAGAGTGCTTCCCAATGCGCACGCCCGACAACGGCCACGCCATTAATTATGGCGTACGTGCGCCTCGCGGGGTGATTGGCGTTATTTGCCCTTGGAACTTGCCACTGTTGCTGATGACCTGGAAAGTAGGCCCGGCATTGGCGTGTGGCAACACCGTTGTAGTGAAACCCTCAGAGGAAACACCTGCTACCGCCACGTTATTGGGCGAGGTCATGAATGCCGTGGGTGTGCCCGAAGGTGTTTACAACGTTATCCACGGGTTTGGCCCTGACTCCGCGGGTCAGTTTTTAACTGAACACCCGGGTGTGGACGGCATTACATTTACAGGCGAAACCCGCACGGGTGAAGCCATTATGAAAGCTGCCGCCAATGGTGTGCGCCCCGTTTCATTTGAGTTGGGCGGCAAGAATCCGGGTATCGTTTTTGCTGATGCTGACTTCGACAAGGCGGTGGCCGGCATTGCCCGTTCTTCATTTGAAAATACAGGGCAAGTCTGCCTTGGCACCGAGCGTGTCTATGTCGAGCGGCCCATTTTCGAGCGTTTTGTGCAGGCGCTTAAAGCCCGCGCTGAAGCGTTTCAAATGGGTAACCCCACCGATAAGGGCATGAATTTCGGTCCGCTCGTCTCGAAAGAACATCGCGAAAAAGTCTTGTCGTATTACAAGAAAGCCGCTGACGATGGTGCAACGATTGTCACCGGTGGCGGTGTACCGGATTTGCCGGGCGATTTGGCCAATGGATCCTGGGTTCAACCTACTATCTGGACAGGTTTGCCGGAAACTTCCGCTGTGATTCGGGAAGAGGTTTTTGGTCCTTGCTGCCACATCGCGCCATTTGATACTGAAGAAGAAGTGATCAACATGGCCAACGATACGCCTTACGGCTTGGCAGCCACCGTTTGGACGCAAGACGTGAGCCGGGCTCATCGTATGGGTGCTGCACTCGAAGTCGGGCTTTGCTGGGTAAATTCCTGGTTCCTGCGCGATTTACGTACGGCATTCGGTGGCGCCAAACAATCGGGTATCGGTCGTGAAGGTGGTGTCCATTCATTCGAGTTTTACACCGAGCCGCGCAACGTTTGCATCAAGCTGTAAGCGCCGTTGCGCATGCACGGCTCCGTTGTTATGGATTATATTGTTGGGTTGAAATGACAATGAACTCTAAAACAACGGAGACCCGTGTATGTCAAGTTTTAACGGAATTGCCCAAGGGCGTGTTCAGTGTCCTGAAGCGCTATGTGAAAAGGGCTACAACCTGCGGGCAGCCTTTTCCGATTTTCCCGATGTCTTGAAAGGTTGGCAAAACACAACCAAGGCTGTCATTCAAAAGCATCAGCCGGAGCAAGACATTGCCTATGGCGATCGGCCACTTCAGAACCTCGATTTCTATAAAGCGGCGGGCGATCGTGCGCCTCTGCTGATTTTCGTTCACGGTGGTTATTGGCAAAGCGGCGACAAATCCGACGTCGGCTTTATTGCCGCACCCTACGTGGAAGCCGGCATCAGCGTCGCAGTGATCAACTATTCTTTGGCGCCGGACGCGCCTATTGAGCAAATGGTGTCTGAAGTACGTGACTCGGTAAAATGGTTGCACGCGCGCGCCGACCGTTTTGCTATTGATCCTAATCGCATTTCCCTGATGGGGCATTCCGCCGGTGGGCATTTGGTGAGCATGATGGTCACGCATGATGACGACAACCGCGGTATGCCTCCGATTCGGCATGTATTCCCCATTAGTGGTGTGTTTGATCTGCCGCCGCTTATCCCCTCAAGCGTCAACGCCGCATTGTCGCTCGACAAACAGCGCGCCGAAGCCTTAAGCCCGGCCGTGCGTCCCGCTCCGCTCGGTGCACAAGTGCATACCATTATTGGCGAACATGAGACAGGGCAATTCCATTTGCAGTCAGCCGCCTTGATGCAGCGCTGGGGTGCGTGCGTGACCAACCATCACGTGGTGCCTGACACTCATCATTTCACTGTGCTGGACGTGTTGGGTGACCCGCAGTCACCGTTTGCCCGGGAAGTGGTTCAAATTATCAATGCCCGATAACGGGGGACTCGTGTCATCTGAAACGTTTCAGCCCGACTGGGTGCAACGCAGCCTGCAAAGTGTTTGGCATCCTTGCACGCAAATGCAGCATCACGAGGACATTCCGCTTGTGTCGCTGGCGCGCGGGCAGGGCGCCTGGTTGTTCGACCATGAAGGGCGGCGGTTGCTTGACGCGGTCAGCTCATGGTGGGTGAATCTTTTCGGCCATGCCAATCCGCGCATTAACCAGGCGTTAAAACAGCAGCTCGACCAACTTGAACATGCCATGCTGGCGGGTTTCACACACGAGCCGGTCGTGCTCTTGTCAGAGCGACTTGGCGCACTAACCGGGAACCATTTGGGCCATTGCTTTTATGCTTCCGATGGTGCCTCGGCGGTTGAAATTGCACTCAAGATGAGCTTTCATTTCTGGCGTAACTCAGGTCAGCCGGAAAAGCGCGAATTTGTATGCTTGCGCGGTAGTTATCACGGAGAAACACTGGGGGCGTTGGCGGTAACTGATGTGGCTCTGTTTCGTGATGCTTATGGTCCGTTGTTGGGGCAGGCGCACGTGGTGATGTCGCCCGATGCCCGGCAAATTGTGTCCGAAGGTAACGTTGTACAGGCTGCCCTGAATGAAGTAGAGGCGTTATTCCAGCAGCGAGCCGACAGGATTGCGTCTATTATTGTTGAACCGCTGGTGCAATGCGCCACCGGTATGGCCATGTATGAAGCGTCTTATCTGGCGGGTTTGCGTAAGCTGTGTGATCGTTATCATGTGCATTTAATTGCCGATGAAATCGCGGTGGGTTGCGGCCGTACGGGAACGTTTTTCGCCTGCGAGCAGGCAGAGATTTGGCCTGACTATATTTGCCTGTCCAAAGGCATTAGCGGGGGCTATTTACCTTTGTCGCTGGTGATGACAACAAACGAAATCTACAGCGCGTTTTATAGCGATGAATTAACGCGGGGCTTTTTGCATTCACATTCGTATACGGGAAATCCGCTTGCATGTCGTGCAGCGCTTGCAACGCTTGATATATTCGAGCAGGACAATGTTTTGCAGGGCAATCTCGTTAAAGCCGATCAGCTCAGCCAGGCGCTTGCGCCGGTTAAAGCGCATCCTCGGGTGAAGCATTTCCGCCGGCAGGGAATGATCTGGGCCTTCGACGTCGAGTTCGACGATCCGGTGGCGGCTTCGCAGTTTTCACGGCAGTTTTTCTCGGCAGCCTTGTTAAACGGTTTATTGATCAGGCCGATAGGCACAACGGTGTACCTTATGCCGCCGTATATCTTGAGTGATACGGAAATTGCGTTTTTGGCAAATGGCGTACATGCCGTTTTGCATCAGGTATTAAGTTAAAGATAATGGATCTGTCGACTCGTATTGCACAGCGCCTGGCGGCGTTGGATCAGCAAGGCTTGCGTCGCCGGTTGCGTCAGGTCGAGGCGGCCTGCGGCCCTAAGGTTCGTGTGAATGAGCGCGACGTACTGGCGTTTTGCAGCAATGATTATCTTGGGCTGGCTTCGCACCCCGAGATCATTGCAGCGTTGCAAGAGGGCGCGCAGCGGTACGGGGCGGGAAGTGGCGCATCTCATTTAATCAGTGGTCATTCACAGGCGCATGCCCTGCTCGAAGCGCGTCTGGCGCAACTGTACTCACCTTATTTTGACTCTCCCCGTGCCTTGTATTTGTCTACCGGCTATATGGCGAACCTTGCCGTGATAACGTCTCTGGCACGTCTGGAACAAGAAACGGTTTTTTTCTCCGAGCGTTTAAACCATGCGTCGATTATCGACGGTTTAAAGCTGGCGCGTGCCACAACATGTATTTATGAGCACGCTGATGTTACCCATCTGGGGCAGTTGTTGTCCGAGACGCCGGCGGCGATGCGGGTGGTTGTAACAGACAGCGTATTCAGCATGGACGGCAATCTTGCTCCTTTGCGGGAACTGGCGGAGTTATGTGGGCAGTACGATGCCATTCTGGTGGTCGATGATGCGCATGGGTTTGGCGTGTTGGGAGAGCACGGGTTAGGGGTGCTTGAAGCGTTGTCTTTGCAATACGCCAACTTGATCTACATGGGAACGTTGGGCAAGGCCGCCGGGGTATCCGGCGCGTTTGTGGTGGCACACGAGCAACTTGTTGAGTGGATTGTGCAACAAGCGCGTTCCTATATTTACACGACTGCGGCGGCTCCCGCTTTGGCGCATGCGTTGCAAACCAGTCTTGATTTGATCACAGGAGCACAGGGGCGGCAGCGACGGGCGGCTTTGGCGGCGCATCAGGCGACTCTTAAACAATATTTGCATTTGCAGAAGTGGCAGGCACCGGCATCCGATACGGCGATTCAGCCGGTTATTATCGGGGGGAATGAATTGGCGTCTCAAGTGGGCTCGTTTCTTTGGAATCAAGGCCTGTGGGTGCCCGCCATTCGGCCTCCCACTGTTCCTGCCGATACCGCACGTTTGCGGATCACCCTTTCTGCTGCACATACGCGCAATGAGGTCACTCGCCTGGCCCGTGCGGTGGTTCAAGCTGAACAAGAATATGCAACATAGGGGTAGTTGATTGTGTCTATTTCAAAATACGCTTTCTTCGTAACGGGAACGGACACCGAAATCGGTAAAACGCTGGTTTCGTCGGCTTTGTTGTACTCCTTTGGGCAGGCCGGGCTGCGGGTTGCCGCCATGAAGCCAGTTGCCGCAGGCGTTACATTACACAACGGTGTTCGCGTTAACGAAGATATTGAATTGCTGCGCGCGCAAGCGAATGTGGCCCTTCCTGAAAATGAAATGACGCCATACCTGTGGGATGAGCCTATTGCCCCCCATATTGCCGCACAAAAAAATGGCGTAGTCATGCGTGTCGATGTGATCCAGCAGGCTTATAAAGCTGCCGCGCAACGCGCCGATACAATCATTGTGGAAGGGGTCGGCGGTTTTTGCGTGCCGCTTTCGTCTGAAACAAATATGGCCGATGTTGCGGTGGCGTTGGGTTTGCCGATTGTGATGGTGGTTGGGTTGCGATTAGGCTGCATTAGCCATGCCTTGTTAACAGCAGAAGCGATTCGCTCGCGCGGACTTATGCTTGCCGGCTGGGTGGCCAATACCGTTGATCCGGCGATGCCTTATCGCGACGAAAATATTCAAACCTTGCGTGACGCGTTAGCTGCGCCATGTCTTGGCTGTATCCCGCGCTTTAACGAACCCAGCGCGAAATTGGCGGCGGGTTATCTGGATATCGGTTGCCTAAAGGTAGGGTGACGCCAGCCAGATAATTTTATTGCGCAGCTTTTTCACGAAGGGGATGGCTTGAAGCTGATCAAGCGTTAGCCGTTGTGCGTGGTTAATTTCATGGTCGATTTGCGCGGATATCTGTTGGGCGAGGTTGCGATCGTACATTTCCACATCAAGCTCGAAATTCAACCGAAGACTGCGCGGGTCGATATTGGATGATCCAATATAAGACCAGGCATTATCGACCGTGATAAGTTTCGAATGGTTGAATGTGTCTTGATTAAGCCAGACACGGCACCCACTTTTAATAACCTGATCGATCTGGGCCATCATGGCATAACTGACCAGACGCAAGTTATTTTCGCCCGGTAAAACGATATCGACCTGAATTCCGCGCCGCGCGGCCGTGGCAATGGCACCAAGCAAAGTAATGTCGGGCAGAAAATAGGGCGATTGGATACGAATATGACTTTGGGCTACGGCAAACGCCCCAAGCAGCATGCTGTGATTGCTGCCAATGTTGCGGTCGGGGCCCGAACGAATGCCGCGCGCCGGCACTGAGCCGTTCGTGGTAGCCCATTGTTTGCTGCACCATTCGTCAACCGGCAGTATCTCCCGGGTGGTGAAACGCCAATCGTGCGCGAAAACAGCCATTAACTGGGCCACAATGGGGCCCTCAAAACAGAAATGTGTGTCACGGGTGGCCTTGCTACCGGCAATGGCCTTCACAAACCCTGCGCGAATATTCATGCCACCGGTGAAGCCAATTTCGCCATCCACCACCAGAATTTTGCGGTGGCTACGCAAATTGGCATAAGGCATCCGCATGCCCAGCGGGTTGGTCATGAACAGTGCACAAGGAATTTTCTTTTTGCGCAACGTGCGAATCATGGGCGGGCGCGAGTATTTGGAACCTACCGCATCAATAAGCACCCGGATTTGTACCCCGCGATTTTGCGCCCGTTCCAGCGCTTCTGCCAGCTTCATGCCTTCACTATCGTGATCGAAGATGTAGCTTTGCAGCACAATACTGTGGCGCGCCTGCTCAATGGCCTTAAGCATCGCCGGGTAGGTTTCGTCTCCGCTTTGCAGCATAGTGGCCCGATTCCCAATTAAAAGCGGAAAGTGGCCGATTGTGTCGCCAAGGGTTTTAAGCGATTCGAACTGCGGGGCGGAATACTGCGAGACGCTTGTGATGGTTTGGGTGGTTGAGGCACCATACTCTTTCAAAGCGGCATCGCGTTGCTGGGAAATCTGGTCTTTGCGCACCCGGTTGATGCCCGCAATAATGTAGAACAGTGCGCCAAAAAATGGCGAAAGCAGAATAACGCCGACCCAACCAATGGCAGCGCGCACATCGGTTTTCGTCATGGCGGCGTGAACGGCCGCAATAGCACCAATACAAAGACTGGTAAAAAACGCAATATGAGGCCAGTATGCAGAGAGCAGGGTATCAATAGCAGTCATTAATCGTCGGTATCACCTGAGGTTTCGGGTGTGCGCTGAAAAAGCTTGTTTGAACTTTCCGTACTGCACAGGCGAAGTATATATAAGTTGGCAATATAGGTTCGAATTTCATGTTAGAATCTTGATTCTTCGCAGCACGCATTTAGTGTTTTTTGCGACACCAGTTAACACCAATGGTGACCGTAGCTCAGTTGGTAGAGTCCCGGATTGTGATTCCGGTTGTCGTGGGTTCGAGCCCCATCGGTCACCCCAAGAATATCAAAACCCTGCCGGTTTCAAGAACGGCAGGGTTTTTTTGTTTTTCATTACCACCGCTTGCGGTATTCTGTTTGCATTCTTTTTTGCAATATAAGCGCCGTGGCAACATTTCTTAGATATCTGTTACTGGTATTCATGTGTATGGGTCTGGCGGCATGCAGCCGCCTGTCTGCACCGGCGCATGAATCCGCCGAGGTGGCTGAACCCAACGTAAGTACCGTCAGTGAGCTTGCCCGCACTTTGGCGCCACTAAAGCAAGCGAATGCGGGGCAGTCGGGTGTTGCTTTGTTGCCGGACGGGCGCGAGGCGCTGGCAGCGCGGCTGGGGCTTATTAATGCGGCGCAGCGCTCAATCGATGTTCAGTATTACATTTGGAATGACGATGTTGCGGGTTTGCTGATGTTCGATGCTCTGAAACGGGCGGCGGATAGGGGCGTGGCGGTACGCTTGTTGCTGGACGACAACAATACAAAGGGTATGGATGCGCTGTTATGGGGGGTCGACCAGCATGAAAATATTCAGGTTCGTTTATTTAACCCGTTCGTGCATCGAGACTTTCGTTTCTGGTCGTATCTAACCGACTTCAAGCGCTTGAACCGGCGCATGCATAATAAGTCTTTAACCGTCGATAACGCCGCGTCTATTTTGGGCGGGCGTAATATTGGTGACGCGTATTTTGAGCTTGGGCAGGAAACATTATTTGTTGATCTCGATGTCTTGGCCGTGGGGCCCGTGGCAAAGGAAGTTACCGACGATTTCGATAAATACTGGTCCAGCGAGTCCTCTTATCCGGTATGGCAGGTTATGTCGGCGCCTGCGGAAAAGGTTTCGATTACCGAGCGTGCCAATGAAGTACGCCGCCTGGAAGTGGGGCGCGCCTATCATGAATTGGTTTCTGAGCAGTCGTTAGTCGATGCAATTCAGAACGGTTCTTTAGTGTTTCACTGGGCGCCGGTTCATTTGGTGAGTGATGACCCCAAAAAAGCGTTAGGTTTGGCGCAGCCAGGGAAACTGGTAATCGATGCCTTGCCGCAGTTGTTAGGTACACCACACGAGCGCCTGATGGTGGTGTCACCGTATTTAGTGCCCACTTCGAACGGTACGCAGTTTTTTACGCAGTTGGCTGATAGGGGGGTAGAGGTTCGCATTCTTACCAACTCCTTGGCTGCAACCGATGTTGCCGTCGTTCACTCGGGTTACGCAAAATGGCGCAAAGCATTGTTAAATGCGGGGGTGACCCTTTTCGAAATGAAACCTGCTTATTCGGTGGGACAAGTCGGCCGGCCGGCGTTTTCCGGCAGTTCTTCGGCCTCCAGCCTGCATGCCAAAACATTTGCAGTCGACTCTTCCCATCTTTTTGTGGGTTCTTTTAACTTTGACCCTCGTTCGGCTCGTCTGAACACCGAAATGGGCTTGGTCATCGAGAGTCCGGAAATGGTGAGTCAGGTGTGGGACAATGTACAAGATGCGTTGGCGCAGTCCAGTTATCAGGTGGGGCTTGATCCCGCCGGCAACTTGATTTGGCGCGATCACAGCAACGACCCACCG
Source organism: Pusillimonas sp. DMV24BSW_D (assembly GCF_011388195.1). Classification (NCBI taxonomy): domain Bacteria; kingdom Pseudomonadati; phylum Pseudomonadota; class Betaproteobacteria; order Burkholderiales; family Alcaligenaceae; genus Neopusillimonas; species Neopusillimonas aestuarii. The sequence continues at coordinate 2,792,849 of NZ_CP049990.1, read as the reverse complement.
ATAGCTTACGAATCAGAGCCGGAAACAAATGTATTTTCCCGGTCGGCGGTTTGGCTGATGTCGAAACTTCCGCTCGATTGGCTGCTCTAACCGTTAAATAACAAGTCACCGTCAGGTAATCGTTAACAAAAGTAGATTGAATGACCCAATTATTTACCGTTCATCCCCAGAATCCGCAGCCGCGCCTTTTAAAACAGGCGTGTCAACTTATTGACCAAGGTGGGCTGGTGGCAATTCCAACGGACTCCAGTTATGCCGTTGTTGCGCATCTGGATGACAAAGCCGCTGCCGACTCACTGCGCCGCATTCGTGGCCTTGATGCCCGTCATCATTTAACCGTTCTATGTCGCGACCTGGCTGAAATAGGGCATTTTGCGCGTGTTGATAACCGCCAATATCGTTTTCTGAAAATGGCAACGCCGGGTCCATGGACCTTCATTCTCGAGGCAACACGTGAGGTGCCGCGTCGGGTTTCCCACCCCTCACGCAAAACCATTGGTATCCGTATTCCCAATAACCAGGTTGCGCTCGACCTTCTGGAAACCATGGGTTCGCCATTGATGTCCACAACGCTGATCCCCGAGGGTGAAGCGCATCCTCTTAATGACGCCGACGAAATTGCTCAACGCTATGGGCATCAACTGGCAGCCGTCATCGACGGCGGCGCATGCCCCTTTGAACCCACCACAGTAATTGACCTGACTGGAAGCGAACCCGAAATTGTCCGTCGCGGGCAGGGGGATCTGGCCGCGCTGGGTCTGGATTGAACCCCACGGAATCGTTTTCTTAGAAGTAGGTCAAGTATGGAATCCATTATTCAAACCATTACGGTTTACGCTTTACCGGTGCTCTTCGGTATTACGTTGCACGAGGCGGCGCACGGCTATGTGGCGCGCATGTTTGGCGATCCAACAGCTTATCAAATGGGGCGCATCAGTTTAAACCCGGTGCGTCACATCGACCCTATAGGTACCATTGTTGTGCCGTTGGTTTTGTTGTTTAGCACCAAACTAATGGGTGGGGCGGGGCTGCTATTCGGCTGGGCCAAGCCGGTGCCGGTCGACTGGTCGCGTTTACGTAACCCCAAAAGAGACATGTTGTGGGTAGCGCTGGCCGGGCCGGGTTCCAATATGGTCATGGCGATCTTGTGGGCGTTATCGCTGCGCTTTCTCATGGAGTTTGGGGCAACCCCAACCGACTTTTGGGTGCGAATGGCCATCGCGGGTATTCAGGTGAACCTCATTCTTATGGCGTTGAACCTGTTGCCCCTGCCACCGTTGGACGGTGGGCGGATTGTGTTCAGTTTGTTGCCTGGGAAGGCAGCGTATCAATATGCGCGTATTGAGCCCTATGGCTTGATGATTATTATCGTTTTAATGTTAACGGGCGTTCTTTGGACGCTTTTGCGGCCGCTGCTTATGGTGGGCCAGGGTATTGTCAGGTGGTTTCTGTAGTAAAACTACCTTAACGATTAACGGTTTTGGCCTATATCCGTTAAACTTGCGAGTTAATGTTATTTAGGGCCTTCTCACCCCCTTTGGTGAGTTCTCGGAGAATTACCCCATCATGATAAGTACCGATTCTGTGATGCCTGAGTTTCAGGGAAGTATGGTGGCGTTGGTTACGCCAATGCTCCCCGATGGCGCACTCGATTTCGACGCCTATCGCAAACTTATCGACTGGCATGTTCAGGAAGGCACGGATGCGCTTGTAGTGGTGGGCACATCCGGTGAATCACCTACGGTAAGCATGGATGAGCATGCCGAGCTGATTCGCGTAGCCGTCGAACACGCTGCCGGACGCATTCCAATCATTGCCGGGGTGGGAGGCAACTCCACCAGTGAGGCGATCGAGTTGTCGGAGTATGCGTTTAAAGCGGGAGCCAAAGCAGGGCTGTCGGTTGCGCCTTATTACAACAAGCCGTCGCAAGAAGGGATGTACCAGCATTTCCGCACGATTGCCGAAAAAGTTGAGCTCCCCACCATTCTTTACAACGTGCCCGGCAGAACAGTGGCCGACATGTCGAATGACACCGTGTTGCGTCTGGCGCAAATTCCGGGAATTATTGGTTTGAAGGATGCTACCGGTGATATCGGTCGCGGCGCCTGGTTATTGCATTACAAACCAGATAATTTCCAGGTTTTCAGCGGCGACGATGCAACGGCGGCGGCGCTGATTCTCATGGGGGGGAAGGGTAATGTTTCGGTTACGGCCAATGTTGCTCCCAAGCTCATGCATCAGCTGTGCGCAGCGGCACTTAACGGCGATGTTCCTGCGGTACGCCGTTTGAATGGCCAGTTGGCTCAATTGAACAAAATTCTGTTTATCGAAGCGAACCCGATACCCGTGAAGTGGGCCCTGGCTGAAATGGGGTTCTGCCAGGCGGGTTATCGCTTGCCCTTAACTCCCTTGAACGAGCAGTATCACAACGTGGTGCGCCTCTCTTTGAAAGAAGCAGGTCTTATTTAAATGTCAAATATTCGCCTCTCCAAACGTTATTCCGGTCTGGCCATAGGGTTAGGCCTTGTGGTTTTATCCGGCTGCTCGCAAATCAATCAATATTTGGGTGCTGAAGACGCCGTTGATTACAAAAGTTCTGTTGCGGGCGATCCGCTCAGCATTCCTCCCGATCTAACCCAGGCAAACCGCGATGCGCGCTATCGTGCCCCTGAGGGTTCGGCAACGTTTAGTCAGTATGCCCAGTCGCAACAACAACAAGCCGCTGCAGGTGGTCGTGACGTCGTACTACCTAGTGTCGACGATGTTGAAATTCGCCGTGACGGCGATTTACGTTGGCTGGTGGTCGACCGTCCGGCCGAGCAGGTGTATCCCGAGGTAGTCGAGTTCTGGGGCAACGAGGGGTTCACGATCCACATTCAAGACCCTCAAGCCGGGCTCATTGAAACCGATTGGGCCGAGAATCGGGCCAAATTGCCTCAAGGTTTGATTCAAGGGGCGTTCAGTTTCATTTTCGAGCAAGTGGCCGACAGCGGTGAACGCGAACGGTTCCGTACGCGTCTGGAGCGGGTGAATGGAAAAACCGAGGTTTATATCAGCCATCAGAAGATGGTGGAAACCGGTACGATTGACAATACCGGTTGGAAATGGATCGAAGGTAAAGAAGACCCCAGTCTGAATGCGGCAATGCTGGCGCGTCTTATGGTGTTCCTTGGCACCGACATGGAAGAGGCCCGTCGCAAGTTGCAGCAGGCCGAAGAGGTCAATTTAACGCCGGTGGTTGATCAGGCCGCACCTGGAACTGCTCAACTTACCATTAACGAGTCGTTCGACCGTGCGTGGCGTCGTGTCGGTGTGGCAATTGATTCGGCTGGTTTCTATGTCGACGACCGTGACCGTTCCGCCGGTGAGTACTATATTCGTTACCTTGACACCGACACGGGCGAGAAAATTGAGCAGCCTGGTTTCTTCGGTCGTTTGTTTGGAAGCAAAGGCACTGCTGAGGCAGCGCAGTATCGCATTAACGTAAGGGGCGAAGGCTCCGACTCGGTTGTTCGTGTGTTAACCGCCGACGGCCAGCTCGATAACTCCGATACCGCCAAGCGGATTATTACCGTTTTGGCTGAAGAAATGCGCTAGCAACAGTGCCGGTTTATGGTTGGTAATGAAGCCAACCGTCTTCCAGCCAAGCTTGTAATGAGTCCCGTACGTCGGGGCTCATTTTTTTTAGTGCACTGCAGTCTAGTCGGCGTTGATCAGCCAGCGTCTTGATTGGAGTGCTCGCTTTTATCGCAGCGACTTCACCGTTAATGAACGCAGATGAGCCCCTGTACAGAAGGCGGGTGCACCGATCCAACACCAGGGTGCCGGTTGCGGGTGGATCATCGAATAAATCGATATCGCCGTCCAGATTGGTTTCAAAAGCGGCGGCTCTTGAGGGTTCGCTGAGCCATTGACCCAGGAAACGTCCTGCGAGCGCTTCATTAAATTGAATTTTCTCGGCAACGGCCAGTGTTTCTTTAATAAGAGCATCGGGTATTTGGGCGGGAGCCGACGTGGCAGCAGCGCCTTTGTCCTTGTAAGTTCCATTCAGTTTGGGACCTGGTAAAGGAGGGTCTCCATACAGACCACTGGTGTTTCCCAGCCGTGCCATAATCTGGTCACTTGCCGCTTCCAGTAGCCCGCAAGCCAGTGCTGCCTGAGTGGGCGCCCTGAAGCCAATGGACAGTGTCATGCAATTTCCTTCAGCGACACCGTCGTGGGCAATATGCGGGGGCAAATAAAGCATGTCGCCTGGTTCCAGCACCCACGTTTGCTCCGGCTCGAAGTGTGACAGTATTTTCAGTGGTAAATCGGGCTCAAGCCTTAAATTTTTTTGTTGGCTGATTTGCCAGCGTCGTTTGCCTACGCCTTGGAGGAGAAAAACATCGTAGCTGTCGAAATGCGGCCCCACGCCGCCGCCGTCGCCGGCGATGCTGATCATGACGTCATCCAGCCGTGCGTCGGGAATGAAGCGGAATTGATGCATTAAAGCGGCCACCGCGTCGTCGTGAGCATCTACGTTCTGGGCCAGAACGGTCCAATCATGTCGCTTTTGCGAGGGCAGGCGATGCAGCGGCCCTTGCTTCATCTGCCAGCCGTGCTGGTCTTTCCAGATCAGCCGCGACTCCACCTCTTCGCGGCGTACGAGTTGCCGAATGTCGTTGATGCTGAGCGTTGGACGGAAATTCGGCAAAGCCTGCCGGATGAGCAGGGGCTTTCGTTGCCAGTAGTCGCGCATGAATTCGTGTGGCGTCAGGCCACCTAACAGCGCGCAGGGAGTATGGATATCAATCATGTGTTTTTCAGGAAATGTCTTTTCTGAGCCGATAAAGCGTTTCCAACGCCTCTTTGGGCGTCAGGTTGTCGGGATCGATGCCGCTGAGATGCTCATACAGCGTTAAGGCGGCATCAATCGATGGGTCGATGGTGTCCGGTTCGGCGCTGCCGACCGGGGCGCTGAATAAATCTAGTTGGGGCGTATGGCCGCTGCTTTTTTCCAATTGCGCCAGCGTTTTCCCGGCATGACGAATCACGGCAGGCGGAATGCCGGCGCGCTGCGCAACCTGAATACCGTAACTGCGGCTGGCCGGCCCGGGTCGTACCTCGTGCAGGAAGACGATGCCCGTGCCGGATTCTGCGGCAGCCAAGTGGACATTATGCGCTGCAGGCAACGTGTCGGTCAGCCGTGTCATTTCGAAGTAGTGTGTGGCAAACAGCGTAAGCGCGTGGTTGTGGGTTAATAAGCGGTGGGCAATCGCCCAGGCCAGGGCCAGCCCGTCGTACGTTGAGGTACCCCTGCCGATTTCATCCATCAGCACCAGGCTGGCCGGCGTGCTTGCCGCCAGAATGGCGGCTGCTTCGGTCATTTCCATCATGAAGGTGGAGCGACCACCGGCCAGATCGTCTGCGGCGCCGATGCGCGTGAAGATCCTATCGATTTGTCCAATGCGGGCTGACTCGGCCGGGACGAAACTGCCGGTTCGCGCCAGCAGGGCAATCAGCGCGATCTGACGCATGTAGGTTGACTTACCCCCCATATTGGGGCCCGTAATCATCAGCATGCTTCGGTCGCTGTTCAACGTGCAATCGTTGGGTGTGAATTGCTCGATGCTGCGTTCCACCACCGGGTGGCGGCCTTGTTCAATGATGATTTCGTGATCGTCGGTGAGCACCGGGGCAACCCAGTCATTGTTGCGGGCATGTTCGGCCAACGCCGCCAACGCGTCGATTTGCGCCAGGTTGGAAGCGCACAAAGACAGGGCCTTCGTGCTGCCGGCCAACTCGTCGAGCAGTGCTTCGAATAATTGCTTTTCACGCGCCAGGCTGCGATCTTTGGCCGACAACACTTTATCTTCCCAGGTTTTCAATTCGGGCGTGATATAGCGTTCGGCATTCTTCAGTGTTTGGCGGCGCCGGTAATCGGCGGGTACCTTGTCTGTTTGCCCCTTGCTGACTTCGATGAAAAAGCCGTGTACGCGGTTGTATTCCACTTTCAAGTTGGTAATGCCGGTGCGCTCGCGCTCGCGCGCCTCAAGCTGCATCAGATAGTCGCCGCTGTCTGTGGCCAGCGTGCGCAGCGTGTCCAACTCTTCATCGTAGCCATTGGCCAATACACCACCATCCCTGACCAGCAGCGCCGGTTCCTGCGCGATGGCGTTGTGCAGCAGGTTGGGCAGGGCACCGGGCAGTGTGAGGGCCTGTGCGTGCATTTCAATGGTTGGGTCCGGGTCGAATCGCGTGGTAAGCAGTTCAACAAGGCCCGGCAAGGTATCCAGTGCGTCGCGCAGGCTGGCCAGTTCGCGTGGCCGTACCGAGCGTAGTGCAATGCGCGTGGCAATGCGTTCAATGTCGGGCAGCGCGTTCAGTTGTTGGCGCAATGCGTCCAGCGCCGGCGATGCATTCCAGGGGTCCTCATGTTCATTCGGTAATAAAAAACACTGCACAAGGCGCTGGCGCTGGGCGACCTCGCTGTTGTCGCGCAACGGATGATGCAGCCAATGGCGCAGCAGGCGGCTGCCCATGGGCGTTTGGCAATGGTCAAGAATCGAGAACAGGGTGGGCGATGCCTCCCCGGCCAGCGTTTGCGTAATTTCCAGGTTTTTACGGGTCACCGGATCCAGCACAACGTATTGACTTGACCGGTCGGTGCGCAAGGTTTGAATGTGTGGCAGTGCCTGACTTTGGGTGCGTTGAACGTAGTAAAGCAGGGCACCGGCCGCGCACGTTCCGGCCGGCCAGTCCGACAGGTCGAAGCTGCTCAAAGAGTCGATGTCGAAGTGATTCTGCAGGGTATTGCGTGCATTGTCGCTGTCGAAATGCCAATCGGGCAGGGTGCTGATCGCAACGCCTTCCAGCAGGTTAATCCGTTGGCTTTCGGGGCAAACCAGTTCGGCCGGGGCAATCCGATGCAATTCGGTGTCCAGCATGTCGGGCTCGCACTGGGTCACGCAAAAACTTCCATTGGCCAGGTTCATCCAGGCAATACCCGCAGTTTCGGTGCGTCGCTGTCGCAATACCCAGGCGGCGGCAATGAGCCGGTCGCTTTTGGCCGGCAGCAGGGCTTCATCAGTAAGGGTTCCCGGTGTCACAATACGTACAATTTTGCGTTCGACCGGCCCTTTGCTTGCGGCCGGGTCGCCGATTTGTTCGCAAATGGCCACCGACTCGCCCAAAGCGACCAAACGTGCCAGATAGCCTTCCATTGAGTGGAAAGGTACGCCCGCCATGGGAATGGGTGCGCCGTTCGAGGTGCCGCGCTTGGTCAGGGTCAGGCTCAGCAGGCGCGCTGCGCGCTCGGCATCTTCATAGAACATTTCATAGAAGTCGCCCATGCGGTAGAACAGAAGATGTTGTCCGGCCTCTTCTTTAAGACGCAGGTATTGCTGCATCATAGGGGTGTGCGAAGCGTGCTCAATATTGCTCATTCAATAGCGCTATGTGTTGTGTTCAATAGGGTTGGCTGAATTGCGTTTCGCGCAAGAAGCCATTCTAAGCTACCTGGTCATTTATCGATGGTGTCGATTGATTTTTAATCGAAAACTTCATTTTTATTCATGAGGTGCGAACGGTAAACTGTTCTCACAATAGCCGCAGCTAAGCGGCTTGAGCGAAAAACGCATTATTCATTCAGGGAGACAGTGATGGCGTCACGGGAATTTAGCATTACGCAAGACGTTCTCGACAGAATGCAACCGGAAAACGAGCGATTTGGCACAGTAATGGTTTCGTTGATTCGCCATTTGCATGATTTTATCCGTGACGTTCAACTAACTGAAGAAGAATGGATGGCCGCGATTCAGTTTCTTACTAAAACCGGGCAAATTACTACCGACAAACGGCAAGAGTTTATTTTGTTGTCGGATACTTTGGGCGTTTCTATTCTGGTGGACGCAATCAACCATCGCTTGCCCGAGGGTGCAACCGAACAAACCGTGTTGGGGCCGTATTACTGGGAGGGTGCACCGCGCCTGCCCATGGGCAGCGACATTGCAAAAGGGATTAAAGGAGAGCCTTGTTTTTTCTCCGGCCAGGTCACATCGTTAAATGGTTCGCCAATAGAAGGCGTTGAGCTTGATGTCTGGTCGGGTGATGGGGAAGGCAATTACGACATGCAGCTTGGCAGCGATGAAATGCTGTGCCGTGCTACGTTCACTACCGGGAACGATGGCAAGTATTGGTTCCGTTCCATCAAACCGTTTTATTATCCCGTTCCCGACGACGGTCCTGTTGGTGACATGTTGCGTGCCATGGGGCGTCATCCCAACCGCCCTGGGCATACGCATTTCATTGTGCGGGCGCCGGGACATAAAACCATTGTTACGCATCTGTTCCCTTCAGACTCGCCTTATCTTGATTCCGATACGGTGTTCGGCGTGAAAGAGGGCTTGATTGTTGATTTCGTGCGGCATGAACCGGGCGTTGCGCCTACGGGTGAAAAGGTTGACGTTCCTTTCTATACCTGTGAGTACCACTTCCAGCTTGCGCCGCTTGAGGCGGTGAAAGCGTAGTTCTTAATACCCCAGACATCTTTACATCAGGCTCGCTCATGAAAATTGGTAAGGAAACTACACCGCGCACCGCTATTTGTACGTCGAATCCAGACACAATCGTGGTTCGCGGTAAAAATCTCACGGAAGAGCTGGTTGGCCGGGTGTCGTTCGGTGATTATTTCCATTTGCTGGTTACAGGGAAAATGCCGGACGCCACGCAGTCGGCAGTGCTGAACGCAACGCTGGTGGCCATTGCCGAGCATGGTTTGGTACCAAGTGTCCAGGCCAGTCGTATGACATATGCTGCGGCCCCTGATGCCTTGCAAGGTGCGGTCGCGGCTGGAATCCTGGGCTGTGGCTCCGTGATTTTGGGCGCGTCGGAGAGTTGCGGTTATTTCCTGGAAGAAATCCGTGATCGCGCCGCCGGCAATACCGACTACACCGAAGCGGCCAGGCAAGTCGTTGGGGAATATCGCCAGGCACGCCGCCCGTTGCCGGGTTATGGGCACCCTTTACACAAGAAGCGCGATCCACGTGTGAGTGCGCTTTTCAATGTAGCCGCTCAGGCGGGAGCGGACACAACCTACATCGCGATAGCCGAGGCCGCTGAAAAAGTGATTCCCGATATTGTCGGCAAACATCTCATGCTAAACGTGTCGGCAGCCATTCCCGCTGTATTGCTTGGTATTGGCTTTCCGTTGGTTGGCTTGAAAGGAGTGCCCATTCTTGCGCGCACGGCGGGTCTGATTGGTCATTTGGTCGAGGAGGCTGAAAAACCCATTGGTTTCGCGCTTTCTTATCAGGCCACACGCGAAGTGGTGTACGAAGGGGAAGCGCCTCCCGGCTTTGTTCCATCAGAGTAATCAGTACGCAGCATTTCCCGATGCATCGCATTTAACAACGCATGGCCTTATTTGTGTGGCCAGGGGCTTCTTTTATCTGGAGCTATCAAAATGAAAAAAGTTTTGGAAGGAATTCGTGTCCTGGATCAAGGAACGTTTATTACCGGGCCGGCCGCAGGAATGCTTTTGGCGGACATGGGTGCGGAAGTGATTAAAGTTGAGCAGCCCGGTAATGGCGATCCATTCAGGGCGTTCAAGGGAGGGTTGTACAGCCCTCATTTCCAAACGTATAACCGCAATAAAAAAAGCATCACTTTGAACACGAAACAGCCGGAAGATTTGGCGGTGCTTGATGAGTTGGTTCTTAGTGCTGATGTTTATATCCAGAATTTTCGACCTGGTGCGGCAGACCGCCTGAATGTGGGGGAATCTCGGTTGCGTGCGCTAAACCCGAAACTAGTGTACTGCGCAATAAGTGGGTTCGGTCAAACCGGGCCCGCTGCGAACCGGCCTGCCTACGACTCTGTTGCGCAGGCCGCGAGCGCGTTTTTGGGTCTGCTCATTAATCCCGAGAATCCGCGTGTTGTGGGGCCGGCGATTGCCGACGCAGTGACCGGTTTCTATGCGGCAATGGGTATCATGGGTGCGCTGTTCGATCGCAGTCGCACGGGTGAGGGTGCGTTGGTCGAGGTGTCGATGCTTGAGGCCATGTGCCATTTCAATTTGGATGCGTTCACGCATTATTACTCTGCCGGCGAGGTTATGGGCCCTTACAGTCGTCCGAGTGTTTCGCAGTCTTACGTAATGAAATGTGGCGATGGAAAATGGATTGCCCTACACATGTCGTCTCCGGAGAAGTTCTGGCAGGGGCTGGCACGCGCCATTCAGCGCGAGAACTTGTTCGACGATCCGCGGTTTTGCGATCGAAACGCCCGTATTGAAAACCAGGAGGCGCTGATTCAGGTGTTATCGGATATTTTTGCGACGCAAGACCGTCCGGAGTGGTGTCGCCGGTTGGAGGCGGAAGATGTGCCGCATGCACCCATGTATGACACCAGCGAGGCGCTGAATGACCCGCAGGCACAGCACCTGGGCATTCTTGTGGAAGGGCGCCACGAGCAGATGGGAGTATTTCAAACGGTACGCACGCCTCTGACGTTTAACGGTCAACGTGAGCAAAGCGTTGTCCCGCCCCCGACTCTGGGAGAGCATAATGCACAGATTGTTGCACCTTTACGCGAACGTTTGGCTCAAAAGCCAAGCGGTTTATAGTTAAGCGGCCCCCAGCATCGCCCGCCGCAGATCATCGTGGTCAATTGCACTTGCGTCATCGTAGTGGCGCGTGATGCGTCCATGCGCCAGAGCGTAGGCCCGTGAGGCAACACTAATGGCCTGAAAAAAGCTTTGCTCAGCCATCAAGATAGTTAAGTTGGTGTTTTGTTGCAGGGTTTTAATGGTTTCAATCACCTGTCCGACAATAATGGGTGCCAAACCAACAGATGGCTCGTCAATTACAATGATTTTGGGCGAGGTCATCAGGCAGCGGGCAATCGCAAGAATTTGTTGCTGGCCGCCGCTCATGCTGCCCGCCAACTGGCGGCGTCGCTCTTTCAAGACGGGAAAGGTTGAATAACAGAAGTTCAGGTTCTCTTCCAGGCGGCGGCGAACTGTTGGGTTGCTTCCCGCCAGTTTGAGGTTGTCTTCAACTGTAAGGTTAGGGACCAGGCGTCGCCCTTCAGGCACTATCGACAAACCCTGTCGGACGATCTGAAAAGGTGCCAGCTCGGTAAGCGAGGTCGTTTTGCCGTCCCACTCAAGCAAAATGCGGCCTTTTGTGGGCTTAACAAACCCCAGAATGCAATTGAGTAGGGTGCTTTTCCCGTTACCGTTGGTCCCCAGCAATGCCACAAGTTCGGCCTCCTTAACCTCAAGAGAGACATCGTGTAAAACAGGTACGGCGCCGTAGCCGGCATGCAAGTTTTCAATGATGAGTCTGTTCACCGAAATACACCTTTTGAACGGTTTCGTTATTTGCAATTTCGTTGGCGGTTCCCGCGGCAATTAATTGGCCGGTATCGAAACACACCACACGTTGAGAGAATCGCATGACGGCGTGCATGATGTGTTCAATCATAATAATGGCGACCCCCGATTCATTCAGCCTCATGAGAATGTCCAGCACTTCATCAATTTCGGTATCCGACAGGCCCGCCATGGCCTCGTCGGCAATAAGAACCTTGGGGTCACTGGCCAGCGCTCTGGCCAGTTCCAACTTTCTGAGTTCAAGTTGCGATAAAGACCCCGACGGGTCTTGGGCGCGGGTGTGCAAACCAACTGATTGCAACAGTTCAAGCGCGCGCTGTTCTTTGTTGTGGACGTTATGCTTGTAGTCGAGTGGGACAAGCAGGTTTTCAAGCACTGACATACCAATAAAGGGCCGGGGAATCTGAAAGCTTCGGGCGATTCCCAACCGCGCGCGCTCGTGGGGAAGAAGATGGCTGATGTCCTTACCCATAAAGTGAACGGTACCGTTGTCTGGTTTCAATACACCCGTTATGCAGTTAATTAAGGTTGTTTTGCCGGCGCCGTTCGGGCCGATGATGCCCAGCCTTTCGTTAGGGTTGAGGTCGAGGTCAACCGGCCCGAGCGCTTTGAAAACGCCAAATGATTTTTCTATGTTTCGAAGTGACAGTGCCGTTGTCATTGTGCAGTTCCCGCAGATTTTCGTTTGGCCAGGCCAAGTAGACCGTTCGGCGCTAACGCAACAAAAGCAATGAGCACGACGCCGACGAACAAAATGTTCAGTTCCGAGGAAATGGTGACGGTTGCGATTTGTTGTGCGGAGGCAAGAATGATTGCGCCGATGATGGGACCCGCCCAGCTTCGTGTGCCACCAATCAGGGGCATGGCAATGGCGTTCAGGCCAATGAGCAGGCTGAACGCGGTAACTGGCTCGACAAAGTTCGTGTAGAAGGGGTAGGGCGCGCCGGCAGCGGCAAGCATGGCGCCACTAATACTGCATGCCATCAGCTTAAGTTTAAGCGTGGGAACGCCGGAGCATTCGGCGGCGTCTTCACTGGCCCGAACTGCACGTAGGCCTCGACCGATCCAGGAGTGTTCAATCCAGCGAGCCAGGGCAACACAGGCAACAGCGATGATGAGTATGACGAAAAAGACATACTGTACCGGCCCTCCGGACCATTCCGGTGGGGCGGGTCCATAAACAGCCATGCCGCGCGCGCCACCCAAACCGGGTAAGTTATGGACAATGGTTTCAAGCACAATGACCAGTCCAAGCGTGGCAATGGCGAAATAAACGCCTTGAATTTGAAGTGTCAGGTAACCCATGGCAAGGCCCAGAATGGCCCCTAAAGCCGCAGCACCAATAATGCCGACCCAAAGCGGCAAACCAAATGCGTTGAAGAGAAAAGCCGATAAATAGACGCCACTGCCGAAAAAGGCAGCCGCACCGAAATTGATATAACCGGCGTAACCGCCAAGCACATTCCATCCGGTGGCGATAACGATGTATTGGACAATGACATAACCCGCAAAGAAGTAGAACGGATTCGTGACGATTGAAGGCGCGAAAAAGCCGGCAAGCAGAATCAGAATAGCGCCCAAGGCGAAAATGAGATTGTTGCGTTTCATCGGGCAGCTCCAAAAAGACCCTGCGGACGCAGACCCAGCGCCAGAAGCAGAATGGCAAAAGCAACCCCGGGGGACCACGAGGGGGTTAAATAAGCGGAAACGAAAGATTCGGCAATGCCGATCATGATGGCGACAACCAATGTGCCGGGTATGGATCCCATGCCGGCCAACACCACAATGGCAAATACACGCCCGATTTGAAAACGGCCTGCGAAGGGTTCGACCGGCCCCATAATAATGAGCGCGGCGCCGCCTATGACGGCTGTGGCAGTGGCAATACCGAATGCATGACGTTTGATCCAGGTGGGGTTAATACCCGATATTGATAATGCGCGATCGTCGTGGGCGACCGCGCGAATCGCCGTACCGGAATGGGTGCGGTTGAAATACAACCATAATGCGCTAATCATGATGGGCGCGAACAATGCGGGCACAAGGAGTCGATACGGCATAGTGATTGGCCCCAGAACCAGACTTGACCCAACATAGTCTGCATCAACTGATTTCAATTCCGAGCCAAAAAACAAGGCGATTGCAATTTCAATAACCAGTGAAAGGCCGAAAAACAATGTAAGACTTTGCAGCACATTCGCTTGCCCCTTGCGTTCGAAGGTGCGCGAATAAAAACTGTAAAGCGCCATGCCCAGCACATAAAAAACGGGTAAACCGATGAGGGCGGCGGGAATGGGGCTAATGCCCCATTGGCCTACAAGATAAACAAAATAAGCACCCACAATGACCAGAGCCGGGTGAGCGACGTTGGGGATGTGCAAAATGCCGAAGGTGATGGCCAGCCCCAGAGCGATGGAGGCATAGATGCTACCCAGTACAACGCCGGTGGAAATTGCATTCAGGAAGATATCCAGGGATGAGGTCATACTACGCCACCTGGCCGGGCCGATCGCAAAAGCGAATGGCCCGGCTGAAAGGTTAGATTGAAGAAACGAGAAAAATTATGAAGCTTTACGTGCCGCGTTGTACGGTGTAATGAGATTGCCTGATTTCAGTTCCGCGGGATCGAGAATGACTTGTTTGCCAGGCTCTCGGAACTGGTTGATGTCGTTGCCTTTGACATTCTGGATCTGGATCATGAGTGTACGCCGTTTTGTCCAGTCGCCGATGTCGTTGAACGCCACTTTGCCGACAATCGTGTCAATGGGGTTGGCATGAAGATATTGCGCCATTTTTTCAATATCAACGGATTCCGACCCTTTAACACCGGCTTCAATAATTTGGCCTGCAACGTAGTAAAAGGGCGGGATGTAAAAACCAAGAGGATCCAGTTTTTGTTCAATTGCAATGGGTGTGTAGCGTTTGAAGAAGCTTTCAATGCCGGGTGATTGCAAAGTGGGTTCTGGAACAAACGTGGTGATATTGACCAGACCGTTGAGATCTTCGCCCAGAGAGCCCAGCAAAGATCCGTACTGTGGCCCGATCATTGAGCCGCCGAATATCTGTACGCTATCGTTGATACCAATTTCCTTCACACCCCGGATGATGGCGGCGCTGTCAGCTGGGTAGGAGCAGACAAAGACGGCATCGGGAGCGACGTTGTTGATGTTGCGCAAAATGGCCGAGAAGTCACTTGTGTTGGGCGGATAGCTTTGGTTCATGACCACTTCCATGCCGTATTCTTTGGCTACCTGCGCGCCACCTTGCGCGGCGCTGGAGGAAAACTCCAGGTCGGAATTGATGATGGCGATACGCTTGGCGTTAATGGACTTGGCAATATCAAAGAAGCCGCGTGCCCAGCCCAGCATAGAGTCAGGCCCCCAAGGGCAGGCATGAAAGTACTTGTTGGAGCGAGCACGGTCATTGCCGGCCAGGGCGAACATCCCCACCATAAACAGGTTGCGTTGCTTTATAAATGGCATAAGTGGCGCCGAAAGGTTGGCGCCGTACGGAGAGATCAGGACATCGACTTTGTCGACATCAACAAGCTTTGAATAAATGGCGGGTACATTTGATGCGCTGCTTTGGTCGTCGTAAATAACAAATTCGACTTTGCGTCCCAGTAATCCACCTGCGGCGTTGACGTCGTCGCGCCAAAGTTGATAACCGATTTCGCCGGCACGTGTACTGGCCAGTGGACCGGTCAGGGAAACGCTGGCACCGATTTTGATTGGCTTGTCGGCTGCGAACGCCTTGCTGGAAAGAATAGTGGGGGCGGCAAGGCCTAGTGTGCCCATGGCAGCCAGTTTATTGAATTGACGTCGTGTGGTCATAGGTGTCTCCTCCGGGATGCGTTTAATTTATTGATATGCCTTTGTTCGGCATTTTCATTACTGCATTTGACCTTTGTTTGAATCTTTGAAAACGTCGGCACGGATAGTGCGTGAAACAAGTTTACTTTCGGCCTTGCATGAATAAAAATGAAGTTTTCCATTCAATAACTATCGATGTTGTCGATGGAAGTGTTATTTGTGTGATGGTTGTGCGATGGATGCCGGGGGAGTTCAATGGAGTTAAGACATTTACGCTATTTCGTTGCGTTGGCAGAGCAACTCAGTTTTACCCAAGCAGCAGAAAAAGTCCATGTGACCCAGTCGACGCTGTCACACCAAATCAAGCAACTTGAAGACGAGTTGTCGTGCAAGCTCTTTGAACGGATTGGAAAACGCGTAATCATGACCGAGCGTGGAGAGGCTTTCCTGGAGTATGCCCAGAGGGCGTTGCAGGAGGTCGAAGAGGGCGTTAAAACCCTGCGCGATACATCGGGTGAGTTGGGTGGTGAGGTTCGTGTGGGTGCCACCCATACGTTCAACATGCGCATTTTGCCGCAAAGCCTGGCATTGTTCCTTGAGCGTCACCCGTCAGTATGCGTAAAAGTCATGGAGTATTCCGGCGATCAGGTAGCAGCCGAGTTGCAGGCGGGGCGCCTGGATTTTGGTATTACGTATCGGCCTGAAAAAATAAGTGGTTTGTTATTCGAGCCTCTGTACAACGAAGAGATGCGTCTGGTAGTCGGCAAATCTCATCTGTTTGCCAACCGCCGTTTTGTGCGTATGGCAGAACTACATGGTCAGCGAATTGTTTTGGTGCCGCCATCGTATGCCACCCGCGCATTGTTGGAAGATTGTTTCTCGATGGCGAATGCGCAGCCGATTGTTGTTGCCGAAATGAATGCGATTGCACCCATGCTCGAGTTCGTGAATATGAGTAATGCGGCGGCGATTGTGTCTGAATATGCTGTGGGTTTGGACGATGCCCGCGTCATTCCATTACAAAGCCCTACACCCGTTCGTACCCCCGGTCTGATTTGGCTGCGTGGACATTTGCGCACGCCCGCCATGCGAACTTTGGCCGGGATTATTCGCGAAAGAGTGAGTGAGCTGAACTTGCGCCGTCTGCGCGGCAAGTAATCCGCTGTAGGCAGTCGTACCAAATTTCTGCATTTAACCTGCTTATCAAGTACCATTCTCAACTAACTTTCGTCACTTAGTATTCAAAGTCATGAGTCACGTGTCATCCGATCTACATCTTGCCGAGCTTTATGCCCAACCCGGCCACCTTTTGCGGCGTGCCCATCAAATATCCGCTTCAATTTTTCACGATGAATTGGGCGAGATGGTGACGCCGGTTCAGTACGCTATTTTGCGAACTTTGAAAGCGTTTCCCGGCATCGATCAGGTGTCATTGGCGGGGTTGGTTGCCATGGATACGTCAACGGCTGCCAGCGTGGCCGGCCGCCTGGCTGAAAAGAAATTGCTCACGCGCGATCTCGATCCGAACAATCGTCGCCAGCGTAAGTTGTTTCTAACTGAACAGGGTGAAGCCTTGCTGCAGCAAACGGTGGGTGGAATCGACCGTTTGCATAATCGTCTTTTCGATGGTTTCAGTCAACAAGAAGAGGCGCAGTTCATGACCCTTTTGCAAAAGCTGGTTCATATCAATAACATGCAGAGCCGTGCGCCCTTTGTTCCCGCTAAAACGGCGCCGTCCAGGGGCGAGGTTGAAAAAGGAGTTGAAAAACTAGGGTAAACCCGCGTTGCATGTCCGGGGCGAGAGCGTAAAATAATTTCAGATTCAGTGCACTGAACGTCTGGCAAAACGAACTTAGACGCTCTCTTACTTTATTACTCAGCGAGGCCGGTATGTTTATCAAAAACACGTGGTATGTTGCCTGTATGCCCAACGAAATCGATGGCAAGCCCCTGGGCCGTCAGATTTGCGGCGAACGGATTGCTTTTTACCGGGGCGTTGAAGGAAAAGTTGCCGCGGTGGAAGATTTTTGTCCTCATCGTGGTGCTGCGCTGTCCCTTGGGTTTGTCGAGAACGGAAACCTGGTTTGTGGCTACCATGGTCTGGTCATGGGTTGCGACGGTAAAACTGTTGCCATGCCTATGCAGCGCGTCGGCGGTTTTCCCTGTATTAAAAATTACCCCGTCGTCGAAAAATACGGATTTATTTGGGTATGGCCGGGCAACCCCGAAAAAGCAGATGAATCGCTTATTCCTCACCTGGATTGGGCGGTGAGTGATGAGTGGGCCTATGGTGGTGATATGTTTCATGTGAATTGTGACTATCGCCTCATGATTGACAACCTCATGGATCTCACACACGAAGCGTATGTTCATGCCGACAGCATCGGCCAGGATGAAATCGATGAGTCCCCCCCGGATACCACAGCCGAGGGCGACAAGGTTGTGACCAGTCGCTACATGAATGAAATTACCGCGCCTCCTTTCTGGAAAGCGGGCA
The DNA here is from genome assembly GCF_011388195.1 of Pusillimonas sp. DMV24BSW_D. Classification (NCBI taxonomy): domain Bacteria; kingdom Pseudomonadati; phylum Pseudomonadota; class Betaproteobacteria; order Burkholderiales; family Alcaligenaceae; genus Neopusillimonas; species Neopusillimonas aestuarii. The sequence continues at coordinate 2,775,166 of NZ_CP049990.1, read as the reverse complement.
TGCGGGCCAATGGTATCGACGAATCCGCAGTGGTTGATCGGTGGCAGATCTCCCGTTTTTCGCCTCCCAGCCATGTTCTTATCGACGTTGGCGTGGCGTTAACCGGAAAAGGGGGCATGGACGCAGACCCCAAAGATCGTGCGCGCGCCATTGTGGTTGGTTTTATTACGCCCGAAACAGAGAACAGTCATTGGTATTTCTGGGGTATGGCGCGTAACTTCAAGGCCGACGACGCCGAATTGACGGAACGGACCAAAGTACGCCAAGGCGAAATCTTCACACAAGACCTTAGTGTGCTTGAAGCGCAGCAGCGAAATCTCGACGATCATCCCGAGCGTCGTCTGCTGATGCTCAATATTGATGCAGGTGGCGTACAATCTAGGCGTGTCATTGATCGTTTGGTCAAGGCAGAGCAGGAAGAAAACGCTACGGCTTCAGCCTGATGGTCACCCATGGTGCGGGCTGAAGGTTTTTTCACGCCCGCACCCAGTGGGTCAAACCAACTTAGTAGATGATTGAATGAGTCAACTTTCCGTTAAAGTCGTCAATAAAACCCAGGAAGCTGAAGACATTGTCAGTCTTGAACTGGCCAGCACCGATGGTAAAACCTTGCCTTCGTTCAGTGCGGGCGCTCACATCGACGTCAATGTTCCCGGCGGCCTGACCCGTCAATATTCCTTGCTGAATGATTCCGGTGAGCAGCATCGGTATGTCATCGGGGTACTGCGCGATCCCGAATCCCGCGGCGGTTCCACTGCAATTCACGACAAAGTGAATGTGGGCGATGTGTTGCAAATCAGTGAACCGAAGAATCATTTTCCGTTAGTGAAATCGCAACGCTCCCTTTTGTTTGCGGGCGGTATCGGTGTCACGCCCATTTTGTGTATGGCCAGGCGGCTAGGCGCCATTAATGCTGATTTTGAAATGCATTATTGCGCACGATCCCCTGAACGCATGGCGTTCAAAGGCGATATCGAGTCGTCGGCTTTTGCGGATCGGGTGCAGTTTCATTTCGATAATGGAGATGATGCGCAGAAGCTCAAGCTGGAAGAAATCATCGCCCAGCCGCAAGCAGGAACGCATATTTATGTGTGTGGTCCAACTGGTTTTATCGACTACGTTGTTAATACCGCCAAAGCAAAAGGTTGGGCAACTGATCAGGTTCATCTCGAGTATTTTGGTGCCGCCGAGGTCGATACAAGCGGCGATGAATCCTTCGAGGTGAAGATTGCCAGTACCGGGCAAACATTTACAGTGCCGGCCGATAAGTCAATTACTCAGGTACTTGATGAGAACGACGTTTTCGTTCCTGTTTCGTGTGAGGAAGGGGTTTGCGGTACTTGTCTGGTTCGTGTGCTCGAGGGTGAGCCTGAACATCGGGATTTGTACCTTACCGATGCCGAGCATGCGGCTAATGATCAAATGACGCCTTGCTGCTCACGGTCGAAATCCTCCGTGTTGGTATTGGATTTATAAGGGGTTCCCCCATCTTTTGCAGAAAAACGCCGCTTATGCGGCGTTTTTTTGGAACAATGTTGGGGTAGTGTCATTTTTTGAAATGAACTTAAGTGTTTTAAAACAAAAATCGGAGACAACAATGTCCTGGAATTTATCAAATTACGGCTTTGTGTCGTGTGCAACACGCTGGAGGCCGAAATGCTGGGCAATTTAATCGGTGTGGTATTCGACGGTGTCGCCTTCGGGGCGCTGCTGTTTCTGATTAGTGTGGGTCTGTCGGTCACGATGGGTCTGATGAACTTTGTGAACCTGGCCCACGGGGCGTTCGCCATGCTGGGCGGCTATGTCAGCGTTGAACTGATGACACGCCTGGGCGTGCCTTTTCTGGCTACATTGCCCCTTGCGTTTCTGGCTGCGGCGCTGGCCGGTTTTATTCTGGAGCGCACGCTTTATCAGCGGCTGTACGAGGCCGACCCGCTTGACCAGGTTTTGTTCTCGATTGGTCTGGTGTTCATGGTGATAGCCACCTTCACTTTTTTCTGGGGGCCAACGATTCAACCGGTGAACCTGCCTGACTGGTTGCGTGGGCAGTTCCGGGTGTTCGATATTGGCTTCGGGGTATATCGTTTGTTTCTGATCGGGGTGGTGGTTCTGGTCACTATTGCCCTGGGCCTGATTATCGAGCGTACGCGATTTGGCGCACAAATACGGGCGTCTGTCGATAATCAGCAGGCCTCAAAAGGCTTGGGCATTAATGTGAATCGGGTTTTCAGCCTAACCTTCGCGCTGGGCTCGGGCCTGGCCGGCCTGGGTGGTGTGTTGGGAATCGATGTGCTGGGCCTGGATCCCACCTTTCCCCTAAAGTGGATGGTGTATTTCCTGATTGTGGTGGCGGTGGGCGGTGCCGGCACGATTCGCGGGCCGCTGGTGGCCGCGATTGTGCTGGGTATTTTTGATGTGGCGGGCAAATACTATGTACCGGAAATTGGGGCATTTGTGATCTATGTCCTTATGGTTATTCTGCTGCTGTTTTTCCCTAACGGTTTAATCACGAGGCGCGCATGAGCTTGCAATCACTATCCATTGTCGATCGTTTGCCCGCGCCGCGCGTGCCTAACGACCGTTGGCACAAACTTGAATACCTGTTCTGGATTCTGCCGTTTGTCGCTTATTTTCTGTTTCCGACCAATCTTGTCCTGATCAGTCAGATGATGATTCTGGCGCTGTTTGCTTTGTCGCTGGACCTGATTCTGGGTTATGCCGGTATTGTGTCGCTCGGTCATGCGGCGTTTTTCGGGTTGGGAGCCTATACGTCGGGCTTGTTGTCAACGCACGGATGGGGCGAGCCGTTTAGCGCGTTGCTCATTGCCGCAGTGTTGGCCGCTATTCTGGGCTACATCACGAGTTTCCTGGTGGTGCGCGGGCATGAGTTGACCCAACTGATGGTCACGTTGGGTATCGGTTTAATGTTGTACGAAGTGGCCAATAAAGCAACCGACTTCACCGGTGGCGCTGATGGTTTGTGGGGTATCGCCACCTGGCCGCTATTCGGCATTTTTGAAATCGATCTTTACGGTAAAACGGGCTACTTTTATAGTTTGGCGGTGTTGTTCATTATGTTTTTGTTCGCGCGTCGCCTGGTTAGCTCGACCTTTGGTTTAAGCCTGATTGGTATTCGGGAAGGGGCCAAACGCATGCCGGCCATTGGCGCCAACGTCGACAAGCGCTTGGTGGCTATTTACACCATCAGTGCGGGGATGGCCGGCGTTGCAGGTGCGTTGCTGGCGCAAACCACGCAATTTGTGGGGCTCGACTCACTCGGGTTTATTCGTTCAGCCGACCTCTTAATTATTCTGGTCTTGGGGGGAGCGGGCCGCCTTTACGGTGCCATGATTGGGGCGGTGGTGTTCATGTTTGCCCATCACTATATTTCCGACATTAACCCGGTTTATTGGCAATTCTGGATCGGCCTGTTGCTGGTGGTGATTGTGATGATGGGCAGCGGCGGGATTCTGGGTTCGGTTGACCGGGTGCTTGAACGTTGGCGCAACCGCGCTGCAGAAAAGGGGGCGTCATGAGCCAGGATACAACTCTGCGTACTGAGGGTTTGACCAAAATTTGGGGGACGTTTCAGGCTAACAGCGATGTGACCTTGTCGTTCAAGCCGGGCGCGCGTCACGCGCTAATCGGCCCCAACGGTGCCGGTAAAACCACCTACATTAATATGCTCACCGGGGCATTGCAGCCTACGCGAGGCAAGGTGTTCCTGGGCGATCGCGATATTACCCATTTGCCCCAACACGAACGGGTTAAGCTGGGTATGACGCGCACCTTCCAAATTAACACGCTGTTTGCCGGTTTAACCGTGTTGGAGTCAGTTGTGCTGGCGATCAGTGAGCGTGAGGGCTTGCACAAGCAGTGGTACAAAACGGTTGAAAAGCAAACGGTGTTAATCGACGAGGCGGTCGCGTTGCTGGAAACGCTGCGCCTGGCGCCGGAAATGAATACTCGCACGCGCAATTTACCTTACGGTAAGCAGCGTCTGGTCGAGATTGCCTTGGCTTTGGCCACGCGCCCCAAAGTTTTGCTTCTGGACGAACCGGCGGCCGGCATCCCGCAGGCGGAAAGTCAGGAGCTTTTTGAAGTGATTTCCCAGCTTCCCCGCGATGTCACGATTGTGTTTATTGAGCACGATATGAGCCTGGTGTTCCGATTCGCTGAACGTATTACGGTGTTAGTAGGTGGCAAGGTATTAACCGAAGGCAGCCCGGATGAAATCGCCGCAGATGATCGGGTGAAGGAAGTGTATTTGGGGGAGGCCGAACATGAGTAACACATCGCAGGACATCCTGACAGTTGACCGCGTTTGTGCCGGGTATGGCGAAGCGGTTGTGCTGGAAGATATTTCCTTTTCATTGAAAGAGGGTGGCAGCCTGGCTTTGCTGGGACGAAACGGGGTGGGTAAATCCACCTTGTTGCTGACCTTGCTGGGTTTAACGCAGTTGCACAGTGGTTCCATTCATTGGGACGGGCGTGATGTTTCTCGTGTTCCTACGCATCAGCGTGCCGCTGCCGGTATGGGTTGGGTGCCGCAAGAGCGTCATATGTACCCATCGTTAACCGTGGAAGAGCATTTAACGGTTGTTGCGCGTCCGGGCCAATGGGATGTGGCCAAAGTGTATAAATTATTTCCCCGGCTGGAGGAGCGCCGCGCCAATATGGGTAACCAGTTGTCTGGAGGTGAGCAGCAAATGTTGGCTATCGCACGCGCGCTGATGGTGAATCCGCGTCTGCTGCTGCTCGATGAACCGATGGAAGGGCTGGCACCAATTATTGTGCAGGAGCTGCTGGGCGTGATTCGGCGGCTGGTGCATGAAACCGGGCTAACGGTGATTGTGGTGGAGCAGCACGCCCGTTTGGCATTAGGGCTTACTCAAGACGCGATTGTTCTGGATCGCGGACAAATTGTCCATCAGTCAACCAGTCAGTCGCTGCTCGATGAACCTGAAACGCTGAATCGTTTGGTGGCGGTGGCCTAAAGCATCGTTGCTGTTTTCACTATAGGATAATTTGTGTGCGCTATTTGCAGGCCATTGTTCTGTAATGATAATTTGATGTAGTTAAATAGTTTTCCATTGTGTTGTCCACAGTTTCAGTGGATAAGTTCGACCGAATAGGCTGATACGTTTTCAGTGTGATTAACAATTAATCGTAAAGGAAGTTATGACCGATTTACAGACGCTAATTGATTGGGTTGCCGCGGGGTTTACGGCAATGGCGTTCGATTTGGTAATCGCCTTGGTTATTTTGATTGTTGGCTGGCTGATTTCCAGTTGGGTCGGGAATGTAGTGCGGCGCCTGGCCACCCGTTCAGTGCGTATCGACCCGACCATTGTGCCGATTGCCTACACCGTGACTATCTGGGCGATTCGCGTTGTGGTATTGGTTGCGGTGCTCGCACGGCTGGGCGTTCAAACGGCAAGTATTATTGCGGTACTTGGTGCAGCGGGTTTGGCCATTGCTTTGTCGTTGCAGGGGACATTGCAGAATATCGCCGCAGGTATCATGTTGTTGGCGTTGCGCCCGTTCCGGGCCGGTGACTTTGTGTCGGTTGTGGGAACGGTGGATGGGATGGTTGATGAAGTCGGGCTGTTTATGACCCGTTTCAAGCAGTACGACGGTACATTTATTATGGTGCCCAACAGCAATATTTGGGGTAGCGCTATTTTAAATCTTAGCCGTCATCAAACACGGCGGGCACAGGCCTCGGTATTCATCCCTTATGGTGAGGACGTCAACCGCGCGATGGCCGAGTTGGTTAACATGGCCAAGCAACATGAGTTGTCGCTCGAGGACCCGGCCCCGATGGTGATGGTAACGGAGTACCGCGACCATGCCATGGTGGTAACAGTTCGCGCCTGGGCGGAGGCCGGTAATTGGTTTGATCTGCAAAACGATATGAACAGACGAGCACAAGAAGTGTTGCGTGATGCGGGTGTTGAGCTTCCGCCATCACGCCCGGTTAAGTAATGGCATATGCCGCTTCGGTCTACAGGTTAGTTTTTTCGCAGTTGCCCGTTGGCCGCTTTGACCATTGCAGTGCAAACGCCGCGCATCATATCGACTTCGTCGTTGGTCATCTGGTTGCGACCAAATAGGTGATGCATGCGCGGGATCAGCTTTTTTGGGTAAGCCGGGTTCAGAAACTGAATTTGGATCAAGGCTTCTTGCCAATGCTTTAGAAGTGCGTTGATTTTGGCTTGTGAGGCCAATGCGTCGCCTGCTTCAGGGTCGGCGGAATGCGTTTCGTCATGACCGTTTTGAACATGCTTGATACGCGTAGGCGAATCAATTGTTTCGGTTGCGCAAGGCATGTTACTGAGTGCATAACGTAATTCCCAAGCGGCCAACTGCAGCGCTTGAGCAACATTCAATGAGCTGTATGCCGGATTCGCGGGAATATGACAAATGCGCTGACATTGCGCGATGTGTTCATTAGTCAGGCCTGATCTCTCGGTACCCAATACAATGCCCACTCGCCCTTCGGGATGGGTGGACACATGGCTTTGGCTTAAGATGGCGGCTTCACGAATATCACACACGGGTGGCCCCAATACGCGCTCGCGGGCGGTCATGGCAAATGCCATGGTAAGGGGGGCAAGGGCGGTTTCCAGGTTGGGAACAATGTCGGCCTGTTCAAGGACGTCACCTGCACCGCTGGCCAGTGCAATGGCATCAGGGTGGCGGGTGACGTTGTCGTGTTCTGGATTAACCAGACACAGGTCGGTAAAGCCCATGGTTTTAATGGCTCGGGCGGCTGCACCCACATTTCCGGGGTGGCTGGGCTGCACCATAATAAAGCGTATACGGGAAAACAAGATGGTCATTTCGGTGATAAAAGCGAAGTCATTTAAAATAGCCAGCTAAAATGCGCTTGTAGCCAACACAGATTTGTTATTAAAAACGGAATTTTATGCACCCCATGCTTAACACCGCCATTAAGGCGGCACGCCGCGCCGGCGCAATTATCAACCGCGCCAGCCTGGACCTCGAGCGTTTGCACGTGGCACGTAAGGGGCCTAAAGATTATGTCACGGAAGTAGACAAAAGCGTTGAAGAGGCCGTTATTGACTTGCTGCGCACTGCCTACCCTGAACATGGTTTCTTGTGCGAAGAGTCGGGCCTGCACGAAGCGGGAAACACCGTTAACGGTGTCCCTGAATATCAATGGATTATCGACCCCCTCGACGGCACGAGCAATTTTATCCATGGTTATCCGGTCTATGCTGTTTCAATTGCTTTGGCGCACCGGGGGCAAGTCGTTCAGGCAGTTATTTATGACCCCAGTCGAAATGAGTTGTTTACCGCCAGTCGTGGCGGCGGTGCATTTTTAAATGACCGTCGCATTCGGGTATCGGGCTTAACGCGTTATCACGACGCCATGTTGAGCGCGTATGTTCCCGATTCAGGCGGTGGGGTGTCGCCCGACTCCCGCTGGGCCAATCTGTTATCGGGCTGCGCCAGCGTGCGTCGCATGGGTGCATCGGTGCTTGATCTTGCTTATGTGGCCAGTGGCCGCATCGACGGGTTTTGCGGCAAGAATCTCAAACGCTGGGACCTCGCTGCCGGCGGGCTGATGATTCTGGAGGCCGGCGGGCTGATAGGCGATTTTGACGGTGAGCAAAACTGGTATGAAACCGGCAGCGTTATTGCCGGCAGCCCCAAAATTTTTACGCAAATGCTGGCACATTTGAATGCCAAGTAAATTAATGCGGGGACGCAACTAATGGAAACATTTGGTTTCGAGTGGCTGGGTGACCCCGCGGCTTGGGTCGGGTTAGCGACCTTGATCGTCCTGGAAGTTGTTCTGGGTATCGACAACCTGATTTTCATCGCCATTCTGGTCGATAAATTACCTCCTCATCAGCAAGATCGTGCCCGAATCATGGGTTTGTCTTTGGCGTTGATCATGCGCCTGGCTTTGCTGACGCTTATGTCCTGGATGATCAAGCTGACCCAGCCGTTGTTTTCGCTGGGGCCCGTTGATTTTTCCGGTCGTGATCTCATTCTGATTCTGGGCGGGTTTTTTCTGCTGTTCAAGGGCACACTGGAGCTGCACGAGCGTATTGAGGGCCGTGCCCAACACGCATCCGGCGCACGCTTGCATGCCAGCTTCGGGCTGATCGTTACTCAAATTATTATTCTGGATGCCGTCTTTTCAATCGACGCTGTCATTACCGCAGTGGGGATGGTCGAGCAGTTGTCGGTAATGATGGTCGCAGTGGTGTTTGCTATTGGGGTTATGTTGTTTGCCTCCAAGCCGCTGACCAAATTTGTAAATGCGCATCCAACGGTCGTGGTGTTATGCCTGGGCTTTTTGCTCATGATTGGTTTTTCCCTGGTTATTGAAGGGTTTGGCTTTCATGTTCCTAAAGGGTATTTGTATGCGGCCATCGGGTTCTCGGTTCTTATTGAAGCCTTGAACCAGGTTGCCCGGCGGAATCGAAAGAAAGAAGAGCAGCACCGACCTATGCGTGAGCGTACAGCAGAAGGCATTATGCGCATGCTGGGGCGCAAGCCGTTAATCGGGCCCGAGCAACCGCAAACAGACAAAGCTGCACCGGCGGCCGCCCAGGTTTTTGGTGAGGAAGAGCGCAACATGGTCAGTGGCGTATTGACACTGGCTGATCGCAATATCCATTCCATCATGACGCCGCGCAACGATGTGTCGTGGATCAATCTTGATGATTCCCCCGATGATATCCGGCAGCAAATTATTAAAACGCCGCATAGCTTTTTCCCGGTGTGTCGGGGTTCTCTCGATGAGGTAATCGGCATCGGGCGGGCGAAAGAGTTGCTTACCGATATTCTGACGTCGGGCAATGTAAAGTTGTCGCGCCTGCGTGATCCGCTGATTGTGCATGAGTCCATTGGTGCATTACGACTCATGGAAACACTTAAACGTTCGCGGGGGCAATTGGTTTTGGTTACCGACGAGTTCGGCACAATTGAAGGGGTGGTGACACCTATCGATGTGTTCGAGGCAATTGCCGGTGAATTCCCCGACGAAGACGAATCACCCGATATTATTCAGGAAGATGAGAACCGCTGGAAAGTTGATGGTGCCGCCGATATTCACCATCTGGAACAAGTATTGGCAACCGATGGTTTGGTTAATGATGAAGAGGGTTATTCAACATTGGCCGGTTACTTATTGGGGCGCTTTGGCCATTTGCCGGCACCGGGCGATGCTTGCGAGCTTGAGCGACCGCATGCCAGGTTTACTTTTAAAGTATTGCGTCTTGAAGGGCGGCGGATTGCGACGGTTCTGGTTGAGCGATCTCCTGTTATGCCCGATGGCGATACCGTACCCGAGGCTTCGTAGCATAGTGAAGGAAGATAGGTCGTACATATGACGGAACATACGTGGTATCTGCTGAAGGCTTTGATTCTGGGAGTGGTTGAAGGGTTTACCGAATTCATACCGGTTTCCAGCACGGCGCATTTATTATTAATTGGTGAATGGATCGGTTTCGATTCAGGTGATGCAAAAGTGTTCGAAGTCGTGATCCAGTTCGGCTCGATTTTGGCGGTCGTGTGGATTTTTCGTCGTCGGATTTGGCAATTGATCTGGGGTACTTATCGGCGTGAACGCACTGAAGTAGCGTTTGCCCGGAACCTGATCATTGCGTTTTTGCCGGCGGCGATTATTGGGGCGCTGGCGATTCAATACATCAAAATGCTGTTTCATCACCCCGGTATTTTTGTCGTCACCCTGATACTGGGTGGGCTCATTATGCTGTGGGTTGAGCGCAAGCCACAGTTCGCAAAATTTACTGATTCAGCGTCGTTGTCTGACGGCGGCACGGACAAGCGTCGTTCAACCCAGGCGCTGGAAGAGATTTCGTGGAAGCAGGCGCTGGCGGTGGGGTGCGCGCAATGTATCGCAATGGTTCCGGGAACATCGCGTTCAGGGGCGACCATTATCGGCGGGATGCTGGCAGGTATCGAGCGTAAAACAGCTACCGAATTTTCGTTCTTTCTGGCAATTCCAACCATGTTGGGCGCCACAGTTTACGATTTATACCGACACGGGTCGGCGTTGTCGGGCGAACAAACCAGTGCAATTTTAATTGGGTTCGTAGCAGCATTCTTTAGCGCGCTGGTGTTGGTTAAAGCGTTGCTGTTATTTATCGCCAAACACACCTATCGCCCGTTTGCCTGGTATCGCATCGCGTTGGGAATCGTGGTGTTGCTCTGGTTAAGCCTGGGTGGCTGATCAATAAAACTGATCGCCGAATAAATATCAGGGGCGTTCGAATATCGGAAAGTCGTGGTTGGTTGTACTAATCAGCTTCAATGTATCGGCTGTAATGTGCAACCAGCCTCCTCGGGGGCTTTCGCTGTGGTCGTAGTCCCAGTCGGGTAAAACAACATGTCGAAGGACACCGCTTTGACCCAGGTCGAATACGCGAACAGCCGGGCGGTGTGTGTGGCCGTGAACCAATGTTTTTATATTGTAGTTCATGAACATATCTTTTACGGCGACAGCGTTAACGTCCATAATTTCGGCGCGCTTCGTTTTATTGGCCCGCATGCTGCGTTGGCGTGCCATGCGCGCGATGCGTTCACGCAACGGCATACCCAACGAAAAGAATAATTTCTGAACGGTCTGGTTGCGCACGACGCTTCGAAAGCGTTGATAAGACTTGTCGTCTGTGCAAAGCTCATCGCCGTGAGTGAAAAGAATGGGTCCAAAATCGGTTTGAATAAAGGCCGGCTCAGGCAATAGTGTTGCGTGAATGCGGTTACACAATTGCCGGCCGATCAGGAAGTCGCGGTTACCCCGTGCAATATACAACTGCGTTTTTCGGCCGGTGTCGGCCAACTGATTCAATACGTTGACCAGCCACTCGGAAGGGGCGTTCAGGGCGACGTCGTCACCGACCCAGGCATCGAATAAATCACCGCCGATAATCAAGGCGTCGGCCTCGTTGCCGGCGCGCTGAAGAAACGCAGAAAATTGTGCCCAGGTTTTTGGTGTGCCCGGCCCCAGATGAATATCCGAGGCCAACCAGACAGTACCGGTTAGTTCAAGCTTATTCGACAACAACGGCTTTTTCAATGATGACATCTTCGACGGGCACGTCTTGATGGAAGCCTTTGTTTCCAGTGCTGACGTTTTTGATCTTGTCGACGACTTCAGTACCTTCAATGACCTCGCCAAATACGGCGTAGCCCCAGCCGTTGCTGGTAGGGGCGGTAAAGTTCAGGAAGTCGTTGTCTGAAACATTGATGAAAAACTGCGCTGTGGCTGAGTGTGGGTCGCTGGTACGCGCCATTGCCAGCGTGTAGCGATTATTTTTAAGGCCATTATCAGCTTCGTTTTCAATAGGAGCGTGAGTCTCTTTTTGTTTCATGCCGGCCTCGAATCCACCGCCCTGAATCATGAAGTTATTGATGACACGATGAAAAACTGTGCCGTCGTAGAAGCCTTCGCGTACGTACGTTAAGAAGTTTTCAACGGTTTTGGGGGCTTTTTCGGCGTTTAGCTGGATCAGCATTTCACCGTGATTGGTTTGTATGCGAACTTGAGGTTGGTTGCTCATGGATTCACCTTGTGTTGAGTGATTATTGGAATTGGCAGCTGTCGCGCTACTCAGAAACGTGGCAAACGCCAGTAAAAACGAAAGAAAGAAAGCGTTGCGAAACAGCTTTTTTGTAAATTGCGTCATGGCGGCGAAAGCGGCAGAAAAAAATGATTAAAGACGGTTGTCATGTGGCGCAGAAATGAATGCTTATTCCAGGATGCGTTGCACTTCTTGCGCTTTTAGGGTTGCGTCTGCAATACCTGATTGCCCCGCTTGGGAGAAAGACTCGTAGGCTTGCATAAGCTGCACCTGGCCTAAATTGTATCGGGCCAGATCGTACTCGGGGAAGGCGGAGAGTGCCATTGAGAGTGCGTCCTGGGCCCGATCAAGCTGTTTTTGTTTAATGTAAATTGAAGCAAGGTTATTCCAAGGCTCAGGCAGCTCAGGGTAGGTGATGGTCATGTCGCGATAGATTTGTTCGGCCTCAGTTTCGCGCCCGGTGGCAGCCAGGGCCCGCGCGTGAAGAAACATGAGTTGCACATCTTCGCCCAGCGCTTGCGATTCTGCGCGTTGGGCTTCGCGTTTCTGGATAATTTCCAATGCTTCTTGCGCTCGCCCCTGGTTAATCATTTGTTCAATGCGGTCTGTAATTTGAGAAGGCGTTAGCGGTAGCGAGGTGTCAACGCCGGGTGAGAGCGCTTCAAGGACGTTGGCCAGCCCCTGCCAGCCCCTATCGGCGGCAGGCGGGTCGTTGAAAAGTTTCTCATCTGTATTGCCTTTTGTTTGAGCTGTGGCTTGCGCTGAAACCGCAAATACGGGCAGTGCCAGCATGACAGATAAACAAATTCGACCAATAATTTGACGCACTGATGTGTCCTGTGAAAAAAGGTATCCGGCCACAAAAGCCGGTTCCATGTGGAATTGCTATACTTATCGACCGCCATTTTAGCCTTGCTTGAAACTCAAACGCGAGCCATAGCGCAGATGCTGCACATTTATAACACCCTTTCCCGGCGTAAAGAGCCTTTCCAACCTGTTGAACCAGGCCGTGTCCGCATGTATGTCTGCGGCATGACCGTGTACGACTACTGCCATCTCGGGCACGCCCGCATGCTGGTCAGCTTCGATGTTATTCAGCGTTGGCTGCGCGTGTTGGGTTACGACGTACATTATGTGCGCAATATTACCGATATCGACGACAAGATCATTCGCAAAGCGGTGCAAACAGGGCAGCGGCTGGGCGAGGTGACGTCTTATTACATAGACGCCATGCACGCCGACGAGGCGGCATTGGGCGTGCAGCCACCCGACTCCGAGCCCCTGGCGACGGAGCACGTGGGTGCCATGCTTGATATTATCGGTCGCCTTGAAGAAAAAGGCTTGGCATACCGTGCAAACAGCGGCGATGTGAATTACGCTGTACGAAGCTTTAAAGGATATGGCAAGTTGTCGGGCAAGTCGCTTGATGATTTGCGGGCCGGCGAACGGGTTGCTGTTGATTCCGATAAACGGGATCCGCTTGATTTTGTACTGTGGAAGTCGGCCAAACCAGATGAGCCTGAAGAGTCGAAGTGGTCGTCGCCCTATGGCCTGGGGCGCCCGGGGTGGCACATTGAGTGTTCGGCCATGAGTCGCGCTTTACTGGGAATTCCACTGGATATTCACGGTGGTGGGCCCGACCTGAAATTTCCGCACCATGAAAACGAAATAGCCCAGTCTGAAGGGGCCTTCGGTACACAACTGGCCAATACCTGGATGCATTGCGGTCCGTTGATGGTGGATGCCGACAAAATGTCGAAGTCGCTGGGTAACTTTCGCACGATTCGCGACACCATTGCCGCAGCCGGCGCTACTCATGAGAGTGCTGCGCAGTATCAAGCCAATGCGCGCGAAGCTGAAATGTTGCGGTTTTTCATCGTGCGCAATCATTATCGTAGTATTCAGAATTACACTCCCGATAATCTGCGCGATGCCCAAAATGCGCTCGATCGGTTGTATCAAACGCTATTGAATGTTGCGCCGGAAGACGTTGAAATCGATTGGTCGGCATCGGAAGTGTCGGGTTTTCGCGATGCAATGAACGATGACTTCAACACGTCGGGTGCGGTAGCTGTTTTATTCGAACTGGCCGGTGAGGTGAATCGCACGGGTTCATCGCGCGTTGCGGGGTTGTTGAAAGCGTTGGGTGCCGTTCTGGGGCTGTTACAGGTGGATCCGGCGGTTTATTCACGCTGTGCAAGCCGTTATATTGGTCAGTCTGAGTCATTTGAAACGCTCGATGATTCGCGCATCGACGCGTTGGTTGAGGAGCGCAGCGCAGCTAAAAACGCGCGTGACTTTGCCCGCGCAGACATGATTCGCGAACAATTACGCCAGGCCGGGGTTGAGCTTGAGGATAAGCCGGGTGGTGTCACCCAGTGGCGGCGGGCATAGAATAGGTAGCTGAACAACTTTATGTCCAATCAATTGGAAGTCCCTGCACATAAACCGGAATTTTGGGATGAGGCATCGAAGCAATTAATGCGACGAGACCGGATTCTTCGTAAAATTATTCCGGCTTACCAAAGTGATAGTTTAAAGCCGCCTTTCCCGCCTTTCATGACCTTGGCGCGGGCCATCATTAGTCAGCAGGTGTCAACCAAGGCCGCTGATAGTATATGGGGCAGGTTTACGGGCTTATGCGGCCGCCGCCCTTCGCCGGCCGCCGTTTTGAAGCACGATCTCGATACATTGCGCAGTGTCGGGCTGTCTCGGCGTAAGGCGGAGTACGTATCCGATTTGGCCGTGCGGTTTGCTGAACGGAAAGTTCGGCCTGCCGCCTGGGCCGGAATGGATGATGAAGAGGTCATCGCTTCGTTGTGCAACATTCGAGGCATCGGACGCTGGACGGCCGAGATGTTTTTGATTTTCAATTTACAGCGACCCAACGTATTGCCGCTGGACGACGCTGGTTTGATTAAGGCAATTTCTTTACACTACTTTAGTGGTGAGCCTGTTTCGCGCTTTGAGGCCCGCGAGGTAGCGCAGGCGTGGGCACCCTGGCGTACGGTTGCAACATGGTATATGTGGCGCAGCCTTGATTCCGGTGCCCAGTCGCACTAAAGTCGTAAAACCAAACTGGAAAACAAGTACTTATGCGAAATACCTTTCTCGAATTCGAACAGCCTCTGGCCGAGCTGGAGCACAAGATCGAGCAATTGCGCTACGTGCAGGCCGACTCGGCAGTGGATATTTCAGACGAAGTGGGGCGACTGCAACAGAAAAGCCAGACGCTGGCAAAAAGTATCTACGCAAAACTGACACCTTGGCAAACCGCGCTGGTTGCCCGTCATCCGCAACGGCCGTACACGTTTGATTACATCCGCGAGCTGTTTACCGATTTTCACGAGTTGCACGGCGACCGCATGTACGCCGACGACCAGTCAATCGTAGGTGGTTTGGCGCGCTTTAATGGGACGCCTTGTATGGTTATTGGCCACCAGAAAGGGCGCGACACCAAAGAGCGGTCAATGCGTAATTTTGGTATGCCGCGACCGGAAGGCTATCGTAAAGCCATGCGTTTGATGCGATTGGCGGAAAAGTTCCGTTTGCCGGTATTTACGTTCGTGGATACACCGGGTGCTTACCCCGGGATTGGTGCCGAAGAGCGTGGTCAGTCCGAGGCCATCGGGCATAATTTGTATGCAATGGCTGAGTTGCGTGTCCCGATTATTACGACCATTATCGGGGAAGGCGGCTCGGGCGGTGCTTTGGCCATTGCGGTGGGCGATGCCGTCATGATGCTGCAGTACGCCACGTATGCGGTAATTTCTCCTGAAGGCTGTGCGTCCATTTTGTGGCGCAGTGCCGACAAGGCGCCGATAGCGGCTGAAGCTTTGGCTATTACGGCTCCCCGCTTGAAAGAGTTGGGCCTGGTAGATCAGGTGGTTGAAGAACCGGTTGGCGGTGCCCACCGTGATCCGGTGGCCATGGCGCGCAGTTTGGGGCGTGCGCTGGCCGACGCGTATCGCCAGGTGGCCAACATGACGACCGAACAAATGCTTGAGCATCGTTTACAGCGGCTGATGTCGTATGGCCGCTACCAAGAGGCACGCGTTTAATCCGTTGCATGCCGGGGCACCATGTTTCCTGATCCAGGCCTGGTCGACCTCATAAAGAAAGCCGTAGCTCAGGCGCCGTCGTCAAAGGGGCCGCTGGGAGTGGCCGTCAGTGGTGGTGTCGACTCATCCATGTTGGCAGTACATGCTTGCTATTGGGCGCGTGCCCATGGCATAACATTGCACCTGTTTCACGTTCATCATGGGTTACACGATGCGGCCGATCAATGGCAGCACCGCGTACACGATCTGGCGCACCAGCTTCAAGTGCCCTGTCACAGTGTTCGCATCAGCATCGAATCAAAAGGCGGAAAGGGTGTAGAGGCGGCGGCGCGTGAAGGTCGTTACCGCGCGCTCGCGCAGCTTGCCGGCAAAGTGCAGGTTTCGCATTTATTGCTGGGCCATCATCAAAACGACCAGGCGGAAACGGTTTTATTGCGGTTGTTGCGTGGTGCCGGCCCGCATGGCCTGGCTGCCATGTCGCCTGTGTCTACGCGGGGTGAGTTATGCCTGATTCGCCCGTGGCTTGATGTGCCACGTAAAACCCTTGAGGCATTGGCGGAAGAGTATGCTGCGCAAACCGGCTGGTATCCGGTTGCCGACCCCAGTAACCAACAAGATCACTATACCCGTAGCGCGTTGCGAGGCCGTTTAGTGCCGGAACTCGATGAGCGTTGGCCGGCTTGGCGGGCAAATGTCGTGCGCCATGCGCGGCAAAGCGCGCAAGCCCGTGAAATTCTCCAGGAGGTCGCGTTAAACGATTTCGACACACTGGAACCTTCGGTTGATAAAACCAGTTTTGACCTGGTGCGGTGGCGCGCATTTAGCCCGGCCCGCCAATCGCATGTTTTACGTTATTGGCTTCAGTTTCATGGCTTGCCGATGCCTTCCGAGGCACGCTTGAATGAGCTCATCAAACAGTTGCGCAATCTGCACGCCTTGGGGCATGATCGCCATATGCGTTTGCGTCATGCAGGCCATATTATCAGTTGTGAAAAAGGTCGGGTATGCCTGCAGGGGGTCGGCAAAACCGGCTGCTGATGTTACAATTGATGGTTTTATTTGTCGGACATTAGCGACAACACACACACACAATTCAGAGGAAAAGATGTCCCTGATAGTTCATAAATATGGCGGTACTTCGATGGGCTCGGTTGAGCGCATCCAGAACGTGGCCAAGCGCGTGGCCAAGTGGCATGCAGCGGGGCACCAGGTTGTAGTGGTGCCTTCCGCCATGTCGGGTGAAACGAATCGTTTGCTCGGCCTGGCCAAGGAAATTTCCCCGCAGCCGAATGAGCGCGAGCAAGACATGCTGGCTGCAACCGGCGAGCAAGCCAGTAGCGCACTGTTGGCTATGGCGTTAATGGCGCAGGGCGTTCCGGCCCGCAGTTATACCGGTTGGCAGGTTCCTGTGAAAACCGATGCCGCCTATACGAAAGCGCGTATTACCTCTATCGACGACACCCGCATCAAAGGCGACCTGTCCGAAGGTCGTGTGGTCGTCGTAACAGGTTTCCAAGGCATCAACGACGAAGGTCATATCACCACGTTGGGGCGGGGTGGTTCGGATACCTCGGCGGTGGCCATTGCCGCTGCCATTGGTGCCGAGGAATGTTTGATTTACACCGATGTCGACGGTGTTTATACCACCGACCCGCGTGTTGTACCCCAGGCCCGTCGGTTAAACGTTATTTCCTTTGAAGAAATGCTGGAAATGGCGTCGCTGGGTTCCAAGGTGCTGCAAATTCGTTCAGTTGAGTTTGCCGGTAAATACCGCATTCCAGTGCGTGTGTTGTCGTCGCTTACCGACCCCCTGATGCCGCTTGAAGAGGAAATGAATTCAGGCACTCTAATTACTTTTGAGGATGACCAGAAAATGGAAGCAGCCGTTGTTTCGGGCATTGCCTTCAGCCGTGATGAGGCCAAACTGACACTATTGGCGGTTCCGGATAAGCCGGGCGTAGCCTACTCGATTCTTGGTCCTGTTGCCGCAGCCAATATCAACGTCGATGTAATCCTGCAGAACCAGTCGGTTCATGGCACAACCGACTTTTCATTTACCGTAAACCGCAACGACTTCCCACGTGCGCTTGAAGTGTTGAAGAACCAGGTTGCGCCGGCCGTTGGTGCACGCGAAGTTCAGGCCGACGAAAAAGTCTGCAAGGTATCGGTGGTGGGTATTGGTATGCGCAGCCACGTCGGTATTGCCAGCCTCATGTTCCGCACGCTAAGTGAAGAGGGCATTAACATTCAAATGATCAGTACCAGCGAGATCAAAACATCGGTGGTGATCAGCGATAAATACATGGAATTGGCCGTGCGCGCTTTGCATAAAGCTTTTGGGCTCGACCAAGACGGCGATATCCCTGTGGTGGATGAAACTGACGAAACTTAAGAAGTTTCACCTCTAAGGCGCGAATTAAGTGCGTATTCTTATGCTAGAATATTGAGCTTAACTGGAGATGTGGCCGAGTGGTTGAAGGTACTCCCCTGCTAAGGGAGCATACGGCTTATACCCGTATCGAGGGTTCGAATCCCTCCATCTCCGCCAGAACTTTTTGGCACTTGGTTTTCAAAAACCCGCAAAGGTAATTACCCTTGCGGGTTTTTCTTTTGGTACGCTAGACCCTAACGCTTAAAGAGGTGGCCACATGGTTTTAGACGCATTATTAAAAACGCTGCATGTTCTGGCAGTGGTTCTATGGGTTGGCGGTATGGTGTTTGCGCATTTTTATTTGCGCCCCTCATTAACTGAATTTGATCCGCCCACCCGGCTCGCGCTCATGTGCAGTGTCTTAAAACGGTTTTTTGGCCATGTACTTTGGGCTGCCTTGATTGTGTTGGCGACGGGGTTATGGATGATTGGCAGGGCAGCCAAAGTTATGGTGCAGGCAGGCATGGAGTTTAATATGCCCTTGGCCTGGACAATTATGGCTACGTTGGGCGTTGTCATGGTTGTGATCTTTTTCGTGATTCGTTTCAGGTTTTATCCGCCCATGGTTGAGGCAGTCTCCACGGCAGATTGGCCATCGGCTGCTGCGGCGCTGTCTCGGGTACGTAAATGGGTTACCGTCAACATGGTCCTGGGTCTGGTTATTGTTGTCGTTGCGTCAATGTATTAAGAGGACACCGTTTTCCCGATTCGGGAAATCCCCATCCCGTTTTTTGGCAAAATCCGCACTAACCCTTATTGTTGGTTGAGTTCCAAATCCCTTACTGTTAACTCATTGTATGCATCTGCATATATTTTGCTAACAGGGAGTTGGAATGAAAGTAGCAGTTTTGGGGGGTGGTCATGGTTGTTATGCGGCTGCCGCAGACCTAAGCGAAGCTGGGCACGAGGTTAGTTTCTGGCGGCGGGATACCGCCGCGTTGCAGCCCGTTATTGACAGTGGTTGCATTACTGTAAAAGACGAAGAAGGCCAGCGCGATATCCGAATCGCGCATGTATGCACGGATATTTCCGAGGCATTGAAAGGCGCGCAGCTCATCGTTATTCCCACCCCGGCTCTTGCACAACTGGATATCGCGCATGCGATGGCGCCACATTTAACCGATGGGCAGGTTGTGTACCTGCCGCCCGGCACGTTCGGCAGCTTCATTATGGCGGAAGCGGTGAAAGCGGCGGGTAATAAAGCCGAAGTAACCTGGGCGGAAACAGGCACATTGCCATGGCTGGTGCGTAAACATGGGCCTAATACGGTTGCGATCACCACGCGGGCAACCCGGCTGCCCACCGGGGTGTACCCAGCCGCTCGAACCGAGCATGGTTTAAGCGTCATTCGTGAAGCGTTCCCGGTGATCGAGCCGTGTGAAGATGCCATGTCGGGTGCGTTGATGAACGCGGGCCCTATTATCCATCCCCCACTTATTCTGATGAACGCAGCGCCCTTGCAGCATTTCGAAGCGTGGGACATTCATAACGAAGGTACGCAACCTGCGGTCCGGTCAGTAACCGACAAGCTCGATCTGGAGCGCATTGCCATCCGCGAAGCGCTGGGTTACGGCGCACCTCATTTCCCTTTGGCTGATCATTACAACAGTGACAAATGGATGTATGGGAATGTGCATAAAAAGTTGGTGAAAAGCGGCGATTGGCGTGAACATATCGATTTACACCACCATCGTTACATGACCGAAGACACGATGCTGGGTTTATCGTTTCAGGCTTCGGTCGGAGACTGGGCCAATGTCGATGCGCCGATTAGCCAAGGGTTGCTGGCTATTGCCGGCGGCATTGTCGGGCAAGATCTGCGTAAAGGGCCGCGTTCGCTTGCAACGCTGGGTTTGGCAAGTCTGGGTAAAGATGATTTGCGTGAAATGCTGGTTACCGGAAAGCACTGAATATGGCTGCATCTATTATTGCAATTGGTGCGGGACGCATGGGCAGGGGCATTGCTTTGGCCTATGCCATTCGTGGGCAAAGCGTCGCCGTTGTGGATTTCAAGCCGCGTGATGCCGGACAATTTCAGGCGTTGTCGGAGGAGATCGACCAAGAACTGATTACGGCCTTGCAACAATTAGCCGATCTCGAATTATTTAGTGCAGACCAAGTCGCTTCAATTCGCCGGCGTATTGATATTGTTGATTTGGCTCATGCCGGCGACGTATTGAAAACCGCCGGAATTATTTATGAAGGCGTGCCCGAAACGCTCGAGGCTAAACGCGATGCCTTGAAACGTATATGCGAGAGCGCGCCGGACACGGCCATTATTGCGTCCACGACGTCCACCATGCTTGCCTCGGAACTTGCCGGTATGGTGACTCATCCGCGGCGTTTCATGAATGCGCACTGGTTGAATCCCGCCTACGTCATTCCGTTGGTTGAAATCAGTGCACACGATCAAACCAGTAGCGAAGCGCTGGACGCATTGAAAGAGAGCCTCACGGGCATTGGTAAAGTGCCTGTACAGTGCGCTTGCTCGCCCGGTTTCATTGTGCCACGCCTGCAAACTTTAATTATGAACGAGGCGGCCCGTATGGTTGAAGAGGGCGTTGCAACGGTTGAAGAAATTGACCGCGCGACACGCTACGGCCTAGGTTTTCGTTTCGCCAGTATTGGTGTGCTGGAATTCATTGATTATGGTGGGAACGATATTCTTTACCATGCCAGCCACTATCTTTCCGACAACCTCGACGCATCCCGATATGCCGCTCCCGACATTATCAAACGATATATGCATGAGGGCAAAATCGGTTTGCGGTCGGCAAATGGTTTTTTGTCTTACGAGGGCGTCGACTTGAACGCGTACCGGCGTGATGTGCTGGCACGTACTTTGGGCATGCTACGGCATTTTGGTTTGGACCAAAGCATTCCTTCCACCACTGTTAAGGAAATAAGCGATGAAAACTAAAGTCAAAGCATTACTGGCCGCAACGGCAACGGCTACGTTGGCCACCGCTGTTCACGCGCCGGCCGTAGCGGCCGACGTGCCGGAGCTAAGGGTAGGCTGGACGATTCCGGCGGAAGAGTCGAAGTACCTGATGATGAAACGCCCCGAACTTTTCCCCGATTTAGGAAAAAAGTACACGATTAAATGGACGCAGTTTCAGGGAACGTCTCCGATGGTTCAGGCCATGCGCGCCGATGTACTTGATTGCGCAACGATGGCGCCCATGTCGATGGCGCAAGGTTATATTGAAAGCGGCTTGAAGCCTTATATCGTTGCACAACATGCGGCGGAAGAGCCCGGTAGTTTTTCGGTGTATTGGGCGGTTAAGGAAGATAGTCCGATTAAATCGGCCCAAGACTTGAAAGGTAAAGTGATTGGTACAAATGCGTATGGTTCGGGTGTGTATTACCACATGCTGCTTTGGCTAAAAGAAAATGGTCTTGACCCTGAAAAAGACGTCAAAATCGTTGAAACCGGCTTTCCTCCTTCCGCCGATGCCATTCGCTCAGGGCGTGTTGACGCCGGCCCCATGGTTCCGCCGTTCACGGTTCTGAACGAAGAAAAAGGCGGTTTGCGGCCTTTATTCAAACTGCTGGATGTACAAAATCCCAACGTGCAGATTTTTGAAGGTTGCAGCCAGGCTTATACCGATGCCAATCCTGAAGTGGTCAAGGCCTATGTTAAAGATTTGCAGAATGCCATGGCCAAATTAAAGGAAAACCCCGCGTTGGCTGCTGAGGTGACTTCGGAAATTACCCGCGCACCGGCGGCGGTATTTTCCAAATATTTGCTGACACCAAAAGATTTCCATCGCGAACCGAATATGCAGCCTAATATCGATGCGATTCAGGAAACTTTCGACCTTTACCATGAAGCCGGTTTCTTGAAGGAATCGCTTGATATCAAAGAGTTTGTTCGTGACGATATTATTGCGCCGGTAAAGTAAATGATCAGTATTGAGCACCTGAATAAAACGTTTAAAACGGCAAGCGGCAAGGCGCATCCCGCCTTGGTGGATATCGACTTGCAGATTCCCGCAGGTCAGTTTGTCTCGATTCTTGGGCCAAGCGGTTGCGGGAAAAGCACCTTGCTCTACATTGTGGGCGGCTTCGAGCAGCCTACCGAGGGTGCGGTTAAGGTGGATGGCAAACGTATTGTTCAACCCGGCCCCGATCGCGGGCCGGTTTTTCAGGAGTATGCGTTATTCCCCTGGAAAACAGTACTGGGAAATGTAGCCTATGGTTTGCGTGAACAGGGTGTGCCCAAAGCGCAGGCCCAGGCACGCGCCTTGTCGTGGCTCGAGAAGGTCAACCTCGATAAATATGCCGGATTTTATCCGCGTGAACTGTCGGGAGGCATGCGCCAGCGGGCCGCTATTGCACGCACGCTGGCTTATGAACCCGCCATTTTGCTTATGGACGAACCGTTCGGCGCATTGGATGCGCACACGCGTCTGGTGTTGCAGGCCGAGTTGTTATCGCTTTGGGAACAGCTACGCAATACGGTGTTGTTCGTCACCCATGCAGTTGATGAAGCGGTGTATTTGTCCGATAGGGTGGTGGTACTAACCGGTAGTCCGGGTTCGGTTCGGGAAGTCATTGATATCGACTTGCCACGGCCTCGTGTGCGTGCAGAGCTGTTGCTTAACCGCGATTATCAAAACTACATCGTTCATCTTGAAAACCTGCTTACCGAGAAGGAGCACGTGTGAAGCACGCTGCAGGTCGTTCGTTGCGATGGTACGAGCATCCCGCTGTCGGCATTGTGCTGGCAATACTTTTTCTTGGTGTACTGTGGTCGGCTGCGTCAAGGTTTTTGGGTTTCACGTCGTTTCCAGGCCCAATAGCGGCAGTGAAGGAACTGCGTTTTTTAATTACCGACCCTGCTGCTTTGTGGGCAATTCTGCAGTCGGTTGGTCGAATGTTTGCAGGTTATGTATGGGCTTTATTGGTTGCGATTCCCTTGGGTCTGGCAATGGGGCGCAGCCGAATCATTTATCAAATTTTTTACCCCTTGGTTTCATTGGCTTACCCGATGCCCAAGGCGGCGTTAATGCCTATTTTGATGCTTTGGTTCGGTTTGGGTAGCTTTTCCAAAATTTTCGTGATTGCCATGGGGGTGAGTTTGCCCGTGCTTTACCATAGTTACCAGGGAGCATGCCGTGTTGAGCGTAAATTGGTGTGGGTTGCGCAAGCGATGGGCATGGGGCCGGTGGCCCGCTTGTTCAAGGTAATTTTGCCGGCTGCGTTACCTGAAATCATGATTGGTTGCCGGGTTGGGGTGGTGATGGCCCTGATTGTGATGGTGTCGTCGGAAATGATTGCGCGCCAGGAAGGGGTGGGGAATTTATTATTCACATCCATGGACATGGCGCAGTATGCAACGGTTTATGCCGCCATCCTGGTGTTGGCAATACTGGGTTTTGTGCTTGATGCCGTGTTCGAGCGTGTTCGGCGATATTTAACCCGTTGGGCCGATTCAAACGAGGGGGGCGCATGACTCAAACCATGATGGGTTGGGGGCGTTTATGTATTTCCCCGTTGTTTGTGTTGGTCGTTTGGGAAGTTGTGTGCCGGGCGGGGCTGATCGAGCCACAACTTTTGCCTGCGCCGTCCGATATTGTCGTTCGCTTGCTGGAACAGGCGGCAAGCGCGGAGTTTTGGGGCAATTTTGGTATTACCTTGTACCGGTTAGCCATTGGGTTAAGCCTGGCGGTTGTGTTGGGCGTGGTACTGGGGCTGGCGGCACAATTATCGCGCTTTAGTGCGGCACTGCTTGACGCCCTGGTGCGTTTGCTGGCGCCCATTCCCAAGATTGCTCTGTATCCGGCCCTTATCCTGATTTTCGGTTTCGAAAATGCGTCGAAAGTAGCGTTGATTGTTGCTGATGCCTTGTTTCCCGTTCTTATGGCAACGTGGTCGGCAGCACGTGCGGTCGATCGCAAATTGATTTGGTCTGCCCGTGCGGCAGGTACGTCGAACATTGCTTGTTTGTGGAAGGTGACGCTACCGTCGATCGTTCCAACGGTTCTGGCTGGTGTGCGCGTCGCGGGTGTGATTGCTTGTGTGGTGGTTTTTCTGGCTGAAATGATTGCGTCCACCGACGGCTTGGGACACATGCTAACCGTTGCCGCCCGTGCTTATCGAACTTTGGATATGTTTGTTCCGTTGGTTTGGATTTGTATTGTAGGCTTGGCGTTAAACTGGCTGATTGGCACGCTACAACGAGTTGTCGACCGTAGCGGATAATCAGAATCGGGCAAAGAAAGTGAAATCCACGAAACAAGAGCAAGATTTTACGCAAACATATCAAGGCCATGAAACGTTTATGCCCTATGTGCTTAATCGCACTACGGGTGCTGTTAATGCCGATTTCCAGGTTTTATTGCGTGAGCACGGCATGACGCTGCTTCACTGGCGTGTGCTGGCATTTTTGCGTGAAACCGATGGCTTGGGTATTAGTGCACTGGCCAATGCGGCAGGCGTGGATCAGGCGACCTTGTCGCGCGCCCTTACTGTGATGGAAAAAGCCGGTTATGTGCGCCGGGAGCCCAGCGCAACCGACCAACGTGTGCTGGAGATCCATTTATTGCCTGCCGGAGAAAAGCAGTTCCACAAGGTCTTGCCACCGGCCTGGGCTATTTATGAGCGCTCAGTGAAGGGGTTAACGATCAAGGAGCAACACGAGTTTCAGAGGTTGTTGAAGAAGATTTGGGGTAATTTCGCTTAAGCTTGTCTGCAGTTCTCTCGTAGGGCGAAGGGCTGTGTTAGCGGATACAATGCATAAAAGTTACGTATCGTAGATCCGCAAGGAGTGACAATGCAGTATCGCAAGCTAGGACAAACACATGTTGAAGTGAGTGCAATCGGTCTGGGTACCATGACCTGGGGCGAGCAGAACAATGAAGCACAGGCGCATGAGCAAATGGATTACGCGTTCGAGCAGGGCGTGAATCTGTTCGATACAGCGGAAATGTATCCCGTACCGCCCAAAGCCGAAACGCAAGGGAGCACCGAACGCTATATTGGCACTTGGTTAAAGAAAACAGGCTTACGCGACAAAATTTTCCTGGCAACCAAAATTGCCGGGCCGTCGCGTCAGGCCGGGCGTCCCAGCCATATTCGCGGTGCGACTAACCAGTTCGATCGCCCCAACTTAACGGAGGCGCTGAACGATAGTTTGCAGCGCTTGCAAACAGATTACGTCGACTTGTATCAGTTGCATTGGCCTGATCGCAGCACTATTACCTTCGGCCGTCATACGTATCCCTGGGAAGATGAGCCCCATACCGTCCCCATTGAGGAAACCCTTGAGGTGCTCAGTGATTTTGTGAAACAAGGCAAGGTTCGCCATATTGGGGTGTCCAACGAAACACCTTGGGGCGTGGCACGGTTCTTAAGTGCGGCTGAACGACTTGGTTTGGAACGCATCGTGTCCATTCAGAACCCCTATAACCTGCTGAACCGCACTTTTGAAGTGGGGCTGGCCGAATTTGCGCATCGCGACAAAGTGGGGCTTCTGGCGTATTCTCCTTTGGGCTTTGGTACGCTAACCGGCAAGTATGAGGGTGGGGCACGCCCGGAAGGGGCCCGTATTACTTTGTTCGAGCGCTTCGTTCGCTACACCAATCCGCAAGCAGTCGCGGCGACCTCGGCGTATGTTGCGTTGGCCAAGAAGGCGGGCTTAACCCCTGCACAATTGGCGTTGGCTTTTGTAAATACGCGGCCGTTTACGGTAAGTAATTTGGTGGGTGCAACTTCGCTGGGGCAGCTCAAGGAAAATATTGATAGCTTGAGCGTGACCTTAACCGACGACGTGTTGGCCGAAATCGACGCAATCCACCTGAAATACCCTAACCCGGCGCCGTAAAGCGTAACTCCATGAGTGAATTCGCTTTTGAATTGCGTGATGTGGTGCACGAACGCCAGAAACGGATCGTACTGCACAACATCACGCTGAAGTTGCGCGCGGGCCGGCCAACCTGTTTGATCGGTAGTAGCGGCAGCGGTAAAACTTCGTTTTTGCGTTTGCTGAATCGTCTGGAAAGTCCGGTTTCCGGCGAGATTCTGTTTAAAGGCAGGCCGATTGAGCAGTACCCGGTTCGCCAACTTAGAACATGCGTGGGGTTTGCGTTTCAAGCACCAGCGATGTTCGAGGGGACGGTATCCCACAACCTTCTGACGGCGGCGCGTTTTGCCAATGGCAAAATCACTAAAGCTGATCACGATCGTGTAAATGAAGTGTTGGTTCTGGCCGACTTGAATGAAAGCTACGCTGACCGCGAGGCAGATCAGCTCTCGGGCGGAGAGAAGCAGCGCGTTGCCTTGGCGCGAACTTTAATAACTAAGCCCGAGGTGCTTTTACTGGATGAACCGACATCGGCATTAGATCCCAAGTCAGGTGCGCGTCTGGTAGAGGCTTTGAAGAAATTGGCTCATTCCGGGGTGACGGTGATTATGGCAACGCATCGGCTGGAAGAGGGCGAAGCGCTGGGAGGAGACACCATTGTGTTCGAAGCGGGGCGTGTGATTGAACATCGCGATGCAACTTCCGGCAATGAAAGCGGAGCCGTTCATGTCTAATGAAACTGCGCTGAGCTTAGACTGGTTCAATCTGGCACTCGCGGTTCCGCTTGTGATGGTTGCCATGGCCTTATCGTGGTGGCAACGTTTGGGTTTGGGAAAAAGTCTTTTTATTGGCGCCGTGCGTGCAACCGTGCAGCTGTTGCTGATTGGTCAGGTGTTAGTGTGGTTGTTCACCACCAATAAATGGTATTTGGTGTTGGGTGTGCTACTGGTAATGGTGATTGCCGCCACGTTTGCAGCCACAAACCGGGTTGAGCAAATTGGCTCGCGTATGTCGTTGCGGTTTTTGTGCGGGGGTGCAATTTTAATTGGTTCAGCAGTTACCATGGCCTACCTCGATTTGGTGGTCGTTAATATTGACCCTTGGTATGATCCGCGCTACTTAATTCCTATTTTTGGGATGATTGTCGGCAATGCCATGAATGGTGCCGCGCTGGCAGCCGAGCGGGTGCGTTCGGAATTTGAAAGCCGTCGAGAGGAGATCGAAGCTGGACTGGCGTTGGGTGCCAGCCCGGCTCAGGCGTCAGCCCGTGCGGTTCGTTTGGCGATGACTGCGGCTTTGATTCCGACTATTAATGCTTTGGCGGTGGTGGGGATTGTGTCGTTACCCGGCATGATGACGGGTCAGATCCTGGCGGGGGCTGATCCTACACAAGCTGTACATTATCAGCTGATCGTTATGTTCATGCTCACATCAGCCACCGCGATTACGTCGGTGTTGGTAACCATTTGGTATCGCAAGCGTTTTTTTACGCGTGCGGAGCAGTTAATTGATCTGGATTAGCAGCAGATACAACTTGATTTCGACCCTGCTGTTTGGCTCGGTATAAGGCTGCGTCGGCGCGCGCATAAGCGTGTTCAAAGTCGGTTTTGAATGGGCTCCAGCTAATGCCGAAGCTGGCGGTGACGGTGTATTCGGTTGCAATGCAGTCAAATGGTTGATTTGCCAGAAGGTGCCGGATATATTCGGCAAGTTGGCTAGACTGATCAAGTGACATATTCGGCAGCAAAATGGTGAATTCTTCTCCGCCGACGCGACCAATATCACCGTGTTTACCCACTGCGGTGCGCAATCGTTCTATAAGCTCCTGAATGACGGCGTCACCCGTTGGGTGACCGAACGTATCGTTAATGCGTTTGAAGTGATCGATATCCAGCATAATCAACGACATGGGGGCGGCGCTGAGGTGTGTTTGGGCCTGCTCAAAGACTGCGCCGCGGTTTAATGCCCCGGTAAGCGGATCATGGCGCGCTTTGTATTGCAGCTCGGCACTCAACTCCTGCAGTTTCGTATTCACAGTGTTGAGTTCTGCTTCGGTGCGGTCACTGTGCCGGATCAAACGATGCATTTCCCGCATCAACCTTTGGTAATGGTGCGTTAGTTCCGCCAGCGCATGCAGGTATTGTGCTTTATCCAGTTCAGTTGCCGCCAGTGTGGCTTGTGCCTGCGTTAACACGCTGATCTCAGTTTCGAATAGTGCCTTGTCCACTTTCAGCCCTGCAATGCGTGATCATGAAAGGTGAGATCGGGAAAATCTTCACATAGTTCCTGGCCAAATTCGTAAATGGTGTCGTCTTCTTCGTCGTGATACCAATTCAAGACGACAGGTGTGTCACCCGCCGCTTTTTCGTTAAGGATGTCGAAGAATGAAAACAGCATTTTGGTGCTGGAGCTGTTGAAGTACGTTAGAACGACATCGACCGTTAATGTTTCGACCGAAGCGTCCTCCTCGGCAAAGCGTCGTATGCTGTTGATAACTTCACCCCAGAAGAGGGCAGCGTTTTCCGGGTAGGCCTCGCCTTTAATCAAAAAGTGACGAGCGTCAAAACGCAGGTCAATTTCAGGGGAACTTGCAGTGGGTGCGATATAGAGGTTGTTCATGGCTTGGTGACTATAGAGATTGCTGTTGGTTGATTAGGTGAGGTCCTAGATCGTGGCTTTCAGGTAAAAAAGCATATGGTCACTGTTTTCTATGGGCGTGAACTCGAACTCAAGGGGCGCACTGGCGTCCCGGGCAACCGTTAGTAAGCCTAAACCGGCTCCTTTGCTGTCGTCAGGGGTCTCGGAGCGCAACGTTCTTTTGTATTCACGCTTGATGTCATCAATAGTCAGGCTGCGTAGATGCTCAAGCTTTTGTTGCAGCTGGTGGGCTACAGCGGCGTTTACCGGGTTTGCGCAATGCAGGTAGAAGCGGCCGGCCTGTGTTGAAATGCAAATGGACCCGTGCCTGACCTCATTATTGAACTGTCGGTTGTCTTGAGTTACATACGCGTCGACCGAATAGTGAATAATGTTCTGTGTCATCTCAATAAATGACGAAAACAGTTTGCGTCTTGTTGTATTGGCTGCGCCGACTTGTTCGGTGCGCATTTTTACTGCGTCGGATACTGCGGCGATAATGGTTTGTGAAAAATAGCCTTCGTAATAAAAGATCACATTGCGGTCCTGGGCACATTCACAAAAAATGCGCCAATGCAGGTTTGTGTTATCGCGTTGTGTTAGAACAGCGTAGTTCATAAGCAGTTAATTTGGGTTGGGGCGAAAGCCCAGAAGGGTTAAGTCGTCTCGTCGCACTTGTGTCCCCTGGTATTGGCTTAAAGCCGCCATCAGCGATGCAAGTAATGCCGGTGTAGATAGGTTGCGATGTTGCAGCAGTATTTGCCGTAAGCGTTGTTTGCCGAACGCGATGTGCTTGGCCCCTCCAATTTGGTCAATCAAGCCGTCTGTGCAGCCCAGAATAAATGTTCCTGGTTTTAGTTCAGTGGTCTGATTTGTCCAAACAGCGTTAGCAGGTGTGTCGGCATACCCCAACCCCAAACGTTCGCCATTCAAGGTGATTACGTTGTCACTGTTGTCAGGCAAAATGAACAACGACATTTTTGCGTGGGCCGTCGTTAATGTGTTTTGATGGGCGTTGAACCACATAAAAATGGCATCCGCACCATCATTCGACAAACCTGCCGGTGATTGCGTATTGTGTTGGCCTAGCGCCAACTTGATACCCAGGCTAACTTCGGCCAGAAGAGAGGCCGGGTTTTCCGGGCCATAACGATCAAGCGCGTGCCGCAATGACGAAGAAGCGATTAAGGTAAGAAAAGCACCGGGCACACCATGCCCGGTGCAGTCGGCAATAGCGGCGAACCAACCGTTGGCGAAGGCCTCGAAATGATAGAAATCGCCGCCCACCACGTCGCGTGGCTCCCAGATAATGGCGGCATCGCTTAATGTAGATTGCAGTGATTTAAGCGACTCGCCCAGCATACTTTTTTGAATTGCACTGGCGTAATCGATACTCTGCATTACCTGTCGGTTTTTTTCGGTTTGCAAATCGACCAAAAGATGCATTAAATCAAGCCCTGAGCCGACCCCGACAAACCGGCTACCATCGACAATAATAAAGCCATCGGCCAGAGTTTTATTGCCCGACTCAACCGCTTGTACCGCTAGGGTCTCAATGGGAGTTTGTACATCTGCAATTAACGGGGACTTATCCATAAAAGCGATGCAGCTTTTTTTCTCATAAAGTTCGCGGTAGTAGGGTTTGGACATTTGCGACATGAAAATATTCCGACTGATTAAACCAATGGGGCGGTTTTCTTCCAGCACGGGCAGGCTGACCAAGTCGCGGTGTTCGCCCAGGATATGCAAGACGTCGGCGTTCGTCATGTCCGAAGTGACGAATGGCACTTCAATCACCAGCATTCGGGCGGTGGGGCGTTGCGTTATGGAAAATGAAGCGGGTATCACGCTAATAGGGTGTGTCACGTTGTGTGTCTCTGCAAGCAAAGCGCATGATAGTGATTTCTTATGACTATTACGTGACGGAAGCGACGACAGGACTCTCTTAACGGTTACCGGGTTATTATTCTGAGGAGTGTTTGGTAAAACTTAAAAAAGGAACAATGATTTATAAAGCTTACGCACTACTGGCATTAGCAACGCTTTTCTGGGCGGCAAATTCAATTGCAGGCAAGTTCGCGGTGGGTCATGTATCCCCCATGATCATTGTGACGATTCGTTGGGCCAGCGTGATGGTGGCCTTGTATCTATTCAAGAAAGATCAAATTGCAGCCGATTGGGCGGTGATTCGCCCGCGGTTGTCGTATTTATTGGTTCTGGGTGCCATTGGTTTTACCGGGTTTAGTGTTGCGTTGTTTTACGCACTTATCTATACCACTGCGGTTAACGCCAGTATCATGCAAGGCGGTACACCGCTATTTGTGTTTGCAGCCAGCTTTATTTTGTTCTCCAGCCGTATCGTAAAAGAGCAGGCACTGGGATTTATTTTGTCGTTCTTCGGGGTAATTATTGTTGCGGTGCAGGGAGAGCTGGCCAATTTATTCGCGCTTAATATTAATTTTGGCGACGCCCTGATGCTTCTTGCGATTCTTTCCTATGGTGTTTATACAGCCGCACTGCGCAGCAAACCCAGTATTCACTGGACAAGCCTGATGTTCGTGCTGTGTTTGGGTGCCACATTAGCTTCATTGCCTTTGTTGGTTATTGAGGCCGCGCAAGGGGCCACCCAACTGCCTGATGCTCAAGGTTGGTTGGCGGTTGCCTATATTATTATTTTCCCATCTCTTTTGGGTCAGGTTTTCTTCATTCGAGCGGTGGAGTTGATTGGTGGGAACCGGGCCAGTCTGTTCATTAATCTGTTGCCGATTTGGGGTGCACTGCTGGCGGTAACGTTGGTTGGTGAAACATTCCATCTGTATCACGCAACGGCGCTTGTGTTGATTTTTGCAGGTATTGGCCTGGCGGAATATGGTGGGCGTAAGTTAAGTCGGCGCAAAGCTTAAGGCTTGCGCCGGCTGGGCTCGGTATTTGAAGCGTGGCAAACGATTTACCTTTGGTGGTAAATTTGCGACCCTTTCTTTACAAATTCCACCGCTTTTTCTTGCATGCCCAGGTGCAAGGCTTCGGCTTCTTGCAAGCCATTTTGTTTTGCATATTCGCGTACGTCTTGCGTAATTTTCATACTGCAAAAATGCGGCCCGCACATTGAACAAAAGTGGGCTACTTTCATCGAGTCTTTCGGCAGGGTTTCGTCGTGAAAGTCTTTGGCCGTGTCGGGGTCAAGACCCAGGTTGAATTGGTCTTCCCAACGAAACTCAAATCGCGCTTTGGACAACACATTGTCCCGTATGGCGGCGCCCGGGTGGCCTTTGGCCAGATCGGCTGCGTGTGCTGCAATTTTGTAGGTGATGATGCCGTCTTTTACATCTTTTTTGTTGGGTAGACCCAAGTGTTCTTTGGGCGTAACGTAGCAAAGCATGGCCGTTCCGTACCAGCCGATCAGCGCGGCGCCGATGCCCGACGTAATGTGATCGTAGCCTGGTGCAATATCGGTTGTTAGCGGCCCCAACGTGTAAAAGGGCGCTTCATGGCAATGCTTTAATTGCATGTCCATGTTTTCCTTGATCAGGTGCATCGGCACATGGCCGGGCCCTTCCACCATCACTTGCACATCGTGTTTCCAGGCCACTTGGGTTAATTCCCCCAGCGTTTGGAGTTCGGCAAATTGGGCTTCGTCATTGGCGTCGTACCCCGAGCCTGGTCTTAATCCGTCGCCCAGGGAAAAGCTCACGTCATACGCTTTCATGATGTCGCAAATATCTTCGAAGTGTTCGTAAATAAAGCTTTCTTTATGGTGTGCCAGGCACCATTTCGCCATAATCGACCCGCCGCGCGACACAATGCCTGTTAAACGGTTGGCCGTCATGGGAATGAAGGGGAGCCTGACACCGGCATGAATCGTAAAGTAATCAACGCCTTGTTCAGCTTGTTCAATCAGGGTGTCGCGAAAAATTTCCCAGGTGAGATCTTCGGCTTTGCCGTCTACTTTTTCCAGTGCCTGATAAATCGGCACGGTGCCAATGGGTACGGGCGAATTCCGTATGATCCACTCGCGGGTTTCATGTATGTTTTTGCCGGTGGATAAGTCCATGACCGTATCGCCACCCCAGCGAATTGCCCAGGTCATTTTTTCAACCTCGTCGTGAATGCTTGAACTTAGGGCTGAGTTGCCGATATTGGCGTTAATCTTGACCAGAAAGTTTCTACCGATTGCCATTGGTTCACTTTCCGGATGGTTAATGTTTGCCGGAATAATCGCTCTGCCTTTTGCCACTTCGTTGCGCACGAACTCCGGTGTGATCGTGTCAGGGATCGATGCGCCAAATGATTGGCCGGGGTGCTGACGCAGTAAACGAGCGGCGAGCTTTTCGCCGTCGGGGCCGCCGGCACGCAACATTTCCACGTAACGTTCGCGTTGAAGGTTTTCACGAATCGCGACAAATTCCATTTCGGGGGTAGTAATGCCGCGCCGCGCATAATGCATTTGCGTTACGTTTTTACCTGCTTTGGCACGGCGAGGCTGGCGTCTCAGTTCGAAACGCAACGCGTCAAGCGTGGCGTCTTTTTGCCGGGCCTGACCATACTTGCTGCTGGCGCCCTCCAGTTGTTCCGTGTCGCTGCGCTCCACGATCCAGTTGCCACGCATGGCAGCCAGACCTTTGCGGATGTCGATTTTCACCGACGGGTCGGTGTAGGGGCCGCTGGTGTCATAAATGGTCAGCGGCGGGTTTTTTTCACCACCAAACAGGGTGGGGGTGTCGTCTTGGCTAACCTCGCGAAAAGGCACGCGGATATCAGGGCGTGAACCCTGCTGATAAACCTTTCGTGAGCGGGGAAGAGGGGCGATGGCCGCAGCGTCGACTTCGGCGTTGGCGGCTGAAAAGGTGGAATGGGGATTCAAGATATGCTCCAAAAAAATTAACCATGGAGCCGATAGGGAAAGCCCGCTGTAATCGGGCGGCAGAAGGCCAACCGATTTCAACGAGCGCGCTCCCAGCTTCGGCATTATCCGTACTGGTACGAAGGGACTTTCTCAACCCGCTGAAAGCCAGCGAGTACCCCTGCGTGGGCACAGTATAGGACATGTGCCTGCAAAGTGTTTGGTGTTCTTGGACAAAGCTTGCGTTGCGTAAATTGCTAACGCTTATTCGAAGGCTTTTGAACGAAATCGCCGTCTACATAAAACCATCGACCGTTTTCGTGAAGGAAGCGGCTGATCTCATGCAAGCGGTTTGCTTGCCCATTCAGCCGGGATCGGGCAACAAATTCTACTGTGGCGTGCTTAGCGTCTTGTTGGGTATGGCTTCGCAGTTGAAGGCCCAGCCACTTCAAGCTTGGTGGATTAGGCTCCAACTGGGTCGGGCGCGTGTCAGGGTGCCAGGTTTCCAATAAGTAATCTAATTCGTTCAGTACAAATGCGGTGTATCGCGACCGCATTAAGGTGGGGGCATCGGGGGCGTTTAAATGTTCCGGGCCGTGGTGCCAGCGCTTGCAGCATGCCTCATAGCTTGCGTTGTTTCCGCACGGGCAGGGCCTCAGTTGGGTTTGGGGGGTGTTCTCTTTCATTTAGCGCACTCCATAGCTAGTGAAAACACTAGTACCCGAGTGGGGTCAAAGTTTTTTTCTTAATAACCTGATGAATCTTAAAGATAAACGCCTCCTGTTGATTTAATAAAAAAAACGACTTTGATAAAAATTATCGATTTTATTTATTGACATCGAAATTTTTGCATTCTAGAGTGCCTGAAAGAAAAGCAAATCAAGGTCATCTCTGATCAAACTGGGAGGGGTCGTGTTCATACAACAATTAATCAACGGGTTAATGCTGGGTAGCACCTATGCGTTAATAGCGATCGGTTATACCTTGATTTTCGGGGTTTTGAACCTGGTGCATCTCGCGCATGGTGAGGTGTTCATGATAGGCGCATTCATTGGTTTGTATGCGGTGCTGTTTTTCGACGTCGGCATCATTTCCTCCATTTTGATTGCCATGGTGGCTGCCGCATTTGTTGGCATTCTGATTGAATTGTTGGCGATTCGTCCGATCCGTGCACGTAAGGGGCATATGCTCGCCCCGATGATTAGCACGATTGGTGTGGGCATTGTCCTACAGGAATTGGCAACGCGTTTTTTTGGGGCGGAGCAGGTCGGCTTTCCCAGCGCTTTTGGCGGCGAGCCCTGGCATTTTGGGTCCATTACCGTCACTCCGGTGCAACTGACAATCCTGGCGGTGTCGATTGGCCTTATGGCTGCATTACATTTTTTTGTGACCCGCACGCGCGTTGGTATGGCCATGAGGGCAACGTCGGAAAGTTTAATCATTTCCCACACATTGGGTATTCGAACCAATCGGACTATTTTGCTGACGTTTGCCGTGGCGTCGGGTTTGGGCGGGGCAGCAGGTGTGCTGGTGGGTTACTCATTTAACGCGATATCGCCTTTCATGGGCATTGATATGGGCATTAAAGGCCTGGCGGCCATGTTATTGGGGGGGTTGGGCAACATATATGGCGCAGCCCTTGGTGGATTGATTATCGGTGTTGCCGAGGTAATGAGTGTCGGCTATGTGTCGTCGTCTTATCGAGATGCATTTGCGTTCGTTATTATCATCGCCGTTTTGTTGTTCCGGCCGGAGGGAATCTTCGGGTCGCGACACCATGTGGAGGGTTGAAAGGTGATTGACCCTTATATCGAATCGGTGCTTATTTTCACTGGCATCAACATTATTCTTGCACTGAGTTTGTACTTGCCGGTTTCCGCAGGCCTGCTTTCGTTGGGGCAGGGAGGCTTTATGGCGATAGGGGCCTATGCTTCCTCGGCATGCACGGTGTTTTTGGGGCTTCCTTTTGGTGCGGCACTTATCTTGGGTGCATTGGCTGCCGGCCTTGTCGGTGCTGTAGTTGGCTTCCCGGCCTTACGTATTAAAGGTGTGTATCTCATCATTCTTACTATGGGCTTTGGGGAAATTACGCGCGTATTTTTCTTGAATTTTGAACCGACCGGCGCAGCATCGGGCTTGGGTGGGATTGAGCATGAAACCACGTTGGTGTGGGTGTATGGAATTGTTGCAGTCCTTTTGTTTTTGTTTTTCCAGCTCAGGCGTTCCCGACTCGGTCGGGTTATCACAACGATTAGGGATGATGAACTGGCTGCTGAGGTTGTCGGGGTGAATTTGGCTCGGGTCAAGATCGCTGTTTTTGCATTTGGCGCGGCGATTGGCGGTATTGGCGGCGGTCTTTATGCGCATTATGCGTTGTTTATCGACCCGGCCCAATTTGGCTTTCATAAGTCGGCTGAGATTTTTGTCATGGTTTTGTTAGGCGGGATGGGCAATTACTTGGGCGCAACGCTTGGCGCTATTGTCTTTACGTTACTGCCCGAGTTGTTACGGGAGCTTCAAGATTGGAGGATGACAATATTTGGGTCTTTGCTTGTCATTCTGATGATTGTGCGGCCATGGGGCCTGATCGGTGCTAAACGATAGGTGAGGTAAGCAAAATGTTGCGCTTAAGTGGAGTCACAAAGAATTTTGCCGGTTACGCAGCGCTTTCTGATGTGTCTTTTACAGTTGAGGAAGGCACCATTCATGCGGTTATTGGCCCTAATGGCGCGGGAAAAACAACGCTTTTCAATTTAATTACGGGTGTTTTGCCTCCGTCGGCGGGAACCATTGAGTTGGATGGCGTAGACCTTACCGGATCGCGCCCTGATTTTGTGGCCAGAAAAGGGCTGGCCCGCACATTTCAGGGGGTTCGCTTGTTTCAATCGATGACGGTTCTAGAGAATGTTCAGACAGGGCAATTTGTTCGTGATCGGCATCAGCTTATTTCGACTTTTTTGAGCTTGCCTTTTGTTGTAAGTGAAAGTGAGCGTGCTTCACGTGACGAGGCGATGGACTTACTGAAGCTTGTGGGACTGGACAAACATCATCATTCGTTTGCGGGAGATCTCGCTCTTGCTGATCAGCGTCGTTTGGAAATTGCCCGGGCTCTTGCAACACGCCCACGCTTGTTGTTACTGGATGAGCCGGTTGCGGGGATGAATCCAACTGAAGTCAACGAGGCGTCTCAGTTGATAAAAACGTTGGCGAAAAAGGGAATTACAGTCTTGTTGACTGAGCATCATATGAGTTTGGTGATGGAAATTTCTGATGTCATTTCCGTATTGAATTATGGGCAGAAAATTGCCGAAGGAAAGCCGGCCGAAATTCGAGAGGACCCCTTGGTGCTGGAGGCTTATTTGGGGCACGGTGATGCTAAGCACGCGCCCGACTCGTCATTATCAACGTCGGCCGATATGAGCGTTGTCCAGGGAACCGTCTGATGCTGGCTATTAAAGATCTTTCGATAAGCTACGGAAAAATCCAGGCGGTCAAGCACGTTTCCCTAGAGGTCAACAAAGGTGAAATCGTTGCTTTAATCGGCTTGAACGGGGCGGGCAAGAGCACCTTGTTGAAGTCCATCGCGGGCATTATTAACGCTGAAAGCGGTGTGGTGATGTTTAACTCCGATAACGTAACGAATAAGCCCGCATCGTTTGTTGCAAGAAAAGGTGTTTCTCTTGTACTGGAAGGACGGTCGACACTCAAACATATGACCGTCATGGAAAATTTGGTGCTTGGAACCTATATCCGCTCCGACCGTGATGCGGCAAAGCACGATATAGAACAAATGTTAGATCGCTTTCCCTCTTTAAAAATGAGGGTTAAGCAAGCGGCAGGCACTTTGTCGGGTGGTGAGCAGCAAATGTTGGTGATTGCCCGTGCATTGCTTTCGAGGCCACAACTTTTAATGCTTGACGAGCCATCATTGGGCCTGGCTCCGCTCATTATTGAGAATATTTTCGAACTTATACAGCGGGTTAATTCTGAGGGCACGACAATTTTGCTTGTTGAACAAAACGCGAACCAGGCTCTGCGTTTCTCACACCGTGGTTATGTGATGGAGACGGGCAAGATCGTGCTTGAGGATACAGGGGCGAATCTGCTGTCGGATGATCGGGTCAAAAAGGCCTATTTGGGTGTTTAAGGCTGAACGATGCAAAGGACGTGGAAATGAAAGATTGGAGTATTTGGACTTTTTGTTACGCAATGGGCAAGTTGCCCTACGACTTTTTGAGTGGCTCCCCGGTGAATAGTAATCGGGGCGTGGTCGATGTCCCGATGCTGGTGACTTTATTGAGATCGGATGATGATGAGTTCGTGTTGATCGATACCGGTTTTGCCACGGGTGAATCAATGACCGGTAATAAGTTTGCCGATTTTGTGCGCAGTGATCAATTGTTATCGCGTTTTGGCATTGATCCGGGAAAGATTCGGAAAGTGATTTTGACACATCTTCACTTTGATCATGCGGGGAATTTGTCTGGCTTTCCAAATGCGGAGTTTTTTGTGCAACGTTATGAGTACGACGCATGGAAACAGGTTATTTCAGAGTTTGGAGATCTTGAGAACAGTAAGTATCACTGGGCCTTTTCGTCGTTGAATCGGGAAGACTTCGGGGTTTTGGACAAGCTGATTGAGGATGGCAAGGTGCATTTTCTTGATGGTGACGCAGAAGTGGCAAACGGTGTTACTTGCCGTCTGGCCAAGGACACGCACACCTTCGGCAGTCAGTGGATTGAAATCAAAACAAGTAGGGGCGCGTACGTTTGCGCGGGTGATTGTTGCTACACATTCGAGAACTTGCGTCGTATGTGGCCTCCCGGCTACATCCAGGGAAATGCATGGAGCATGTTGAGAACTTTTGAGCAAATGAAGGTTTTGGCGGGGCCTAAGTTGGAGCGACTTATCCCGGGGCACGATATCGAGGTTTTCGATCATTTTCCAACGGGCGTGGTAAACGGGGTGCGTTTTGTGGAGCCGCATCTTTCCAGTCGGCATAACTCTTTAATTCCTCAGTCCAAGTGGGAGTGAGTTTGAAGCGGTGGTTGAATCTTTGAAAAAGCAGTTCTTAAAGGAGAGCATCATGAAGGGTGTTAAAGGTTTTTTTCAAAACGGCAATATCACAATGCGAACCGGCGCGACAATGCTTGTTATGTCTCTTGCTGCTCTGGGGCCGGCGATAAGTTACGCCGAGATTGATATCGGTATTTTGGCGCCATTGTCAGGAAAAGGAGCGTCTTACGGTCAACACCAAAAAGTTGCCGTTGAAATGGCCCAAGAAAAGTTGGCGGCAGAAGGCGGAATAAAAGGCGAGAAAGTTAACTTTCTTTTCTACGATACACGCGGTGAAAACGCCGAGGCGATCAGCCAGACACGCCGATTGATTTATAACGATGAGGTGCTGGCGGTTATTGGCCCTTACTTTAGTGCGGAAACTGAGGTGGCTTTCCCACTGGGTGTACGAGGTGAAACGCCGGTTATTACAGCCTCGTCGGCTAAGCCTGGTATTGCAGCCAAAAATCGTCCATGGGCATTTCGGAACGCATTGGCGTCTGACCAGATGAACGGTCACCTTGTTGAGGCTTGGCTTAAAGCGAATCCGGATATAAAAAATGTGGTTATCCTGACCGATGTTAAAGATGCTTTTACCAAAATTGATGGCACCGCTGTCTTTCCTGCGGTTTTGAAAGAGCGGGGTATTGAGATTTTGGACAACATCTCATTCCAAACGGGTGATGTTGATTATGCCGCGCAGGTAACAAAAACAAAGCAAATTAATCCCGACGGTATTGTCGTAGCAGGTCTGTACAACGAGGGCGGCAATGTCGTTCGTGAAATCAGAAAGCAGGGTTTGACACAGCCTGTTATTGGTGCGCTGGGGATGTCGGAGGCAAAGTTTTTGGATATTGCCGGGAAGTCATCCGAGGGCGTGATGGTTGTGATGCCTTTCTGGACAGATAACCCAGATCCGCGGGTCGCACAATGGGTCGCCGAATATCAGAAACGTTCGGGTGGGGATAAGCCGGGTAATACTGATGCGCTTATTTACGACACTATTTTCATGCTGAAAACATGTATAGAAAAAAGTGGGGTAACGAACAAACCCGACCAGTTGAAAGAGGACCGAAAGAAAATAAGGGATTGTCTGGATAACATGACTGACTACCCCGGTATTGTCGGCCCGATTACGTTTAATGAAGATGGAGACGCAATTTTGCAACCCACTGTTTTAAAAGCTGAAGGTGGGAAATGGGTCACAGTTAAATAGTTTCATAAAAAAGGGGTGGGGATGGATACGAGGCTAAATGGTGTGAGTTTAATTATTCACAATGCGCGTCTTTATACTGTTGACGACTCTGATTCGATTGCCGAAGCGATTGCCGTAAATAGCGCCGGTGTGATTCTTGCGGTCGGGACTTCCAACGAAATACTTTCGTTGGCGGATGCACACACCAAAACGGTTGATCTGGGCGGTAAAGCGGTAGTGCCTGGGTTTATCGACGCACATCCCCACCTTGATACTGTTGGTTTGCGTCTCACGCGTCCTGTTTTCAACAATGCGAAGTCGATCGACGACGTCTTGAGTGTTATTAAAGACGTCGTCAAAAAATCACAACCGGGTGATTGGATCATATGTAATCCCTTGGCTGATGAGCCCGATGTTTTTGCCTATCCGGAAGCTATGCTTGAACGACGATGGCCCGATAGGTACGATTTGGATAAAGTCTCACCCAATAATCCGGTTTATATCGAACCCCCACAATTGGTTGCTCCGGGCCATGCTTTTGCCAATAGTCTGGCTTTGAAGCTTGCGGGCATCACTGCTTCTACCGTGGCGCCGGACGGGGTGGAGATATTAAAAGATGAGCAGGGTGAGCCGACAGGTGTTTTTCGGGATATCAACTTTCCGAAAGTCATTCCAGTGGTGGATGGTGCATTTAGGGCAAAGAGTTCACTATTTCCGTGTATGCCGGAGTTAACGCAAGCGGACACCTACAAAGCGGTTGAGGCCGGTGTACAAGCGTTTAGCCGCGCTGGTATTACGGCTATTTACGAAGGCCACGGTATTCCAGCCGGCCCACAACGCGCTTATTTGGATTTATGGAATGAAGATAAATTAACGGTTCGCACGTATTTCGTTATTTCCTATCCCATCGCCTTTTATACCAATCGCGATCGAGGAGATGATTTAATTGATCACACATCGCGGTATGCATCCGGCAAGGGTTTCGGGGATGACCTTTTGAAATTCGGTGGCTTGGGCTTTTCGTTCGATAGCGCGGCAGCGATCGGCTCTTGTTTAATGCGTGCCTCATACGTCGGCGCGGCCGGTAAAGAATGGTTTGGCGTCCAGCTACCCACTGATGAGGCCTTTAAAGACATCGTGATGAAATCGGCAAAAGCAGGATTGCGTGTACAGGTTCAATGCTCGGGTGGCGCAGCGATAGATAAGGTTTTGGATCTTTACCAAGAGGTAAATCAAGAAGTGCCGATCACCGATCAAAGATGGACCATTCAGCATTGTCAGTTTCCTACGCAGAGCAATATGCACGTTTGTAAGTCTTTGGGGGTGCTGCCAACGACAACAACCAATTTTCTGTTGAATTATGGTTCGGTTTACGAGAAGGCGTTCGGCCCGGAAACAACCAATCAATCCATTCCGTTCAAATCATGGCTGGATGCGGGGTTACCGGTTGCGCAATGTTCAGATAGCCGGCCCTACGAGCCAATGCGTGTTTTCTGGGGTATGTTGACACGTAGGGATATGTATACCGGCAAACTGGTTGGAAATGCGGCGGAGTGCTTATCGCGAGAACAGGCGCTTAGAGCCTATACTCTTAATGGAGCCAGAGTGGCTTTTTGGGAGCATAAGCTTGGATCGCTGGAAGTGGGTAAGCTGGCTGATTTGGTTGTTTTATCAGACGATATCATGACGATCCCCGAGGACGATATTCCGCAGACCAACGTGTTGGCTACCTTGTTGGCCGGCAAGGCAGTTCACGATGATCTGGGTGTTTTTTCTGGTTAATAGAGATTTTCCCGTTTTATACCCATTGACGCGGCCGCTGTAGCGGCCGTAGTCTTGCCCGCGGGTAAATTGTTTTGGTTTTCTCACAATGACTCAAATCACATCAACGAACATTCAACTGATTGAAAAAAAATTCGCCAAGCCCATTGGCGGCTCCGGCGTCACCGGTGTCGATATTATCGTTGCGACACTGCGTGATGATGATGGCGTGGAAGGGTTGGGCTTTTCCTATGTTATTGGTGGCGGCGGGGGTGTAATTGCAAAGCTTGCGCAAACGCAGGCTTCACGATTTCTTGAGGGTGCGCAATTGCAAGCGCCGCCTGTTCATTGGGCGCTAATTAAGAAGAGCTTTAACAGAACGGGCGACGGGCCGAACATGTTGGCGCTTGCGGCATTAGATGTTGCCCTATGGGATTTAACAGCGCGCCGCCGAAACGAGCCGCTGGTGCGTGCCATGGGCGGAGACATTGTGCCGGTGCCGCTTTATGCCAGCGGTGGCTTCAGCCCCAACGCAGCCCCGGGGGAAAGCGCTGAACTTGCTGTGAATTATATCGAAGCCGGCTATGCAGGTGTGAAACCACGCGTGAATGCGAACAGTGATGATGAGGCCGTTTTGCGTGCGGTTCGTGATGCAATTGGGCCCAATGCCCGGCTAATGGCCGACGCGAACGAAAAAGGGAATATCGAAACGGCGTCCCGCTTGCTGGCGCAAGCTGCGGAGTATGGGCTGGACTTTATCGAGGAACCGCTGCCGTCGGATGACATTCTGGGCTACCGCCGTTTGGCTGCAAAAGGCAGTGGAGTGACTATTGCGACCGGGGAGCATTTTCAAGGCCTGGATCGTTTTGTCGTTTGTCTGGAGGATGGCATCGCGGGCGTCATTCAACCCGACCTGGCTATGGCTGGGGGGCTGACACCCTGCCTGGAGGTGGCGCGTATCGCCGCTGCAAAGGGTGTAATCGTTGCGCCGCACTTTTTGCCCGGTTTGTTTGTACATTTATCGGGGACTTTCGATGGCCAATTGTTGTTGGAAGAGTTTCCAATTATTGAGGATGTTTTTGAAGGGTGGCCCGAACGTGGTAGTGATGGCATGCTTTGCCCAAGGGATTGCGCCGGGCACGGTTTGTTGTTGAAGATGTAGGTTGCTAGGTGGGCAGCTTTTTAACAAGCTCACATTTGCAATGGTAATAACGTGGCTTGTATTCCATGTTGTGATTTCATTAGTCGGCAGTCGGCCAGATCCGGCAGCGTACGGAACGCACACGATGCGAAGAACAAAGGCATTATTAATTTACGGTCGCACAATAAACCTGAGGGCAGTTCATCAGTTTCGGTTGCAAACTTTAGACGGTGGTCTGTCGTGCTCTCAGTGCTAATACCCTGCCGGTTTGATAACGCCTATGTAGACTCAATTGATAAGGGCATATATGTAGCTGTAAACCAACAGTCCGATGGCGCTAACTGCGGTAGACACAGTACATCCCAGGACCACAACCCAAATCCCCATACAACGCAGCGACTCGCTGCGTTGTAACCTTTCAAAAGCTTCCGTTTTAGATTGGAACACCATTGGATTTTTACGAGCCTCTGGATCATTTGCAATTTTACGAAGCAACAAAAATGTACGAGAATTTTGGATCATTTTGAATAGCTCATAACCGACAAAAATCGTCGCAGAAACCACCATCAATAAGGCCGAGGTAATAGAAATCCATTGCGTTAAAGCAGGCTTGGTTGCTGCCCAGATGGCAAAAAAAGAGGCATAACCAGCGACAATCACCGCATTGTTATACGCAGTCGCCTTTTCATACGAGCTAGAAAGTATTCTCTCTAGAGTATTAACCATTTTGTCTGTGGCGGCTTGTTGTTTTTGCTTTTCAATTTCAAGGGCGATTTTCTGCTGTTGCTCCGCGTGTTTTTTGACTGCCTCTTGCAGATTTATCAACGCTGACTGAGTTTGATCCATAATTTTCCCTTTATAACTTGTTTGCATTTCCACAAGAGCCCATTTTCTGCTAACTCCCGGAACTTTGGCGATCATAGCTGAGTGAGAATTACAACGAAGGATTATCACGCTATTACACTTTTGACCATCAGTAAGCAATGCCCTGGCGACAGGCGCAGTTTCGTTTCTGTAGGCTTACGTTTGCGAGTAGTTATAAATGGGCGCATAAAATTCGACGCGATTCCTAGGTTTTGTAGAAGTTATTGCCCAACAACTCGGTTGATAACAAGATTAAGCTTAAACGGCCCACTAGAAGCCGCCTCGGGCTCAGTCGCAATTTCCGGAACCAAATGGTATCAAGTAAAGAGATAACAAAATGACGCATTTGGCTCGAAGTTTATCGGCAGTTGTTTCATAAATAGAGAAGTTGATACTTACTCAAAAGCGGGGTGGTTTTTTAACGACCTTCGCTCATAGAAGACGATGTCCCGGATTCAATCGGCTTTGCTGAGTCACAACAGTCCATGGGCAAACATTTCTCAAGAAGGCGAGAGTTCGCGCCATTGCACAGATTTGGAGTGTCACGACGGCTTTAGAAGTAGTACGGATGTTCGGTTTCTTTCAAAATGTGTTAAACCATACCTTTTTGTTAGAGTATTTTCCAATTTCAGCGAGTCGTGGGGCCCCAGTGGACTGAAGTCGTTCCAAAGTTCATAACTAGACTAGCGTTCGGTAGGTTTCCAGATTACCCTGAACACGTTGAGAGATCATCGGGTCGAGATATGCAAGAAAAGCAGAACAGTGCGGCCGTTGCCAACTCGCTGGCATCAGAGCCACCGAAAGCCATCCTTGCGCTAGAAAAGTGCGTCAACGCGAAGATTAACTTCGCGATGGCGCAGAACAATGCGTCTGTGCTT
Source organism: Pusillimonas sp. DMV24BSW_D (assembly GCF_011388195.1). NCBI lineage: Bacteria > Pseudomonadati > Pseudomonadota > Betaproteobacteria > Burkholderiales > Alcaligenaceae > Neopusillimonas > Neopusillimonas aestuarii. The sequence continues at coordinate 2,730,908 of NZ_CP049990.1, read as the reverse complement.
CACTCGCTCTGCATTCATAACAGCGGTGATGTAGCGGCAACCGATGTTTCGCTGACGCTCCGTGCGAAGCCTGCAGTACTGCGCGACAAGGTCTGGCAGATTGATCGCATCCGGCCCGGGGAGCAAGTCGAATTGGGAGATTTAGCTACACCGCTTGATACGGCAATTCTTGGCGGTATTGACGAAGCAGAGGTCGGGCAGCTCGAGTTTTCGCTCAAAATAGGCGACGATATGGTTCTGTGCGACCAGGCCCCAGTCGAGTTGTTGGCGAGAGACGAATGGGGCGGTCTCCATGAGATGGAAAATATTCTTGCTGCATTCGTCTCTCCGAATCAGCCACAGGTCGCTAGATTGTTAAAGCAGGCATCGTCGCTACTAGAGGCCGCGGGACATGATGGTTCGATGGAGGGATACCAATCGAATAGTCCTCAGCGCGTGTGGATGATCGCAGGAGCTATCTGGTCAGCGGCGACGGGATTGAATCTGGCGTATGCCGTTCCACCGGCCTCATTTGAGCGGAGTGGACAGAAGATACGCGACCCAGAGCGCATCGTGGCCGAAGGCCTCGCTACTTGCCTTGATACGGCGCTGCTGATGGCTGCAGCATTTGAAGCCGCAGGATTGCATGCGTCCATTCTTTTTTCGCGAGGCCATGCATGGGTCGGTGTGTGGATCACCAAGAATGATTTCGGCAAGTTGATAGAGCCTGATGTCATTGCAGTACGTAAAGCTGCAGCTGCCCGTGAATTCATCGCGCTGGAAACGACTTTGTTGACAAAGCGTCCCAGCGTCGGCTTCGAGCAGGCAATGGCAGCCGGTAGAGAGAGACTTTCTGAGGAGAACGAAACCGAGTTCGAAAAAGTAATAGATATCAATCGCGCGCGGGCTGCGCGCATCCGTCCACTTGCGAGTCATAGGGAGCCTATCGCTGCCGATCAGCACCCTGATGCGTCCGCGCCTGCTGCCCTACCTCGCCCACTGGATCTTGGGCACTTACCGGGCGACATCATTGAAACGGCTCCTTCAACTGCGCTGGGGAGAATTGAAAGGTGGCAACGTAAGCTGTTAGACCTTTCTCTGGCCAATAAGCTGCTCAACTTCAAGGAAACAAAGCTATCCGTAGGCTTGACTTGCCCAAATGTGTCGGAACTTGAGGACCAATTGGCCGAAGGCAAGACGTTCCGCTTATTAGCCCTTAAGGACGAGAACGCGCTTTCCGGGCGTGATGTCACGCCGCAACAAGCTCGCGCGATTGAAACCAGCCTAGCGCTGGATGCGTTAGCCAAAGGTCAAGTTGCCGTACCGCTCACGGCGCACGAAATGGCCAATCGCCTTACTGGGCTGTATAGGAAGGCCCGCAGCGATATCCAGGAAGGAGGAACCAATACTCTGTTTCTGGTCGTTGGGTTCCTCAGGTGGAAACGGACTGAGTCGGAGCCTCGTCACTATCGCGCTCCACTATTGCTCCTGCCGGTTAAGCTGGAGCGGCGTTCGGCTCAGTCCGAGTTCCGTCTTACGCAGCTTGAAGATGAGGTTCGGATTAATGCAACGCTGCTTGAGCTCCTTAAACGGGACTTCGAGCTCCGTATTCCCGAACTGGAGGGCGAGTTGCCTTGCGACGAGCGTGGACTAGACATTCCTCGCATTCTTGAAATCGTACGTCGACGGGTTCGCGATGTTGCCGGTTTCGAAGTGCTCGAGGAGTGCGCACTCTCTACTTTTTCATTCGCAAAGTATTTGATGTGGAAGGATCTCGTCGACCGCACCGACAACTTGCGAGAAAGCGCGCTGGTTAGACACCTGGTCGACAGTCCGAGCGAAGCATTCGAAGGCGCAGGAAGACCTATGCCGCGGCCGGAAGATATTGATCACAGGCACGCGCCTGCCGATATTCTGGCTCCGCTACCAGCAGACAGCTCACAGCTTGCGGCGGTTGTGGCTGCGGCGGAGCGACGTGATTTTGTCCTGATTGGACCACCAGGAACAGGCAAGAGTCAAACTATCACCAATATCATCGCAGACCAACTGGCGAGAGGTCGGACGGTCTTATTTGTTGCGGAGAAAGCAGCGGCGTTGGACGTCGTTCAACGCCGCTTGGTGCGCCAGGGCCTGGGATCTGCGGTTCTCGAACTTCATTCCAACAAAGCAGATCGCAAAACTGTTCTCCAACAACTCGGTAGGTCGTGGCAGCGCGCAAGCACCCCTTGTGACCAAGAATGGATGCAGATAACCGACGATGTGCGCATAACGCGCGACCAACTGAATGCCTACGTCGAAGAGCTCCACCGGCCTGGCACACAAGGATTCAGCATTTTCCAGGCGATAGGACGCGCGGTCAGCGGCCCAGTACCGTTTGCGCTTACCTTCGTTGATAAGGATTGTCACGACACTCACAGTTGGAACCAACTGCGTGCACTGGCAACTGAGCTGGGCCAGAGACACGCTATTGTTGCTGACCTTCCTTTCGATGGTCCTCTTTCATTGATCTCCCCAGGAGAGTGGTCATATGCATGGCAAGACAAACTTCTGGAAACTGCACAACGGCTGCAAATTGCGATACGGGAAGTCAACTCTGCCAGGGCAGAGTTAGGTGAGCTGTTCGGCTGTTCGACCTTGCCGCCAGAAGCTTGGCCGGTGATCGACCGCCTACCTACTTTGCGATTGGGTAAACCTGCCATTGACTCCGCTTCACTGCATAATCCCCATGAGTTGCGGGCAGCAATGTCGTCGTTGGCAAATGAGTTGGCTCAGTGCGATGCCGCCCGTCGGCAGTTGAAGGGGGAGTATGAGGACCGGACCATTGCGACAATGCCTCTAGAGGCGCTTGAGCTGCAATGGCGGGAGGCGGGAACGAAGTTCGTGATACTTAGATCTTTCGCACAGAACAAGGTAAAGAAGCTGCTGCGGACATACAATAGTGGGAAGCTGGTAGAACCCCAAACGGACATTCCTGCACTTCGCAATTTGCTGGCTGCACAGCGTCGGATTAACGCCTCACCCTTGGCGGCGCTTTTATCTTTCAGCGGTGAGAAAACCAATATCCAGAAGATAGACGAGGCGCTGGACTTCGCGGAAGCCTATCTAAGCTTCGAGCAACAGCTCGCGCGTTCAGGAATATTGCCAGCGCGTATCACGGAGCTACGGGCTCAACTGATACTGGAGGAGGGGGGAACAGCGAAACCGCTCCTTCGACGGTTAGATACAGCGCTGAAGGCTTTAGCTTTAGAGCGGGAGGCCTTTGTTGCTGCTGGAGGGAAGGCTTTCGAGGACGAGCCGCAGGTTGAAGCGCTTTTGGCGGGGCTGGACACACATAGCGGTAGGTTGGCTGATTGGCTGAAATGGTTGTCATCCAGGCAACGCGCTGAGGCCGTCGGCCTTTTGCCTTTGGTTCAAGCGCTCGAAGCAGGTGAACCGATTTCCGATACTGCTGCGACCTTTGAACGAGCGTATATGACTTGGTGGCTCAGGCTGGCGCTGGATGCCTCAAGCTCCTTGCGCAGTTTTGCGTACTGGGAACATGAAGCACTCATTCAGCGCTTCCGGGAGCTTGATCAGGCCATGACTGATCTGGCTGCCAGCGAGGTCATGCGCCGGCTCGGAAACGACCTACCATCAGCCGACAGTGTGCCTCGTCGATCCGAACTCGGTTTGTTACGCCATCAGTTGGGTCTTCAAAGGCCCACGGCCGCTATTCGAAACCTTATCTCCGAAATGCCGACCACCTTTGCAAAGTTGGCACCGTGCGTGCTTATGTCCCCTCTCTCGGTTGCTCAGTACCTGCCTCCAGGGCAAGCACAGTTTGATCTTGTTATCTTTGACGAAGCATCCCAAATTTCGACCTGGGATGCTGTGGGTGCCATTGCGCGAGGCAGTCAAGCGATTATTGTAGGGGACCCCAAGCAGCTCCCCCCGACTAACTTCTTCGGCCGTAATGACGACGGAGAAGATGATAGCCAGGACATTGCCGAGTTCGAAAAAGATATGCCATCAATTTTGGATGAGGTGACGGCAGCCGGCATACCCACGCATCGTCTGAATTGGCACTATCGGAGCCGCGACGAGGCACTCATCGCATTCTCCAATCATAATTACTATGACGGTCGGCTTGTGACGTTCCCGTCACCCAACGCCTCCGACGATGCCCTAAGACTTCATAAAATTAATGGTACCTACATGCGAGGCCAAGGGCGGACGAATCCCGACGAAGCGCACGCAGTCGTCTCGTTAATCCGGGCGAAACTGACTGAGTGGTTGCAGGTACCAGAATCGCAGCGCCATACTTTGGGCGTAATCACCTTCAATGCTCAACAGCAGAGCCTCATTCTGGACCTTCTGGATGCCGAGCGAAAAGCAAATCCTTCGTTAGAGTGGTTTTTTGCCGACGAGCACGAAGAGCCGGTCATCGTTAAGAATCTTGAGAACATCCAAGGGGATGAACGTGACGTCATCCTGTTCTCCACGACCTTTGGTGTCGACTCTAACGGTAAGCTCTCGATGAACTTCGGCGCCCTGAATATGGATGGCGGAGAGAAACGTCTTAACGTTGCGATTACACGCGCGCGTTCAGAGCTTCATGTGTTTAGCTCACTTACCGCGGATCAGATTGATTTGAGCCGAACTAGTGCCAGGGGCGTTAAGGATTTCAAGGCTTTCCTGGATTTCGCTGATAGAGGCGCGGTTGCACTTGCCGCTCAAGACTTGGGATCTTTAGGTGGAGTGGACTCGCCCTTTGAAGCAGCTGTGTGTGAGGCGCTAAATCAAAGAGGGTGGGAAGTGCACACTCAAATAGGTGTCTCCGATTTTCGGATCGACCTAGGCATACGTCATCCCGATTACGCAGGCGCTTGGTTGGCGGGCGTTGAATGCGATGGTGCAACCTATCACAGCTCGGCCACTGCTCGTGATCGTGACCGCATACGCCAAGCTGTGTTGGAAGGGCTGGGATGGAAGGTGTTAAGAATTTGGTCGACCGATTGGTTCCGAAACTCTGTCGCAGCCGCCGATAGAGTAGATAACGCCCTACGTTTAGTGTTAGCTCAAGACCGAGAGGATAGAGCTAACGCGCAACCAACCGCGCCTGACCTCCATCGAGTGGAAGCACTCACTCCGAGTGATGAGCCGCCAACGCTCATTGAGGTGCTTACAGAAGAAGAGCCGAAAGACGAAGAGCAAACAAGAGTTGTGTATGCCTCCGCGTCGGACACTGTCATACCGACACAACATTCCTCTGATGTTATGGCTGATCCGGAGCGATTTTTCGATCCAGCTTACGACGAGATACTGACTCAGTTGATTAGTCAAGTCATTGCCGCGGACACTCCCATATCCGAGTTAAGTCTGGCCCGCCGTATCTCCCAAATGCATGGCTGGCAACGGACAGGCAGTCGTATACAGAAACGAATCTCATCCATGGATCATGTGTGGGAGTCTTCCAACGAGGACGGCACAAATTTTTTGTGGAGTAAAGGCTCTCTTGCTAGCCGAGTTCCTTTCAAAGGCCTAGCCGGCCGAACAGTTCGGGAAGTATCACGTACCGAGATTGCGTGGGTCGAAGATCAACATACGGCGCGCATAGCGGATTCCGAGGATCCTGTGCTGGAACTTTCGAGATTAATTGGCATAGCCCGGTTGACGCAGGATACGAGAAAATACCTGGAGAAATGCCGTGAGTGGCGGGCTACTACCATTTGATTGGCGATAAGGCTGGGCGTGCGTGTTACAGAGTTGTGTTGTTGATCGAGTTTGGCTAACTCCGGTCATTCGACATCATTCAGAGAAACGGCGAGAGTGGCTCACCAAGTTGATGGAAATTGGGGCGATAAGGTGTCTAGTAATACTCACGCAAAATGAAGTGATTACCATGACGCTTTAATTGTCCGCCCCATATTTTCGCACGAAGATAACCTGATACATTCACTTCAAAGATAGAGAAGGGTCCATGAGATTTTCTGTTGAAATTCGTGATACTGAAATGGTCCAACTCCTGCAGTCTCTGATGAGTATCACAGGACCCGAGGCTTGGACACGTCGTTTCGAATGGATCGAGCGGGAACTCAATGAAAATTCACTGATGGAAGACTGGCTGCGGGAACGGTGTGCAATCGAACTGGCGATGCGGGAGATTCTATCGAGCTCACCGCTAATACCAAAACAACCACTAGTGCTCCGTACCCGAGCTCAATACGAACTGGTTGCTTTTGCTGCAGGAGTTATTCGATGTTACGAGCGTCTCAGTGAAGGTGGCCGACGACGCTTGCGTGGTGTGCTGCTTGACGGATTAAAAGAGGATAAAGGGCTACTTTCCATTCAGCACGAAATTACAACTGCCGTTCACCTCATGAGCCGAGGATTTGACGTCGAGTTTCAGGATATCGAACACGGTGGAGGCGTAGACTTTATCGCCCGGAAAGACGATGTTGAAATTGAGATCGAGTGCAAAATGTTCTCGGCAGATCTTGGTCGAAAGATCCACCGACGCCGAAGCGCAACGCTCTATAAGGAACTGGCCGACGTATTAGCAAAAACATATAATTCCGCTACGAAGGGGCTGATCGTAGCAGTCACGATACCGGATCGACTTACCCCAGCGCCTAAGCAACATCGTGAAATCAAAAACACGGTTAGAACGGGACTGCTCCGAGGGGAGGCAACGACACAGACGGAGCACTGCACTGTCCGCACCTGGGACTTTTCTATCAAAGATAGTCCATTCAATAAACCGCCTGAAAAACTTGACCGAGATGAAATTGATCTGTTTGTTGAAACACGCACTGCTCGCTCAAATGCGAATCTGATGATCCTGTTCTCTTGGGGCCAACGCGCCGTAATACTATCAGTATCTAGTGAGAAAACAGATGAGGTGCTTGACGGGATGCGGCGTCAACTGCGCGAGGCGGTGAAGGGCCAATTCAGCCGAAGACGTCCCGCTATGCTAGCTGTGCAATTACACGCACTGACAGCAAATGAATTAGTCAACCTAGCCCAGTCAGATAGTACCTCTCGCACTATGGCCACTGGTCTGCAAATTATGACATCGGATCTGATGCAAAGGCCATCGAGCGCGCATATCCATACAATCGTTTATCGTTCGCACATCACGGTCAACAAGAGTGCTGTGGATGGCACGACTAACGGGAATGGACCTTCGTATCTAATCAAAAACCCCACCCACGCGCTTTATGGAGATCTCCGCTATGGAATCTTTGATATATCGACATCGTGACAAGCTGAGTGCTTAAATTTGATTCTAGGCCGCCAAAATAACGAAGCGCGTGTATCTGCTTGAGTCGTTGAGCCTCCGCTGTCGGAGAGTCCAATGGGACCTCTTGACGGACCGCAACCGACCCAAATGAGCCGTTCATCCATACGCCGCAAAGCACTCTGTCATGCTACAAAACCCAAGACATCCAGCGGGCTGACTGTTCCTTCTACAGCCACCTTCAGCACATACGTGTAGACCATGGTAGTAGACACATCGCTGTACCCGATAAGTTACTGAACCGTGCGCAAAACAGGCTTGCCGGGTTTCATGGAAACTTTATACTTGTGTTTTTTTAAACAGTGTGTAGAGCTCCAGCCCAGGCTGCAAGCCACTTTGAGGAGGAGGCCGTGTCCAGAATGTCCCGCATCGTCCGGCTTATCCCGCAGGTTTTGCGGTCTAAATTACGTTAGACCTCATATGCCAAACAAAGCGCTCGCTCGGAAAATTTACTCCCTACAGAATAAGATCGTTCGCGAGTTGAACAACGCGCACATCTTTCTAGAGCAAGTTCAACCCCTGCTTGAGGAGGCTCGCGCGAGGTATGAGGGCAGCCAATCAAAGTCGGATCGACGTTACTACGTTCCATTCACCGATAGGAAGAAATTCGCAAGACGGACTGACACTGAACTAAAAGAGATATACAACCACTACACATCAAGTGGTCTGTTTGAGGCGTTCTTGGTCAGTTCTGTGTCGCAGTTTGAGTCCTTCCTTGCAGATGTCCTTATGATTTTCCTGCAGCACTACCCGCAACGCATTACAGAAACAGTACAGGGAATCCCCGCTTGCCCCAGTGTTTCGGCGAAGGACCTTATGGCTGCGGAAGATAAGGAAGAGTTGGTTCAGCGCGTACTTTCAGATCACGTGGCAAACGTGTTTCGACAGCGGCCAAGCCTTTACATGGCCTACCTTGCGAAGCTCGTGAGTGCGAAAAATGATCCCAGCTTCGCTGACTACTTTGAAGTTGCGGCAACCCGCGACCTCGTAGTGCATAACAACAACGTCGTTAACGTGCTCTATCTGGAGAAGTCAGGCATGAAAGCCCGAGGAGCCATAGGTGACAAGCTCTCTGTGGACGAGTCGTACTACTACTCAGCGCTAGCAAAGCTGAAGAAAGTTTCTGGCGCCATCAAACGAGATGTAGAGAAGAAATATGGAAAATCCGACGAAGAGGTCTAAACCGTCATTACAGCGGATCGCCTTCGGTCGCCACTGGATTCCGATGTTAGGCCTTAAGCGCAAAGCATGACAACCGTAAGCACCGATGCCGGCTCGCAACTCTTGGCTAAATTCCTAGATGGTCAAATTAAGCGCCTTGTGGAGAGCGTAAACGCCATCAATGAGAGCGATATACCCCGCGTTGCACGCCTTGTTTCACTATACTCGGCAGTCATCGAGGACGTTATTTCAATAAGAATTCTTTGCGAAAACGCTCGAATTAATCAAGCCTACATCGTTTCCAGGGCCTTATTGGAACGGCTAACAAATTTCTGTTTCCTTCAACTTTGCACCGCCCCAGAGTTTTCAGACTATGTTGATTACTCTCTCAACAAGGCTGGGCGTAGCCTGGATCGGTCCATTGAAGCCAATGGCAAAGTGAAGGCACGCATTGCACTCAATGGGGGGGATTTCGAACTCCCTCCAGAGATTAGTGCAGCCATCGCGAAATTCACAAGCGAGCGAGGAAGAGAGAAGACGCGCTGGACGAATGTCTCATTACCAGACAGAGCGGCGGTTATCGAAGCCAAGTTAGGTAACACAGGGCTGTTCATGAGTCTGCTCACCATATACGCTGACGCGTCCGAAGCATTGCATGGAACACTTTATGGTGCGGCGTTTCACCTAGGTGCTTATAAGGCGTCACCGCCACATGATCAAGCAAGCCTAGATCAACATCGTCATCAAACGCTCTCCGCCTTGTACTTGATGGCTGGGGGAGGCATAGACACGCTGTTCTCCCTTCTGGCATCACTAGGCGACAGCCACTTCAAAAATGTGGCGCTAGCATCCCAGAACGCCTTCAAAGAAGCAGCGATTGCAACAGGTCTTGCCGTATCAAAGGAGCAATAACGTGTGGGCACTATTGAGCATCTGTGAGGTTGGCCTAACTGGTTGTTTAACAGGACGTCAAACCGCTTCGCGGCTTGCCACCTGTTAACGCGAGCGTTGATTATCTGCTTCTCTATTCCACCAGCGGCGGCTCATGGCCGACAGCTGACCTGACAAATAAAATTACAACATGTAACGCCAACTATGTCACTACCAATGCAAATGCTCCACAGCACCCCCCCCTTTTATGAGGTTGGATCAGTAGATCAAAAGAAAAAGGGCTTTCCTTGTGGGAAAGCCCTTTTTGTATCTGGCGCGGCTGGCAGGATTCGAACCCACGACCCCTTGGTTCGTAGCCAAGTACTCTATCCAACTGAGCTACAGCCGCGTAAAGAAGCAGAACTATAACACATAAATTTTTGGTTGTCATTTTTCATTGTTCAGTTGACAGCCAAATGCGGTAAGTTGAATATAACAGCCCATTGAGTGGTTCATTTTTGCAACAGGAGGCCGGGTTTGGCTGATTTGAACAAAATTACGTGTTTCGAAGACTTTCATCGGCTGGCCCGGCGCCGAATGCCGCGTATGTTTTACGATTATGCGGCCTCCGGGTCCTGGACGGAATCGACATTGCGCGCGAATGAGCAGGATTTACAGGAATGGCTGTTTCGCCAGCGTGTGGCGGTGGATATTGAGCACCGTTCTATTCGTACACGCATGCTGGGCGAAGACGTTACCATGCCTGTCGCCATTGCACCGACCGGTCTTACGGGAATGATGCATGCCAATGGCGAGATGCATGGGGCAATGGCAGCCAAAAAGTTCGGGATACCGTTTACGTTGTCTACTATGAGTATTTGCTCGATTGAAGACGTGGCCCAGCATACACAAGAACCGTTCTGGTTTCAGCTTTACGTTATGCGCGACAAAACGTTTATGGAGAATCTGATTCGTCGTGCGCAGCGGGCGAACTGTTCAGCCCTGGTTGTCACGCTCGACCTTCAGGTGATGGGGCAGCGCCATCGCGATATCAAGAACGGGCTAAGCGCGCCGCCCAAGCCTACATTAGGTAATTTGCTTAATCTGGCCACAAAGCCCCACTGGTGCTGGCAGATGGCCCAAACACAAAAGCGTACGTTTCGCAATATTGTTGGTCATGCTCAGGGCGTGACCGATGTGTCGTCATTGGCGGCCTGGACGGCCGAGCAGTTTGACCCCCGCTTAAATTGGGACGACGTGAAACGCATTAAAGAGTTGTGGGGCGGCAAGCTGGTGCTTAAAGGCGTAATGGAGCCCGAGGATGCGCGTATGGCTGCTGAATCCGGCGCCGATGCGTTGGTGGTGTCGAATCATGGGGGGCGTCAGTTGGATGGCGCTCCTTCTTCAATTAAGGTGTTGCCCGACATTGTCAGCGCAGTGGGTAAAGATATTGAAGTCTGGATGGACGGCGGCATTCGTTCGGGGCAAGATGTGCTGCGGGCGGTTGCGTTGGGGGCGAAAGGAACGTTAATTGGCCGTTCGTTCCTGTATTCCCTGGGGGCTGCCGGCGAGGCCGGCGTAACGAAATGCCTGCAAATGTTGGCCAAAGAGTTGGATTTAACGATGGCTTTTTGCGGTCATAACGATATTAACAAGGTTGATGCCTCGATTTTGCGTCGGGCATAAAAAATCCCGGCGGGCGCCGGGATGGTTTTTCGCTGAATGAACCGTGAATGCTTAATGGTGATCCAGGCTTTTGTCAGTAAACAGCCAGTCGCGCAGTTCTTTGTCGAACTTGGGGTCTTTGCGTCGAATCCACTCAAGCGTCATGGCCGCGTGCTCTTTTTCTTCGTCGCGGTTGTGTTCCAGGATAGATTTCAGCTCTGGGTCTTTACAGGCGTCGACGCGTTGGTTGTACCAGTCGACGGCTTCAAGTTCTTCCATGAGCGACACAATGGCGCGATGCATGTCGCGGGTTTCATCTGAAAGTTCTGATATGGGTTCGTGATAGCCTTCGTTTGACATCTGTAGCTCCTTTACGTGAAGTGTAAAAATAGCATAAATGCGGCGTTATAGTGGCGCGACATTTCCTTTGATTCTACTTTATTGACCCATTCCATGAATTTAGAACAAACAATGATTTTGGCCATTCTGGCTGTGACCGTGGGCATGTTTCTTTGGGGAAAGTGGCGTCATGATATGGTTGCCGCCGCCGCGTTGCTGGCTTGTGTAGCGGTGGGGCTTATTCAGCCGGTTGATGCTTTTCTGGGGTTTGGCCATAACGCGGTGGTTACGGTTGCTTGCGTCTTGATACTAAGCAGTGCTTTACAGTCGTCGGGCGCCGTCGATGTTCTGACCCGATTTATTCTGCCCTCGAAAGCGGGCCCCACATTAAGTATTGCGGCGCTCACGGCCTTGGCGGCTATTTTGTCGGGCTTTATGAATAATGTGGGGGCGCTGGCATTGTTGATGCCCGTTGCCATTCAAATTGCCGGCAGGCTTGATTTGCCGGCCGGGAAAGTGCTTATGCCCCTGGCGTTCGGGTCTATTCTAGGTGGAACCACAACCTTGATCGGTACTCCGCCCAACCTGATTGTTTCGGGTTTTCGTGAGTCGGCTGGGTTGGGTCTGTTCAGAATGTTTGACTTTACGCCTACCGGCGTTGCCGTTGCGTTGGTTGGGGTGGTATTTATTTCCTTAATTGGGTGGCGGCTGGTACCGGCACGCCAAAAAGCAGGTATCGAAGGGTTTGAGACGGAAGCTTACATGACGGAAGCCCGAGTGCCGGAAGAGAGTAAGCTGGTGGGCCGCTCGCTTCGTGAGCTCGACGATGAAATGGACGAGCTCGACGCGCAAATTGTAGGGCTGGTGCGTAATGAAGTGCGCATGATGGCGCCCAGCGCAGCCCGGGTCATTCGCCCAAACGATATTCTGGTCATTGAAACCGATGCTGAGTCATTGGCGGACGTCCTTTCAACTTTTGGTCTTGAGCTCGAGGAAGAAGAGGAGGCGCCAACTTCCGATTCCGATAAAGAAACAAACGACGAAATCATATTGCAGGAATTGGCCATTATGCCGTCTTCCATTCTGGAAAACCGGTCTGCCAGTGACTTGCTCTTGCGCACACGCTATGGCATTAATTTGCTGGCGGTGTCGCGCCAGGGGCAACGTTTGATGTCCCGGCTTAGGGCGATCAAGTTGCGACCGGGCGACCTTTTGCTTTTGCAGGGGCCGCCCGACGCTTTATCCAGTTTTGGTTCGAACATGGGCGCGGTGCCTTTGGCCGAGCGTAAGGTGCGTATTCCGGATCAGCGCAATGTTATTTTGTCTGCCGGCATTATGCTGGGGGCGGTTCTGTTGGCAGCCTCCGGTTGGGTGTCGGCAGCGGTGGCGTTTGCCGCCGGCGTGTTGGCGTCTATGGCATTGCGAACCGTGAATTTAAGGTCGGTTTATGAACAGGTCGACTGGCCGGTAATTGTGTTGCTGGCCATGTTATTGCCGGTGGCAGGTGTGATGCAGTCAACCGGAGCAGCGGGGTTGGTGGCCGGTTTCCTGCTCGACTATTTTGCGCAGGGTAATGCGGTGATCGCGTTAGTGGTTATTTTGTTAACCACTATGATACTGACCGACCTAATGAATAACGCCGCCACGGCGGCGGTGCTGGCTCCCATTGCATTGGGGGTGGCGAATCAGCTTGATGTGAACCCCGATACGTTCTTGATGGCGGTGGCGATTGGCGCCTCGTGCGCGTTTTTGACGCCTATCGGGCATCAGAATAATACGCTTATTTTAGGGCCGGGCGGATTTCGCTTCGGAGATTATTGGCGTATGGGCCTGCCGTTGGATTTACTGGTTATCGCCACTGCGATACCCATGTTGCTCTGGGTGTGGCCGTTGAACGGGTAATGTGCAGACATGGACGCCGATAATGATACCGACACCGTCGAATACCCCAGCGCTCGCAAGACGTGGTGGACAAAGACGGTTGCGTGGATTCCCGGCTTGGGTGTTGTGCGGCAGTATCCGATACATTGGCTTAAAGACGATATTATTGCCGGCATTGTATTAGTCACCATTCTGGTACCGGTAGGTATTGCTTATTCAGTGGCCGCCGGTCTGCCGCCCGTTTACGGCTTGTACGCCACCATCATCCCGCTGTTTGCTTATGCCTTATTTGGTCCCAGCCGTATTATGGTGCTGGGGCCTGATTCGGCTTTGGCAGCGGTGATTTTTGCGGTTGTCGTGCCTTTGTCGGGCGGCAGTCCCGAAAAAGCGGTAGCGCTGGCGGGGGTCATGGCCGTTGCAGCGGGGCTCACCTGCCTGCTGGCGGGGCTCGCACGGCTGGGGTTTATTACCGATTTATTATCCAAGCCCATTCGTTATGGGTACATGAACGGGATTGCGTTGGTGGTTATCGTCAGTCAATTGCCGGTGCTGTTTGGTTTCACGGTGGATGGTGGTGGCACGCCGACCAAGGCCTGGGAATTTATTCAGGCTTTGCTGAATGGCCAAACTCAATTTTGGTCTCTGCTGATCGGCGTGTTTTCTTTGTTGTTGATATTGCTGTTGCGCAAGCAGCGTCATGTGTCGGGTATTTTGCTGGCGGTATTGGCGGCGACCCTTTTTGTGGGATGGCAAGATCTTGGCCGGAGCGGCGTGGCGGTGCTGGGCTTATTGCCGCAAGGCTTCCCGTCGTTTGCATTTCCTGTGATACCTGTTTCGGACGTCCTTCAGGTCGCGGTCGGTGGTGTGGTTGCGGCATTGCTTGCGATGTCGGAAACCAGCGTTTTGTCACGGGCCTATGCCACCAAAACGGGTGATAAGGTTAGCGCCAACCGTGAAATGGTGGGCCTGGGGATGGCTAACCTGGCAACGGGGTTCTTCCAGGGATTTCCGATTAGCAGTAGCGCATCACGTACGCCTGTTGCACAAGCCGCAGGCGCGCGCTCGCAGTTGGCGAATGTGGTGGGCGCTTTGTTGGTTTTGGTCTTACTGGTTTACGCGCCTGAATTGCTTCGTTATCTCCCGGATACCGTGTTGGCTGCCGTTGTCATTGCTTCGATGATCGGTTTAATGGAAATTCGCTCTGTGGGGCGAATTTATCGCATGCGACCGGCGGAGTTTTGGTTGTCGCTGGGATGTTCGGCCGGCATTGTGGTGTTGGGCCCGATACAGGGAATTGGCCTGGCGGTGCTGGTGGCGCTGATCTCGTTTCTTTGGGAAAGCTGGCGTCCGTATTCTGCTGTGCTAGTCAGGGTGGACAACTTAAAGGGCTACCATGATGTCAGCCGTTATCCGCATGGTAGACGAATACCTGGGTTGGTGCTGTTTCGTTGGGATGCGCCGTTGTTTTTCGCCAATGCCGAGTTGTTCCAGGAGCGGGCCTTGGCTGCGGTGTCGTCGTCCCCCACGCCCATACGCTGGTTGGTTGTGGCGGCTGAGCCTGTGACGGGAATCGATGTGACGGCCGCTGATATGCTGCTGGAACTGGACGATCGGTTGGCGTCCGAAGGAATCGACCTGGTTTTTGCCGAAATGAAAGACCCGGTGAAAGATCAGATGAAGCAATTCGGCTTGTTCAAGAAAGTGGGTGAGGCGCATTTTTTCCCCACCATAGGGCAGGCGGTGTCAAGTTATTTGAGGACACACAACATACCCTGGGTGGATTGGGAGCAAGCGCAGTAGCCGCGAGAGGAATCAGCAGGGGCACTGTGCGCCCCTGAAGTTCATAACATGGCTTGAAGCTGTTGACGTAATTGGCTTTTGCGGTAGCCGGGCAAGAACGAAGCAACCAGACTATTGTCTGCCAATTTGGCCAGTTCCGCTTTGGAAAGTTTAAGCGACGTTGCGATGGCACGGTAGTTGTCGCCTACGTAGCCACCGAAATAGGCCGGATCATCGGAGTTAACCGTCACGACCAAGCCCTGGCGCAGCAACCGGGCAATGTTGTGGTCGTGCATATCGTCTACCACGCAAAGCTTGAGGTTCGAAAGCGGGCAAACGGTTAGCGGAATTTGCTCACGAATCAAGCGTTTGACTAGGTCGGGGTCTTCTTCGCTGCGCACGCCATGGTCAATACGGTCAACGTGCAATAGGTCCAGCGCATCGCGCACGTATTGTGGCGGGCCTTCTTCACCTGCGTGCGCAACTAAACGGAACCCCAGCTCTTTGCAACGGGTAAAGACACGTTGGAACTTATCGGGTGGGTTGCCTACCTCGGCGGAATCAAGACCAATGCCGACCCAGATATCCTTGTATTGCTCGCGCAGCGGCAAGGCGGCTTCCAGCGTTTCGAATGCGGACTCTTCCGACAAATGACGCAAAAAACTCATGAGCAAATAGCTGGTGAGACCGGCTTGTTGTTGCATTTCGCGTACGGCGCGGGCAATGCCTGCAAATACGGTTTCAATGGCAACACCACGTTCCGTATGGGTTTGTGGATCGAACATGATTTCGGTATGGCATACGCCATCGGCTTGCGCACGCTTAAGGTAGGCCATGGTCATGTCGTAGAAATCACGCTCGGTAATGAGCACACTGGCACCTGCATAGTACAGATCCAGGAACGACTGAAGGTCTTTGAAGGCGTAGGCCCGGCGCAGCTCGTTTTCTGATGCGTAATTCAGTTTAATGTTATTGCGACGGGCCAACTCAAAAATGAGTTCCGGTTCCAAGGTGCCTTCAATATGCAAATGCAATTCGGCTTTCGGTAAAGCAACAATAAATTCATTTAATTTCGGATCAATCATTTTCTTTTCCAACTTTTATTCCGGTGCAATAAGGTGTTTTCAAGTTAAGTGCGTTTTGTTTGGCGGCCAGGTTGTGCTTTTTCGAAGTACGGCATTACAAATGACGCCATGCGGCAAACATTAACAAGGCCCAAGCCACAATGAAGGCAACGCCGCCCAGTGGGGTAATTGCCCCCAGCCATTTCACGCCGCTTAGCGCCAGAATGTAAAGGCTGCCACTGAACAGGATGATGCCGGCAAGCATCATCAGGCCCGACCAGCCCGGCAAGGGGCCGACAATTCGGGTGCTCAGTGCGGCAATAAGCAACAGGCCCAGCGCATGAATCAATTGGTACAGCACTGCGGTTTGCCATATGGCCAGCATGTCGGCTGAAAGGACACGTTTCAGGCCGTGGGCACCGAACGCGCCTGCCCCCACGCCAATCAGCATCATGAGCGCACCTACTATAACAAGTTGTCTTTCCGTCATTTTTTGTCCTGCGGGTTTGCAGGCATGGCCTGCGCTGGTTCAATTTGTATATCATGTTAGCCGCAACCCGCTCAAGCGGGATCCGACCGGATGGCGGATTCAATCAATATGGGAAATGGTATTGGCGTGAAAAACAGGTTCCGGAACATGGTGGGAGTGTGGGTAATTGTGTGGGCTGCCGCTATTTTGGCCGGCTGCTCGCCGGAGCCCATAAATAGCCCCTACGAGGAAGGCGCATTGGCGCAAAACACGCTGTTTACGGCATTTTCTCAGCGTTCTCCCAAGTATCTCGACCCTGCCAGTTCTTACTCCACCGATGAAACGCCTTTTACCTATTCCATTTATGAGCCGCTTTATGGTTACCACTATTTAAAGCGCCCCTATCAACTGATTCCCCGAACCGCCGAATCGGTGATCAGCCCCCGTTATTATGACGAAAACGGTAATGTCTTGCCCGACAATGCGCCGGGGGAAAATATTGCAGTGAGCGTGTACGACATTCCGATCAGGAAAGGTATTCAGTTCGCCCCTCATCCGGCTTTTGCCCGCAATAAGAACGGCAATTATCACTATTGGCCCTTGCAACCGGGCGCGCTAGAGAATAAATACGCTTTAACGGATTTCAGCGAAGTGGGTACGCGTGAATTAACGGCGCATGATTACGTTTATGGTATTCGGCGGTTGGCCAGCCCCAGGGTGGTGTCGCCGGCGTTTGGGGTTTTGTCTTCTCATATTGAAGGCTTGCGCGAATATGCCCAAGAGCTGAACGCTTTGGAGAAACAGTGGGAAGAACAAGGCAAAAGCCCGGAATGGCTTGATTTGCGCGAATATGGGTTTAATGGCGTGCAGGCATTGGATAACCACACCTTGCGTATTCGTGTCAAAGGAAAATACCCGCAGTTCAAGTATTGGCTTGCCATGACCTTCACTGCGCCTGTCCCGTGGGAGGCCGATCGCTTTTACCATCAGTCTGGTATGGCACAACGTAATTTGTCGTTGAATACGTGGCCTGCCGGCACCGGGCCTTATATGCTGGAAACATCAATTCAGAATCGACAGCATGTCATGGTGCGCAACCCGCATTTCAGGCCGTCACCCTATCCTTGTGAGGGAGAGCCGCAAGACAAAGCGCGAGGGTTGCTGGTTGATTGCGGTAAACCCACCCCGTTTATTGATCGCGTTGTATTTTCTTTGGAAAAGGAAAGCGTGCCTTTAATGGGCAAGTTCTTGCAGGGTTATTACGATGTTCCCGAAGTTGACGGCGGCAGTTATGGCGTGGCCATGCAAGTGGCGGCGGGTGATTCAGCCGAAAAAGCTGAACTCTATGCCGACCGTGGGCTGCAGTTGTTATCGTCCACTGAGCCGCAAATCACCTATCTTGGATTTAACTGGCTCGACCCTGTCGTGGGGCGCGGTGATACCCCCGAGCAGCAAGCGCGCAATCGCAAGTTGCGTCAGGCGATTAGTATTGCGTTCGACTGGGAGCAATTTGTATCTATCTTCCTGAACGACCAGGGGCAGGTGGCGCAGGGGCCGTTACCCCCAGGCGTACCGGGGTATCAGCCTTTGCCGGCTGGGCTGAACAAGCACGTTTATACCTGGAAGGATGATCGTGCGGTTCGGCGACCTATTGAGCAGGCCCGGGAGTTGCTTGCCCAGGCGGGCTACCCAAACGGGCGGGACGCAGATACCGGTGAACCTTTAATTTTGCACTTTGATTCGGCTGCCGGTATGGGGTCAAACGCCACGCTCGACTGGATGCGGCGGCAACTGAAGAAACTGAATGTCGAGCTGGAGATTCGAGCCACGGATTACAACCGTTTTCAAGACAAAATGCGTCAGGGCAACGCGCAAATGTTTATGTGGGGTTGGGTGGCCGACTACCCGGATGCGGAAAACTTTTTGTTCTTGCTGTACGGTGCGAATGCCAAAGCGAAAACCGGTGGTGAAAATGCGGCCAATTATCACAACCCTGAGTATGACGACTTGTTTGAGCAATTGCGTTTCCTTGATGATGGGCCGCAAAAAGATCGTGTCGTAGCACGCATGGTTGAAATTGTGCAGCGCGATATGCCTTGGATGTTCGGGTTTTATCCGAAGTCCGGCGGGGCGTATCAGGCATGGGTGTCCAATGCCAAACCCACACAAATGGTTCGTAATACCCTGCAATATTTACGGGTGGATCCAGATCAGCGGGTTGCCGGCGTAAAAAAATGGAATGAGCCACGTTGGTGGCCGCTTTGGCTGCTTCTGGCGGTATTGCTAATAGGTGTCTGGCCGGCATGGCGGGTTATTCAACGTCGTGAACGTGCCACCGCGCTGGATCACATGAAAGGAAGGCGTGGCTTATGACTGCTTATATTGTTCGTCGTTTGTTTTACGGTGTTGCTGTGCTCATCGGCGTGAACTTGCTGACGTTCGTGCTGTTCTTTGCCGTTAACACGCCCGACGACATGGCGCGCATGGCCATTGGCGGTCAACGCGTAAGCCCAGATGCAATTGAACAATGGAAAGAAGAACGGGGCTATAACAAACCGTTGTTTTATAACGCGTCGGCTCAAGGCGTGCGGACACTGACGGACACCGTTTTTTATGAACGGTCGGCACCGTTGTTGCTATTCGATTTCGGCTTTTCCGACGGGGGCCGAGACATTGGCTATGAAATTCGCCAACGTATCGGCCCGAGCCTTGCGCTGGCGATTCCGAGTTTCGTGCTCGGTATGTTGGTTAGTGTGTCGTTCGCGTTGCTGCTGGTCTTTTTTCGCGCCACCAAATTGGATTTTGCCGGCGTGGTCGTGTGTGTTGTGCTCTTATCCATCTCCGGTTTGTTCTACATTATTGCCGGGCAGTGGTTGTTCGCCAAAGTGCTGCGCTGGGTGCCGTATTCGGGGTTTACCGACGGGTGGGATAGTTTAAGGTTTCTGGTTTTACCGGTCGTGGTGGCCGTTGTTTCCGGCTTGGGCAGCGAGTCGCGGTTTTATCGCACACTTTTTCTCGAGGAAATCGGTAAAGATTATGTGCGCACGGCCAGGGCTAAAGGTTTAGCTGAGCATATTGTCTTGTTCCGCCACGTGCTGCGCAATGCGATGCTGCCGATTCTCACGGGCACCGTGTCGGCTATTCCATTATTGTTTATGGGCAGCTTGATTGCCGAGTCGTTCTTCGGTATTCCGGGTTTGGGCAGTTATACCATCGACGCCATCAACGCCCAGGATTTCTCAATTGTGCGGGCCATGGTGTTCTTGGGCTCGGCGTTGTATATCGTGGGGTTATTGTTGGCAGATATTTCTTATACGCTGGCTGATCCCCGCGTTCGATTCGAGTAGCGCCATGCCAAAATTTGTTTTTCTCTGGACGGATATTTTTGTATTGGCACTGGTGGCGGGGGTGGTGCTTTACGCGTTACATGTTAGGCGTACCCCGGCTTTGCGCGCCGCCTGGGCTCAAGTGGGCCGTTCGGCATCGGCCATGTCGGCGGCAGTAGTGCTGTTTTTGTTCACGCTGGTGGCGGTGTTGGATTCCGTGCATTATCGCCCTCGTTTGCCGGGCGGGGGCGCTGATAGCGGCCCGGTTTACGCACCGGTGCTGCGCTCGGCACTGGATGACATGATGACCTGGACCCAGCTGAGCCAACCTGAAGCCACTTATTCCGCGCCGCTGGCGATTCGTCAGTTCACCAAAGAAACGCAAATTATCAACGACGAACCGGTGCGGGATTATCCCCGTTTGAAGAACGCCGGCACGCAACTGAAAGAGGACGCATTACATTACCGCGACCTTGGGGTGCGGGCGGTGCTGGGTGCACTGGTTGGGGCAGGCTTGAGTCTTGTGCTGGCTGTGTTGCTAGCATTGCTGCAGCGGCGTCACACAAGTTCCATGCACGATGCGTTCATGCGCTGGTGGCGGCGCGACATCGACATACCGGTTCGTGCCATGTGGCTTACGGCAACTGTGATTCTGTTGGTGGCCGGTGTTTTGGTTGCCTTGAGCATGGATTATCACGTATTGGGAACTGATCGCGTCGGTAACGACGTGATGAAGCAGGCGCTGAAAAGTGTGCGAACGGCATTGGTTATCGGGACGCTGACAACACTGGCCATGCTGCCGCCGGCTCTGTTGTTCGGCATCTCGGCCGGATATTTCAAAGGGCGGGTAGACGATGCCATTCAGTATTTGTATACCACGTTAACCTCTATCCCCGGTGTGTTGTTAATTGCCGCATGTGTGCTCATGATGCAGGTTTACATTGATACGCACCCGGAGGCGTTCCCCACCGTGACTGCGCGTGCCGATTTGCGTCTTTTTCTGCTGTGCCTGATTTTGGGTTTAACCGGTTGGGCTGGTTTGTGTCGTTTGCTGCGAGCCGAAGTTTTGAAACTTCGAGAGCTGGAGTATGTGCAGGCGGCGAGGGCGTTTGGGGTCGGGCATTGGCGCATCATGCGTCACCATTTGTTGCCTAATGTCATGCATATTGTGCTCATTACCATGGTTTTACAGTTTTCAGGTCTGGTGCTCTATGAGGCGGTTTTGTCGTACTTGGGTATTGGTGTGGATCCAAGCATGGCCTCGTTCGGCACCATGATTGATGCTTCCCGTACCGAAATGTCTCGAGACCCCATGATTTGGTGGAACTTGCTGGCAGCATTTGTATTTATGCTGGCGTTGGTGTTGGCGGCAAACATTTTTGCCGATGCGGTGCAAAAGGCCTTTGATCCGCGCATGCGCAATTTTCAGCCTATGCATGCCAAGCCTGCGATGACAAAGGAGGGTTCATGAGTCAGGCGATCGCAACTTCCCGGCTTGATCAAAACGACTGGGTGCTCCAGATTGAAAAGTTGTCGGTGCAACTGCAAACTGAAGCTGGTGCCCATAATGCAGTTCATTTACTTGATTTGGCACTGCGTCGGGGGGAGACTTTCGCTTTGGTGGGCGAATCCGGCTGTGGCAAAAGTATGACGGCAATGGCGCTGTTGCGCTTGCTACCTGAGGCCGCTCGCATTAGTTCCGGTAAGGTGAAACTGGGCTCAACCGATTTGAATCAGTTGTCTGAGTCGCGCATGCGAGTCGTTCGCGGCGGGCAATTGGCTATGGTGTTTCAGGAGCCCTCAACCAGCTTGAATCCGGTCATGCCGGTGGGGCGCCAGATTGTGGAAACGCTGCTCGCGCACACATCCTATCGTGGGCAGGCCGCGCGCAAACGCGCTATTTACTGGATGAATCGTGTCGGGATTCACGAAGCGGAGAAACGGATTAACGATTATCCCTTTCAATTTTCGGGTGGGCAAAAGCAACGCATCATGATTGCCATTGCTTTGGCTGCCGAACCGGAAGTGTTGGTTGCTGATGAACCCACCACGGCACTTGATGTCACAGTGCAAGGACAAATTCTGCATTTGCTGGCGGATATACAACAGGAAATGGGCCTGGCGATTTTGTTGATTACGCATGATCTGGCCATTGTGAAGAAAGTGGCGCGTTACGTGGCACTTATGAAACAGGGCGAGATTGTGGAAACCGGTTCGGTGGATTCCTTTTTTGAGAATCCTCGACATGCTTATGCGCGGCAATTAATCAATGCTATTCCTGCGTATGAGAAACGGGGTCGCTCATTGGTGACCGGACAACGCGTTGTTGAGTCCGGGGACGGATCGAATGCCAGGAGCACCGGCACCCCGGTTCTGCAAGTGCGAAATTTGTCGGTCGCTTACCCTCAGCGTGGCGGTTTGTTGCGCCGTGTATTTGCGTATAAGCCCATCGTAGAAGACGTTTCTTTCGATCTCCATGCCGGGGAGACGCTGGCCTTGTTGGGTGAGTCGGGTTGCGGGAAAACGACGACCGCCAAGGCCCTGATGCGTTTACTTGACCAACAGGCACGAATTCAAGGGGAAGTGCTGCTTGCCGGTAAGTCGCTTTTTAGTGCCAACCGGCGTCAATTACGCATATTGCGTCAATCGATGCAAATTGTTTTCCAGGATCCGTATGCGTCGCTGGACCCGCGTATGGTCGTGGGAGATATTCTTGAAGAGGGCGTGGCGGCATTGCGGCCGGAGCTTGATAAAACACAGCGTGCAAATCGTATTCGCAATTTGCTTGATCGCGTTGGTTTACCGGCTAATACGGTCACGCGTTATCCACATGAGTTCTCGGGCGGACAGCGGCAACGCATTGCCATTGCACGCGCTTTGGCTGTCGAACCGAAGGTGCTGATTTGCGATGAGCCGACATCGGCGCTTGATGTCTCGGTTCAGGCACAAATTCTTGAACTGCTGCAAACGTTGCAGAATGAACTTGAGATGGCATATTTGTTTATTACGCACAATTTTGGTGTCGTGGAATACTTATCTGACCGTATCGCCATTATGGACGGCGGCAAGCTGGTTGAAATGAATGACGCAGCATTGGTGCTGCAACAGCCCCAACATGCGCAAACCCAACGGTTGTTGGCCGCCGTGCCGCGCTTGTAAGCAGGTTTTCCACAACATAGCGCTCACGTCGTGCGCCCGAAAGGGTCGACCTCGCTTATAATGATGTTCTATGACACTTAAAGTATTCGACCTTCAATGTGAACTTGGGCACGTATTCGAAGGCTGGTTTGGTTCCCAAGACGGCTTCGAATCGCAGAAAGAGCGCGGCTTATTATCGTGCCCCGTTTGCAACAGTGCCAACGTCAACAAAAAATTGACGGCAGCCCGTATTAATCGTGGCCGCAGCCAGGAAACAGGGCTGGAACAGGCTGCCAAGTTAGCCGGGGCCTCTGCGGCTGCTTCGGGTGAGCAGGTATTGGCCGCGCCGGCCATGGAGCAATTAGCCAAGTTGCAGGCACAGGTTATGCAACAAGTGCGTGAAATTGTGCGTAATACTGAAAATGTGGGAACGCGGTTCGCCGAAGAGGCGCTGCGCATGCATCACGGGGAAACCCAAGAGCGACCTATTCGTGGGACGGCAACGCAGGAAGAACGTGCTGCTTTAGCCGAAGAAGGGGTAACTGTGTTACCCGTTCCCGACTATCTCGACGACGACCGCATGCAGTAATTTGCTGCTTACATTACGCGGCTGCGGTATTCGCTTGTGCGCGTATCAATTTCAATTTTGTCGCCAATGTTGCAGAACAGGGGAACACTGATTTCCTTGCCGGTGTTGATCGTTGCAGGTTTCAATACCTTGCCCGATGTGTCTCCTTTCACAGCCGGTTCGGTGTAGGTGATTTCGCGCACAATGATAGTGGGCAGTTCAACCGAAATAGCGCGTCCTTCGTAGAATACGACCTCAACGGTCATGCCTTCTTCCAGATACTCAAGTGCGTCGCCCATACTGTCGGCCTCCACTTCGTACTGGTTGTACTCTTCGTCCATGAATACGTACATGGGATCGGCGAAGTAGGAGTAGGTACATTCTTTTTTGTCGAGAATGACAACGTCGAATTTTTCGTCCGCTTTATAAACCGACTCGCTGCCGGAACCCGACAGCAAATTTTTGAACTTCAATTTGACGACCGCCGCATTGCGGCCCGACTTGTTGTATTCAGCTTTTTGTACAACCAATGGTTCGTTGCCCACCATAACAACGTTGCCTACGCGCAGTTCCTGTGCGGTTTTCATGTATTAAAACTCCGGGGATAGAAAATGGGGTCGTGTTTTGTTCGCTTGCCAAAAGTGTGCTGAAAACATCGTACAGTTTTCGCCAGCACAACCCAAAGCCCATCATTTTAACGCGTTCCTGCATGAAGCGTAAAAAACTGGAGTAAGTTCGTGGCTAAATCGGCATGTCGCGCCAAATCTGAAGCCCATTGCTGACAGGAATGACGCCATGCATGCAAGTGTTCGGGGTGGCTAACCAGGGCGCTGATGATATCCTCGCAACCCGCGACGTCTGCATGGTTCCAGGCTATTTGCAATTGTTTAACGCGGTCATCAAAAGGACTCTTGTCCAACCAGGAGGATAATTTAAGCTGGTGTGCGTTACTTTCCTGTGGATAAATATGCCAGATAAACGGTGTGCCTGCCCACATCGCACGCACGAGTGAGTCTTCTCCTCGTACCAAGTTCAGGTCACTGCCCCAGAGCAAGGTATCAAAGTGCACTTGAGGCACAAAGGGGATCTTGACCAGATGAACATAGGATGCCGGCTGCGAGGCGTGGGTGCCGTTTTCGTGTGGTTGCAGAATAACCGTTGGTTTCGATTTGGTGTTTAGCGCGCGTACCAAGGCAGCGGTTGGCGCGTTCGGGTAATTGAACAAAAACACCTGGCGCCCGCCATGTCGAAGCATGTCGCATAACTTAGCGGGAACGCCCAGTTCTTTTAGTTGAGACCATCGCAGATTGGGCGTTGCTCGCCAGTTGTCGCGACGCTCAAGGAGGTCGGGTTCGCGCAATAATCCCCCTGTTGCAGGCGTAAAGCCAGGGAAAAAGAAATATTTGCGCAAGCCGTTGGGCTGCAAAGACGGCATGCCGTGACAGTCATTTACCCAATCCTCAGCGCTCAGGTACTCCAGATTGATCCATAAGCTGTTTTGTTCCAGCATTTTGGGCAAAAAGGTTGTAGGTAAATCGCATCCAAAGGCCTCAATGACAACATCACCGGCTTCTTCCACCTGATGAATGCGCTCCCAATGCCATAGGGTAATTTGGTCGGAGAGTGCCTGGTATCCTGAATGATCAATTCGAGGCTCAAGACGCTGAAATGCGGCCAGGTTATCGACCCATAACCTGACGCGATGGGGCGTTTTTTCTGTGAGGCGTCGAGCCAGGCGCCAGCACACCCCGATATCGCCGTAATTGTCGACAACCTGGCAAAACAAGTCGATTAACAAAGAGGGGGTTGTTACGGCGATATGCGCCGGTGCACCGGGCATGGCAAATTAATGAAAGTGTCGCGGCTCGAGATCAATTTCCTCGGGCAGTTCGGGATGCATCATTTCGCCCAGCGTGTTCGGGAAGAAAGGCGCACCGCAATCATCGCATATTTCGCCCTGAGCAAGCCCATTCAGACGCTTGACCTCTTTAATCCCGACCTCAGCGAGCTGTTCGGCGATATGGTCGGGGATATCGGGTAAGCCTTCATTATTGAGGTTGGCTTCTTCTTTGCTGAGAATGGGCCAGACACAACCGTAAATAACCTGATTCGATTGGCGCGTGGTGAAGCCGACCCGGTATTCTTCAATCATGTTCTCACCGCATCCGACGATGGTTGCACGAATATCCGACCCATTCAGGTTTGCTGCGTTTTGTAGCCAGATGGCAGCCGCCTTGAGTGCCAATGGGCGAATACGCCGGTCTGCCTCGCGGCTGCTGACAAAAAATGCTTCCGGCTGCTGGTAGTCGATTGTGCAGCCGGCGAAAAGCCGGTTAAAGCAAGGTTCAATCGCGTGTTGCCAGTTCTGAAGGCTTTGCGCGCGCGATTGCACCGCAGGCGCTGATGGTGTTTGCCAATGAAATACGGGCTGCCCCTTGGGGACCGCAATGGCTGCAATGATAAATCGGGCGTCGGCCAGCATGCCTTCTGTATGCGCCAGCGGCGTGATTTCAATAGGCTTAACCTCGCTGGTGACCGCCTGCCTGCCCAGTTGCTGGGTTAGGCGTGCCGTATCCTGGAACGATTGCGGCATTTGCTCGAAACTAATAACTTGCGGCAGCAAAGCAACACAAGCTTGTGGGGCAGCAATATGCTCGCGGAATGCTGCTTCAATCAGATCAAAATCTTTGCGTTGCAAAGGGGTCGGCAATGGTAATTGATAGCGCGTCCAGATAAGGATAGGTGCGCTGACCAGCAGAACGTCGTAATCGGTTTTATCGTGAATTTCAGTTGATTCAGAGAATGTTTCGGCCAGCTCTACCAAAACCTCGTAGGCCTGCATTTTATTTGGAATAAGCTGATCGAGCGCTGTTTCCACATGCCGGTTTTTACGGCTTTTGTAAAGCTTGCCTATCAGCTGCTTAAGCTGCTCTTCCCAGTAAAGGTCTTCCAGCCGGCTTCCCGACAATGTCAGGGCTTCTGTGAGTTCGAGCAGGCGGCGAACATCGACGGAAAGGCGGGATTGGGGCATTTTATTGGTCAAGGCCATGAGTGTTTCGGGGTAAATAACAGTAATAGTGTAACGCGTGCCGAAAGCAAAAATCCCCCACCCGGTATACGGGCGGGGGAGTCTGTATTTAACCCTGGATAAAAGGATTAGATATTGACGGTTTTGGCCGTTTCGGTGAAGTCCTCGATTTGATCGAAATTCATGTAACGGTAGATTTCGCCGCTGTGCTGGGTAAGAATGCCCATGTCGGCCAGATACTCTTCCTTGGTAGGAATGCGACCCAGACGGGAACAAATAGCAGCTAGCTCGGCCGACCCCAGAAATACGTTGGCATTTTTGCCCAAGCGGTTGGGGAAGTTCCGTGTACTGGTCGACATTACCGTTGCGCCTTCGCGTACCTGTGCCTGGTTACCCATGCATAACGAGCAGCCCGGCATTTCCATACGGGCACCGGCGGTACCTAGAACGCCGTAGTGGCCTTCTTCGGTCAGTTGCTTTTGGTCCATTTTGGTGGGGGGCGCAACCCATAACTTAACGGGAATGTCGCGCTTGTTTTCCAGCAATTTGGATGCTGCACGGAAGTGGCCGATGTTGGTCATGCAGCTTCCGATAAACACTTCGTCAATCGGCGTACCCGCTACATCGGACATGGTTTTAACGTCATCAGGATCGTTCGGGCAGGCCACGATGGGTTCGTGAATGTCGGCCAGATCGATTTCAATAACGGCGGCGTACTCTGCGTCGGCGTCGGGTTGCAGCAGTTCAGGATTCTCAAGCCAGGCTTCCATGGCCTTAATGCGGCGGCCAATGGTACGTTTGTCTTCATAACCGTTGGCAATCATCCACTTCAACATGGTGATGTTGCTGTTGATGTACTCGATAATAGGTTCTTTATCGAGACGAACGGTACAACCGGCAGCGGAACGCTCGGCTGAGGCGTCGGATAATTCGAAAGCTTGTTCCACTTTCAGTTTTGGTAAGCCTTCAATTTCCAGGATACGGCCTGAGAAAATGTTTTTCTTGCCTTTCTTCTCAACTGTTAGCAGGCCTTGCTGAATGGCGTAGTAAGGAATGGCGTTGACCAGATCGCGTAGCGTTACGCCAGGCTGCATTTCGCCTTTGAAACGAACCAGCACCGATTCGGGCATGTCCAGCGGCATAACGCCGGTGGCAGCCGCAAAAGCCACAAGGCCGGAGCCGGCAGGGAAACTGATACCGATCGGGAAACGGGTATGTGAGTCGCCGCCGGTACCTACCGTGTCGGGTAGCAGCATGCGGTTCAGCCACGAGTGAATAATGCCGTCGCCTGGACGCAGGGAAATACCGCCACGCGTACTGATGAAGTCAGGCAACTCGTGATGCGTTTTGATGTCGACCGGCTTGGGGTAAGCGGCTGTGTGGCAGAACGATTGCATGACCAGGTCGGCCGAGAAACCCAGGCAGGCCAGATCCTTTAGTTCATCGCGCGTCATGGGGCCGGTGGTGTCCTGGCTACCTACCGAGGTCATCTTGGGCTCGCAGTAAGTGCCGGGGCGGATACCCTGGCCTTCAGGTAAGCCACAGGCGCGGCCCACCATTTTTTGCGCCAGACTGAAGCCCTTGCCGCTGTCTTCAGGGTTGCTGGGTAAGCGGAATAAGGTGGAGGGGGGGAGGCCCAACGTTTCACGCGCTTTGGCCGTGAGGCCGCGACCAATGATTAAGGGGATGCGACCGCCGGCGCGGGCCTCGTCGAACAAGACTTCAGATTTAACCTGAAATTCGGCAATAACTTTACCGTTTTTCAAGGCCTTGCCTTCATAGGGACGCAGTTCAATGACATCGCCCATTTCCATTTCGGAAACGTCAAGCTCGATAGGCAGGGCGCCGGCATCTTCCATGGTGTTGTAGAAAATAGGGGCGATTTTGCTGCCCAGGCAGACGCCGCCAAAACGTTTGTTGGGCACGAAAGGAATGTCTTCGCCGGTGTACCACAGTACTGAATTGGTGGCTGATTTACGCGAGGAGCCGGTGCCTACCACGTCGCCCACGTAGGCAATCAGGTTACCTTTCTCTTTCAGTTCCTGAATGAGCTTGATCGGGCCGATTTTGCCGGGCTCGTCCGGTTCAATGCCGTCGCGCGGGTTCTTCAGCATCGCAAGTGCATGCAGGGGGATGTCGGGGCGGCTCCAGGCATCGGGCGCAGGCGAAAGATCGTCAGTATTGGTTTCGCCGCTCACTTTGAACACAGTTAGTGTGAGGCTCTCGGGCACTTCCGGGCGCTGAGTGAACCATTCACCGTCGGCCCAGCTTTGTAAAATTTCTTTCGCGTAGGCATTGCCTTTTTCTGCTTTCTCTTGCACATCGTGGAAAGCGTCGAACATCAGGAGCGTGCTCTTCAGGCCTTTTGCGGCAATGGCGGCCAGCGCTTCGTTGTCGAGCAGGTCGATCAGTGGCTGAATGTTATAGCCGCCCAACATCGTGCCCAGCAATTTAGTTGCTTTTTCAGGCGTAATCAAAGGGCATTTTTCGGTACCGAAAGCAACGGCGGCCAAATAAGACGCTTTAACCTTGGCGGCGTCGTCTACGCCGGCTGGTACGCGATAGGTGATCAGCTCGACCAGGTTTTGTTCTTCACCGGCAGGCGGATTCTTCAGCAATTCGATGAGGTCTGCCGTTTGCTGAGCAGACAAAGGAAGAGGGGGGATGCCAAGCGCAGCGCGTTCAGCAACGTGTTGGCGGTAGTTATCCAGCATGTGACTTGCCCTTTGATCGAAGATGAGGGAAAAACATAATTGTAAGCGTTAGCCTGTATTCAGGCAAATGTCTTATATCTTATATAAGACATAAGTTTTGTTTCTTCTAAATGACGTACAGATCAACGTATTCGTGAACCGGCATGTGTTCCAGTTGTGTCTGATTCAGTGACACGTCCAGAATGCGTTGTTGCTGCTTCTCCGGGAAGCGGCGCGCCAGGTTGGTCCGGAATTTGGCCTCCAGTAACGGAATGCCGTCTTCACGACGGCGTTTGTGGCCAATGGGGTATTCGCATACCACTTCGTCAAGGGCGGTGCCGTCATTGAACTCGACCTTCAAGGCGTTGGCAATCGCGCGTTTTTCCGGGTTGTGATAGTCGGCGGTGAATGTGGTGTCCTCCACGCATACGATTTTGTCGCGCAGTTCGTCAATGCGTGGGTCGTGGGCAACACTGTCTTCGTAGTCGGCCGCGGTCAGGCGTCCGAACAGAAGCGGCACGGCAACCATGTACTGAATGCAGTGATCGCGGTCAGCGGGGTTGTTCAGGGGGCCTTTTTTGTCGATGATGCGAATGCAAGCTTCGTGTGTGCGGATGGTAATGCGCTTGATGTCATCAACCGATTTACCTTTTTGCTTGAGTGTTTCGTGAAGCTGCATGGCACATTCCACTGCTGTTTGCGAATGGAACTCGGCCGGGAACGAGATTTTGAACAGTACGTTTTCCATGACATAGCTGCCGTAGGGGCGCTGGAACTTGAAGGGTTGCCCTTTGAAGAGGACGTCGTAAAACCCCCAGGTTTTGGCCGACAGGACCGAGGGGTAACCCATTTCGCCGGTTTGAGCGATTAGCGCCAGGCGAACCGCGCGGCTGGTGGCGTCGCCGGCGGCCCAGCTTTTGCGGCTGCCGGTATTAGGCGCGTGACGATAAGTGCGCAGGCTCTGTCCATCAACCCAGGCCAATGAGAGTGCATTGATGATCTCGTCGCGGTTCAACCCCAACATTTGGGCCACAACGGCCGTGGAGGCCACCTTGACCAATACAACGTGATCGAGTCCGACCTTGTTGAATGAGTTTTCCAGCGCAATACAACCCTGAATTTCATGCGCCTTGATCATGGCGGTAAGAACATCATGCATGGTCAGCGGTGCTTTGCCTGTTGCAACGGCTGTGCGCGAGAGCCAGTCGGCTGTGGCCAGGATACCGCCCAGGTTGTCCGAGGGGTGGCCCCATTCGGCGGCCAGCCACGTGTCATTGAAATCGAGCCAGCGAATCATCGTGCCGATGTTAAAGGCGGCTTGAACCGGGTCAAGCTGAAACTGCGTACCAGGCACTTTGGCGCCGTGAGGGACTGTGGTGCCCGGCACGATGGGCCCTAGCAATTTTGTGCAGGCCGGGTATTCCAATGCTTCCAGGCCGCAGCCCAAGGTATCGATCAAGCAGTTGCGTGCCGTTTCGTAGGCCAGGTCGCTGTGAATGGTGTAATTCAAAACATAATCGGCAATGTCGCTTAAAACCTGGTCGGGTTGGGGGCGTACATTGGAGATATGAGTCGTGTCGGCAGACATATAAATTAATCCTGATAAGTATTAACGCTTGCGGCGCGAAATGGGTACGAACTTGCGATTTTCCGGACCCACATAGTTCGC